>CAZRDB010000015.1:42763-45313 GCA_964598695.1 uncultured Armatimonadia bacterium
GCCGGTTCCAGGTCGTGTAGCTGCGTGGAGCGCCGTACTCGAGGTAGTGGGCCGACGCACGCTGTGCGGGACGGTACGGGAGGATGGAGGCGCCGAGGAAGCTCGGGTACACGACGAGGAGCGAGCGTCCCTCGGGGTCGTCCTCGGCCAGCAGGCGGGCGACGGCGCGGCCGGCGGAGTAGGGCCTGCTCCAGTGGGCCCGTACGGCGTCGATGCTCGGCACGAACCACCGGAGCAGCACCCACAGCAGTGCTGCGGACCAGGCGCAGGCGAGCCAACGCGGGCGCCAGTTGGCGCGCGGGCGCTCACGCTCGGCGATCCACGCGCAGGCGACGAACAGGAGGTAGACCGTGCCCCGGTGCCACGGAAGACCGCCGTACTTGGTGATGAAGACGAGGACGACCGCGGTGCTGCCGAGACCGTAGACGAGGGCTGCGCGGGGGCTCGCGAGCAGCAGCAGCGCGCCGAGGACCGGCAGGAACTGCCGCCACTCGGCGAGGGGATCGAGCCGCCGCCATGCGCGAAGGTGCGGGGCGAGGTCGTCCGGGGGGAGCACCTGGAGTACGGCGAGCGCGAGACCGACGATCCAGGGAAGCAGCGGCGCGGCTCGCCGTCCGAGCGGCCCCTCTCCCTCGCGCAGCCGCTCGTAGGCGAGGACGAGGCCGAGAGCCGCCGCGAACAGCGTGGAGTGGACGTTCGTGTTCGCGAGCAGGGCCAGTACGGCAGCGTACAGCCAGGGGCGGTCGCGGCGCGCGGGGTGGAGGGTTGCGGCGAGGAACAGCAGGAGCATCGATAGGGTGTAGCTGCGCGCGACGACGCCGTACCACGCGAAGGGGAACCAACCGAAGGCGATCAGTGCCGTCTCCCACGGTCGGAAGGGCGCGGCGAACGCGAGCAGGGCGATGGCGGCCGTTGCGAGCGCGACGTTCAGGGCGAGCATCGACGCGACGGGGAGCCCGGTGCGGGCGAGGGGCCGGAGGGTGAGGTGCCACAGGCCGGGGCTGCCCTCATAGCCCATCTGCCCGAGGAGGTGGGAGATGGAAGGTGCGTCGCGGGCGAGGAGCCACGCCTGGCCCTCATCGCGCCAGATCTCGTGCCGGAGTGCGAGCAGCGCCGTGGCCGCCAGGTATGCGGCGGTCAACGCGACGGCGAAGGCCAGCCGGGGGTGGGAGCGGGCGGGGCGATCGTCCATCGCCCTCTAGCCCCGCAGGGCGAGCTTGTCGATCTTGCCGGTCTGGCCCTTGGGCAGCGCCTCGTGGACGATCACCCGCTGGGGGACCTTGAAGTCCTCGAGCCGGGCGGCGCAGTGGCGGAGGATCTGCGGGGGCGTGAGTGCGGCGTCGGCGGCCAGGACGACGTGGGCCAGCACCGACTGGCCGAGCAGCTCGTCCTCCCCGGGCACGACGGCGGCCTCGACGATCCCGGGCAGGTCGTAGAGGACGTCCTCGACCTCCTTCGGGCTGACCTTCTGGCCCTTGCACTTGATGATGTCGTCCATCCGGCTGACGAAGGTGAGGTAGCCGTCGGCATCGACGCGGAAGAGGTCGCCGGTGTGGAGCATCAGCTCGCCGGGCACCGGGCCGGGCCGGAAGCGCCTGGCGCTCTCCTCGGGCAGTCTCCAGTAGCCGCGCATGACGTGGGAGCCGCGGACCACCAGCTCGCCGATCTCGCCCGGGGCGACGGGGTTGCCGTCAGCGTCGAGTACCCAGTGCTCCTGGTTGGGCATGCCGCGCCCGACGGTCTCGGGGCGGGTGTCGGCATCCTCGGGCGCGAGGTAGGTGATGCGCTGGCACTCGGTCTGGCCGTACATACAGAAGAGGCGGGCGCGGGGAAATGCGGCGCGGAGATCGCGGACGCGCTGGGGGGGGATGCCGGCGCCGGCGTTGGTGAGGGTCCGCAGGTCGGGCAGTCCCTCCTCGGTGAAGCTCGCGAGGCGGAGCAGCGTGTTGAACAGGGTCGGAACTCCGGCGAGGACGGTGACGCGCTCGTCGCGCATCGTCTCGACCATCGGGTAGGGGAAGGCGACCCAGCGCTGGAGGACGAGGCAGGCGCCGGTGAGGGCCGCCGTGAGAAGCTGGGAGAGGCCGTAGCCCGAGTTGAGCGGGAGGATACCGGCGAGGACATCGGACTCGGTGGCGCCGAGGTAGCCGGCGATGGTGCGCGTGACGGAGACGACGTTCCAGTGGGCCTCCATCACGCCCTTGGGCTTGCCGGTGGAGCCCGAGGTGTATACGAGGGCGGCGAGGTCCTGGTCGATGGCGCGGGTGGCGGGCGGGCCCTCGGCCTCCAGCAGGTCTCCATAGCGCAGCGCATGGCACGGGACGTCGGGCTGGCCGTCGGTCCAGACGACCGCCGGGGCCTCGGGCAGGTCGTGGAGCGCCTCGGCGACGACCGGGGCGTGGCTCGCGTCGGTCACGAGCAGGCGGGCCTCGCAGTCGGCGAGGATGTAGCGGAGTCCCGCGGCCCGGAGGGAGGGGCTCACGCAGACGAAGACGCCGTCGGCCTCGAGGGTGGCCCAGATGGCAGCGACGGCCGGGATGCAGTTCTCCA
>CAZRDB010000016.1:0-29926 GCA_964598695.1 uncultured Armatimonadia bacterium
CCTTCCTCGCATCTGACGTCGCCCTTCTTCACGTAACTAGCCTACAGCCTAGCGCCGACTCAGGGACGACGGATCTCAGCTTGCAACTCCCCCGCTAGCGGGGGAGGCCGGGGAGGCGCTCCCCCTACACCAGCTCCGTCAATGCCGGCCCGACGGCTACGCCGACGGCGCCGAGCGCCGAGCAGAAGCTCTCCGGGCCGTCCGAGCCCACGAGCACGCGCTGGTCGCTCGCGAGCGTGAGCAAGGCCCTGCGGTCCCCTCTTCCCGTGTAGGCCCGGACACCGACGCGGAGCCCCGGCTTGAACCCCCAGCCACCGAACTGGCGCAGTGGATCGTAGGTCACGGGCTGGCACGAGACGATCTCGCCAACATCCCATCCTGCGCCGAAGACGCCCAGCCGGACCCGGAGGGTGCGGTTGGTCACCCGGACGCGGAGCCCCCCCAGCATGGGGACCAGCAGCAGCCCGTCCACCAGCAACACGAAGGGGCACACGATGTAGCCGACGGTCCGGGTCTCCGGGTTCGCGGCGACCAGCACCGCAACCACCGCGAGTGAGCCCAGGCACGACACCAGAACGACCAGGGCCGCCCACCCGGGCACGGGCTGCCGCTCCTCGTGCACGACCTGCTCGAGATCCTGCATCGTGGCGCCTCCCTTTCCCTCCCGGACGCGCCGGCCGGCCGCGGGTGGCGGCTACTTCGGCGCGCCGGCCACGAGATCCCGCACGAGCTGCTCCTCGCCCGTCACCCGGGCCACCCACAGCGACTCGGTGGGCTCGACCTCGAAGCCCGGGCGGCCTCGCACGAACCGGAGCAGCTCGGCGTCCAGCTTGTCCTGCCAGGTCTTGTCGGCCGCGAGCTGCTTCTCGAACCGCGCGATCATCGCCGGGTCCTTCTGCTGCTTCGCGAGCGTGACCAGCTCCGCCGAGGCCTGGCAGCGGAAGGTCGCCCCGACGCGGAGGTGGACCATGTCCGGCGGCTCCACCGCAGCCAGGCGCAGCCCGAGTTCGCGCAACCGGACCAGGCCCTTGCTGCCCGCCGGCGCAGCGCCGGTCAACAAGGCCATGCGGTACCCGGTCTCGGCATCGCGGAGGGCCTGTAGCTCGCGGTCGATCTCGGCGCGGCCGGGCAGCCTGGCGGCGTCGGTGTACTGCGTCCATCGCTTCTCGGCCAGGGCGGCGTCGAGGGTCTGCTCGGCGCCCGCGTAGTCCTGCTGCAGGACGCGGGCGGCGAACCGGAAGACGCTCGTGTAGCCATTGCCCGGATCGCTCCGTTCGACCTGCGCGAGCGCCGCCTCGGCCTCCTGCGGCTTCCCCTCGGCGAGCAGGGCCAGCGCCTCCCGGAGCGCCCTCCCCGCCTCGGCGCGCGCGGCGACCGCCGGGTCGACCCCGCGTGCCTGCCGGCCGCGTCCGGGCTCGTCGTCCCCTGCCCGCCCACGGCCGAGGATCAGCCCACCTGCCGCGGCGGCGACGCAAGCGACGAGCGCGAGGAGGACCCAGCGCAGGGAGGAGGAGCGGTTCATCTCGGTGCCACCAATCCGGTATCAGCGCTTGCGCGCGACGACGAGGCTCACGACCCCGAAGCACCGCCGCTCGCAGCGCAGCGGCGCGAAGCCGAGCCGTTCCAGCCGCGCGAGGAACTCCGCCTCGCTGTCGAACGCGTCGATGGTGCTTGGGAGATAGGTGTACGCGGCGCGGTCGCCGCCGAGCAGCACCGCCAGCCGTGGCAGCACGGCGCGCCGGTACCAGGCGCCCAGCGCGGCGCCGGGGCCGGAGGGCGGCCGGAGGAACTCGAGCACGCCGAGCGCGCCGCCAGGGCGGAGCACCCGCCACAGCTCGGCGAGGCCCGCGTCGAGGTCGGCGAGGTTCCGTAGCCCGAAGGTCACGGTCGCGCCGTCGAACCCGGCCTCGGGGAAGGGCAACCGCAAGCCGTCGGCGGCACAGAGATGCACCCGGCCGGCGAGACCCGCACGCGCACACTTCCGAGCGCCCAGGAGAACCATCGGCAGGGCGAAGTCGGCGCCCACCACCACGCCTCCCCGCCGGCGGGCCAGCTCGAGTGCCATGTCACCCGTCCCACAGCACAGGTCGAGTAGCAGCGGGCTCTCGGCCACCGGCAGGACGGCGGCGAGGCGGCGACGCCAGAGAGCGTCCATCCCGAAGCTGAGCGCGTGGTTGAGGAAGTCGTAGCGCGGGGCGATGCCGCCGAACAGCGCGCGGACCTCCTCGCCGGAGCGTCCGAGCGGATGGCTGGGTCGGGGCTCGGGGGCGGGGCTCACCGCTCGATCCCGAGCACGGGCCACAGCGCGTCGATCCGGGCGCGGACCTCGGGCGCCATGACGATGTCGCCGGGCCACTCGCGGGTATGGCCTTCGCTCGGCCACTTCCGGGTCGCGTCGAAGCCGATCTTGCCGCCGACGTGGGGGCGGGGCCCGGAGTGATCGAGGGCGTCGACCGGCCCCTCGAACGAGAGCACATCGCGAACGAAGTCGGTGTTGTTGCCGAGCCGCCAGATCACCGTGCCGAGGTCCTGAACGTCCACCCACTCGTCGACGACGATGATCATCTTGGTGAACATCATCTGCCCGAGGCCCCAGAGCGCGTTCATCACCTTGCGCGCGTGGTGAGGGTAGGCTTTGCGGATCGAGACGATGCAGAGGTTATGGAAGATCCCCTCGAGCGGGAGGTTCATGTCGACGATCTCGGGCAGAGTGAGCTTGAGCATGGGGAGGAAGAGCCGCTCCGTGGCCTTGGCCATGTAGCAGTCCTCCATCGGCGGGCGCCCGACGATGGTCGCGGGGTAGATCGGCTCGCGCGCCCGCGTGATGCAGGTCAGGTGGAAGACGGGGTACTCGTCGGCGAGGCTGTAGTAGCCCGTGTGGTCGCCGAAGGGCCCCTCGGTCCGCCGCTCGCCCGGCTCGACGTAGCCCTCGAGGACGTACTCGGCATCGGCGGGGACCTCCAGGTCAACCGTCTCGCAGCGCACCAGCGGGACCGGCTTGCCCCGGAGGAAGCTCGCGAACAGGAACTCGTCGACCCCCTCGGGCAGCGGCGCCGTGGCGGAGTAGGTCACGGCGGGGTCGCTCCCGAGCGCGACGGCGACCTCGAGCCGCCTCCCGAGCCGCTCGGCGGCGCGGTAGTGGCCGGCGCCGACCTTGTGCGTGTGCCAGTGCATCCCGGAGGTATGCTCGTCGTACACGTGCATCCGGTACATGCCGACGTTGCGCAGCCCGGTCTCGGGGTGCTTCGTGACCACGATGGGGAGGGTGATGAACCGTCCTCCATCCTCCGGCCAACAGGTGAGGACGGGCAAGTCGGTCAGCCGCGCCTCGGCGCCCCGGAGGATCACCTCGCGGCAGCGGCCGTCCGAGACGCGCTTCGGCAGCGCCGTCCGCAGGCTCAGGAGGTCGCCGAGGGTGCGAAGCGCGTCGCCGAAGCCCTGCGGCGGCGCCATGTGGAGCAGCTCCTCGATGCGTGCCGCCTGGTCGTCGATGCGGTCGGTCGAGAGCGCCATCGCCATGCGCTTGGTGGAGCCGAATGCGTTGGCAAGGACGGGGACGGAGAAACCCGTCGGCCGCTCGAAGAGCAGTGCGGGCCCGCCGGCCGGGAGCTTGCAGGCGCGGTCGATGACCTCGGTCATCTCGAGATCGGGCGAGAGCGGCTCGCGGACCCGGACCAGCTCGCCGGCCGTCTCGAGCGCTCGGAGAAAGCCCGGCAAGCCGTCGTAGGCCACTGCGACCGCCCTTCGCGTCTGCCGCCACCCCACGTAATGCCCGTGGCCCTCCCCGCGCACCCGGTTGTACCATAGCGGAGAGCGCGTGCCAAGCGAGGCGGGCAGCCTGCCGCGCGGGAACGGAACCGATGCCAGCCAGATTGGGGAGGTGTGGAGATGACCCGGAGACGGCGCGTCACGCTCCTGACGGTGTTGGGCGCCCTGGCGCTGGTGGTGGGCCTCCTCGCGGCGTTCCGGCCCGATCGCCGGACCGATGCCGAGAAGGTGCAAGCTCTCCTGGACGAGTGCTCGGCCGCGACCGAGGTCGAGTCGGTCACGCGGATCATGCGGCTGCTCGCCGATGACTACAGCGACGATCTCGGCGCCTCGGCGGTCTCGCTGCGCACCCAGCTCCGGCAGGCCTTTGTCGGCCCGACGGAGTGGCGTGTATCATGGGCGATCAAGGAGATGCGGCCCCTCGACGAGGAGTCCTTCGAGGCTGTCCTCGCGATGCGCGTTCGCCAGCTCTCCAGCGGCGGGACGGTCGCCCTCGACCGCACCGCGGACCTCCACGTCACCTTCGTGCGCCAGGGGCGGGAGGTGAAGGCACAGCGCGTTCTCGGACTCCGCGCGCTCGCGGAGCGGGTGGAGGGAGAGTACTTTGGCTACTGAGGATCATCCCGCCGTAGTCGATCTGCGGAGCGACACGGTGACCCGCCCCAGTCCCGCCATGCGCAGGGCGATGGCCGAGGCCGAGGTTGGCGACGACGTGGCGGGCGACGACCCGACGGCGAACCGGCTCCAGGCGCTGGCCGCCGAGCGCCTCGGCAAGGAAGCCGGCCTGTTCGTGCCCTCCGGGACGATGGGCAACCTGATCTGCGCGCTCGTCCACTGCCTGCCGGGCGACGCGATCGTGATGGATGAGCTGTGCCACTCCCGTATCTACGAGGTGGGAGGGATCTCGGCCCTCGGCGGCGTGCTCATGGACTCCGTCCCCAGCCGTCCGGACGGCCAGCCCGACGCCGCGGGCTACGAGCGGGCGATCCACCCGGACAACCTCCACGCGCCGCGCACGCGGCTGCTCATCTTCGAGAACACCAGCAACCGCGGCGGCGGCGCATGCGTCACGGCCGAGAGCGCGCGGGCGCTCCGGGAGGTCGCCGATCGCCACGGGCTCGCGGTCCACATGGATGGAGCCCGGCTGTTCAACAGCGCAGTGGCGCAGGGGGTCGAGGCGGCCGAACTCGCGGCGCCCGCCGACTCGCTGATGTTCTGCTTCAGCAAGGGGCTGTGCGCGCCGGTCGGCTCGATGATCCTCGGCACACGGGAGTTCATCGGCCAGGCGCTCCGCAAGCGCAAGATGCTCGGCGGCGGCATGCGCCAGGTGGGGGTGCTGGCCGCGGCGGCGATCGTCGCCCTCGAGACGATGGTCGACCGGCTCGCCGAGGACCACGAGAAGGCGGCCGAGTTGGCCGAGGGCGTCCGGCGGATCGGCGGGATCACCGTCCCGCACGAGGTGCAGACCAACATGGTCTACATCCGCACCGACGGCACGGGCATCGAGGCGCCGAAGCTCGCGCGGGCGCTCCAGGAGGACGGCGTGTGGTGCTTCTCGACCGGCCCCTGGAGCATCCGGTTCGTCACCCACCACGACGTGCCCGCCTCCGCGATTCCCGTGGCCGTCGAACGGATCGCCCGCGCGCTCGAGCGGCTCAGCGCCTAGCTGCCACGACCACCGGAGGAGTCCGTCCATGTCGATCACCGAGACCATTGCCGAGGCGAGGGCCGCCGGACGGCGCCTTGTCCGCCTCGACCCGCCCGGCATCACCGCGATCCTCGAGCCGGAGGTGACCCTGCTCGCCGGCACCCGGTTCGAGGCGCTGCCCGAGGACCTGCGCGACCGCTGGACCACCGACGCCCGCGAACACAGCGGCGAGGCGTTGCTGGAGGTCGCGGGACGCGCCTGCTACCAGAGCTGGCACAACCCCGCCGGGCGCACCAACCACGAGTACCTCGCGAACATCGTGGCCCAGGGCCATGGCTCGGTGCTCGAGCACGCCAACTACTCGCTCTACCTCCGCGGGGTCTCGCGCAGCCTGACGCACGAGCTGGTGCGCCACCGCGCCGGCTGCGCCTACAGCCAGCTCAGCCAGCGGTACGTCGACTCCTCCGAGGTGGCCTTCGTCATCCCGCCGGCGCTGTACGTGGGCGAGGACCTCCTCCGGCGGTGGGCGGAGTCGTGTGCGGGCGCGCTGGCCGCGTACCAGGCGCTCACCGAGGCGCTCGAGGGGCGGATCGCGGGCATCAAGAAGCGGCGCGAGGCCGCCCGGGCCGTCCTACCCAACTGCACCGAGACCCACATCGTGATGACCGCCAATGTGCGCGCCTGGCGCCACATCCTCTGGATGCGGGGCTCGGAGCATGCGGAGGCGGAGATCCGGCGGCTCTCCGCGGCGATCCTGCCGGTGCTCCAGGAGGCGATCCCCGCGTTCTGGGACTACCGCGAGGGGACGGCGGCCGACGGCTACCCGACGGTCTGCCGCGAGGACGAGGGCTAGGCCTCGACGGCCGGATCGAGGATCTCCTGCATCATCCACGCCTGCTTGCCCGTGAGGCCGAAGCGCAGAGCCGTGAGCTGCGTCAGGATGCCCTCGAGACGTCGCTCCTCGATGACCTCCATCGCGATCTGCCGCAGGTCGTCGCTCGAGGGTGCGCTCCGCAGGTCGACGATCGCCTGTGAGGCCCGGGCGATCGCGTGGTCGAGGGGGCCCACATCGCCGCGCGAGGCGTGCCAGGCCATGCGCTCGGCGAGCGCCTCATCGAGGGGCGCAACCTTGGCGAGACTCCGTACGCCCTCGGTGCGCTCGAGCCGCGGCTGCGGCAGGGGGATCCCCTTCAGGGGCGTGGCGTAGTACTCCCGCAGGCCGCCCTTCCGCTTGCCGCGGTGGGCGAACCAGAAGTCGAGGATCCGGCTGTTCAGCATGCCCGCGAGCCACGCGAAGTGGCGCGGGTCGGGCAGGCCCGTCACGAAGTAGACATCGGCGCTTGCGAACGCGGGCGTCTCCGAGTAGGCGAAGGTGTTGCGCGCCGCCCGGTGCGGGCAGAGGAGCTTCGGGCCCGTGAACAGGCTCTCCGACCGGGGCCAGTGGAGGCGCCACCAGGGGATCGTACCCTCGCGCACCTCGCGGCGTTCCTCGAGCAGGCTCCGGTAGCGGGTCAGGTGCTGGACGACCTGGGGCGGGCAGGCCTCGAGCGGCACGCTGCCATCGAGGTAGACGACGAACCGCTGCGGCCCCCCGGCGGCGAGCCCGTAGCGCTCGATCTCGGAGTTCTTGTACAGCGGGCGGAGCACCGGGCAGGGAACGCGCAGGCCCGCCATCTCGAGTTCCGACCGCTCGAGGACGAAGATGCCCTCCCCCAGTAGGTACGAGCCCGCCGTGAGCCGGCCGGCGTTGCCGTGGGAGACCCGGTCGGCGCCGGTGATCAGCCCCTGGCTGACGCGGGCGATCTCGCCGAGCCGGGCGCCCGCCGCGTCGATCCGCTCGAGGACCGATTCGGTCCGCCGATCGGTGGGGATGTGCCACGAGCCGCCCGCGCCCGCGGGGCGGACCAGCTCGCCGAGTCCGGCGCGCACCGACGCGTTGGCCACCCGGCCCTTCGCCTCTGGCGCCGCCTCGAGCGCCTCCTCCACGGCCTGGCAGACGGCATCGAGCGGGCCGGGCCGCACGACGCGGGCCCAGCGCATCGCGCCGTCCTCGCGCTCCGAGGAGTCCTTGCGGAGCACGACGAGCAGGCTCTGCTGACCGGGTGCGCCGGCGAAGAGCCGCTGCTCGCCGAAGTCGACCATCTCGACGACATGGGCCCGGGCGTCAAGGCTCTCGCGGAGACGCGACGCGCCATCGGCCGTCAGCCAGTAGGCGGTCGTGAGGAAGCCGATCAGGCCGCCCGGGCGGACGCGGTCGAGCGCCAGCTCGAGGAAGTAGTAGAGGAGGTCGGCCCGGGCCGTTCGCAGCTCGGCGAGCGGCGGCATGCCCTCGCACAGCCGATCGAAGTAGCCCTTGTTGCGGCGCTCGCCGAGGTAAGGCGGGTTGGCGCAGCACAGATCGTACGACTCGGCCGCCTCATCGCCGAAGCGCCACAGGCTGTTCTCGAGCACGAGCTGGGGCGGAGGCAGCGGACGGTCGCTCTCCGGCAGGCGCAGCAGCAGATTGGCTTGAGCGAGGCAGTGGCTCACGCGGGACAGCTCGGAGCCGGCCACCGACCGGAGCATCGTCTCGGCGCTCTCGCCGCGCTCCCGCAGGTGCGCGAGGTACGGCACCACGAGCCGACCGGTGCCCATGGCGGGATCGTACAGCCGGCCTCGGGCTCCGCGGGCCACGAGCCGCCGCAGCAGCAGGCCGGCGACGGGACGGGGCGTGTAGTACTGGCAACCGTCGCGCTGGCTCCCGCGCTCCATCCAGGCGCCGAAGACCTCGCCGAGGTCGTCCCAGGGGCCGGAGTCGGCAGCGAGGATCCGGGCATCGAGGGCGGCCGAGCGGAACTCGGCGGGCGCCTTGCGCGGCATCGCGACGCGGCCGGTGCCCACGAGCAGCGGGAAGATCGTACCGGCATGGGAGCCGAAGCTCGTGCGGAGCGCGGAGGAGACGCGGGAGAGGACGCCGGCGGGAGAGGCATCCTGAGACGAGGGCGAGATGCGCGCGTCGACCAGGAGGCGGGCCAGCCAGACGAAGGCGTTCTCCGTCTCGGTCAGGCCGGCGCCGGCCGCGGGCAGTTCGCCACCCAGTTGGAGCAGACGGCGTAGCGCATCGGCAGCGGGCCGGGCGCTCTCCGCCAGCATTCGCGTCTTTAGCATGGTGAGTACCTTTTTGGCAAGTCCCCCTCCCACTAAAGGAACGGGACGGACGGGCGGAAGGTTCATGGGGCTTCGGCGGTCGGGCAGGTCGCGAGAGAGGCTTCCGAGAACCCTCCGGCATGGGTTCACTCATCCCGCGAAGGAGGCAGTTTGAGATGCGGAGATGTCTCGTGCTGGCCATGCTGGCCGCGGTCGTGGCGGCCGCGCTGCCGGCATCGGCGCAATTCGGAGCCTCGGCGCTCTCGCCCGAGGGGGTCATCACGGCGGCGGAACGTCAGCAGGAACTCGCCACCAAGATGGACCGCCTGACGAGTTGGCTGAAGGCGGAGGGCTACCACGCGGTGCTGTTCAACCAGTACCGCAGCTTCCAGTGGATCACGGCGGGCGCCGACATGACGGTCGTCGCGGCGGCGGAGAGCGGCCCGGTCACGCTCGCGATCTCGGCGGCGGGCGAGAAGTACGCGGTCTGCGCCAACGACGAAGCGGTGCGCATGGAGGGCGAGGAGCTGGGCGAACTCGGCTACGAGATCCTCGACTTCGAGTGGTACCAGGACAAGCCCGGCTTCACGGGCAAGCAGGAGGTCCTCGACAAGCTCTTGGGCGGCAAGGGCAAGATCGCGGCCGACTTCGACACGCCGATGGCCGAGAACCGCACCGCCGATCTGGCCGAGCTGCGGGCCGAGCTGACCCCGCCGGAGATCAAGAAGATGCGCTGGCTCGGGCGCGAGTGCGCCGAAGCCTGCGAGATCGTCTGCCGCACGATGAAGCGCGGCGCGACCGAGAAGGAAGTCCAGGCGATGATCAGCGATGAGCTGTATCGCCGGGAGATCCAGCCGACGGTTCTGCTGATGGCCGGCGACGACCGCCTCTACCACTACCGGCACGCGATCGCCACCGACGCCCCGATCAACGAGTACGGCCAGGTCAACATCTGCGCCAAGAAGTGGGGCCTCGTGATCGCGGTCACCCGGTACGTGTACTTCGGCGAGCCGCCGCGCGACCTGGTCCGCAAGCTGCGTGCGTGCGCGCGAGTCTGCGGCGCCTACCTCAGCCAGACCAAGCCGGGCGCCCGGGCGGGCGACATCCTCGTCGCCGGCCAAGAGATGATGGCGCAGTGCGGCTACCCGGACGAGTGGCGTCTCCACCACCAGGGCGGCGCGATCGGCTACGCCGAGCGCGACTGGGTCACCTACCCCGGCGCCCCGATGGTGGTCCACCCCAACCAGACGTTCGCGTGGAACCCGACCATTGCCGGCGCGAAGGTCGAGGACACGATCCTGATCAACGCCGACGGCTCGTTCGAGAACCTGACCGACACCGGCAACTGGCCGACGATCTCGGTCGCCGCCGGCTCGCAGCAGTACAAGGCGCCGAGCATCCTGGTTCGGTAGCCCTGTGCCAGGGCGGGGCGAGGGCGTCACGGAGCGTGGCGCCCTCGCTCGCTGTACGGCCGTCGCCCCCGGACGGATGAAGGGCGGGAGGCGGCGGGCCGTCAGAATCGGCGGTGTGCCTCGGAATCGGGTGTAAGCGGCAGGCAATGAGGATCGCGTTGGTCCGGACAACCCTGGTGTGGGCCTGTCTCGCGCTGGTACTCGCCTCGGCGTGGGGGCAGGAGCCTGCCGGCGCGGGAGGCCCGACCTCGCCCGTCGCGCCGCCCGACCAGTTCGGTGAGCCCGCGACCACACCGGCGCCCGAGCGCCAGGCCGTCACGAGCAACACGGTCGACCTCAGCGCGAATCAGGTCTGGGCCCAGCCGGAGCGCGGGGCGATCCTGATGAGCGAGGGGATCCGGGCCGAGTTCCAGGGCACCGTGATCACCGCCGACCGCTGCGACATCGACACCGACCGCGAGTTCGCTTACTTCTACCCCTACATCGTGCTCGAGCGCGAGGGCGAGCGGATCGTTGCCGAGAGCTGCGAGTTCGACCTCCGCAGCCACCGGTGGACGATCACCGAGGCCACGGTCGAATTGTCGCCGCGCTTCTTCAACAACCTCACCAACGACATCGTCTACCTCCACGCCAAGCGGATCGAAGGCGACGACGACCGGGCGACGCTCCACGACGCCTACCTCACGACGAGCCCGCGCGCGCGGGAGGAGCGCGACACCGCGACGGGCCTGCTCCGGAAGCAGAAGCCGCCCCAGTGGACCCTCCGGTGCGACCGAGTGCGCATCGAGAACCGCGGCAACTACCTCGTGACCACGCCGGCCACCCTCTACATCGGCAAGGTGCCCGGCTTCTGGGTGCCGGGCATCGGGATCAGCCGCTCGTTCCTACGGAGCGCCCGGTACATGCCGGAGGTCGGCCAGAACGCCTCCGAGGGCTGGTACTTCCGTTGGGCCTACCCCTACTACCGGGACAACATGGCCCGGATCGGCTTCACCCAGCGGCAGGGCGAGACCTACGGCCTCGACTACCGTCACCGCGGCGACACCACCTCGTACAGCGCCGTGGTCAACTACCGCACCAAGACCAAGTCGTTCACCGGCTCGGCCAGCCTCGACACGAGGCTGCTCGGCGGCAGCTTCGCGGCCGGCTACGAACTCGCCCGGGCCTCCGCGCTGCTCGAGACCTTCTCCACGACCGAGAGCGCCCGGTTCTCGTACGCGCGCGACTCCGGCCCCCACTCCGTCAGCCTCTCGGCGAACCGCAACGCCACGACCACCACGCAGCGGCGTGAGGACACCTCGGCCAGCGCCGACTACCGCTGGCGCATCAACCGCTCCACCGACCTCCAGGCGACGGCGCAGTACACCTCGAACGACACCGTGCCGAGCAGCGCCACCGACACCACGACGCTCGTGGCCAACCAGGAGCTGCAGACCGTCGTGCGCCTGTCGTCGCGCCAGCCCTGGGCCGACCTCGAACTCACCCAGGAGCGACGGATCGACCCCGACGGCGACGCCTTCACCGACGACGACAGCTACGGCTACACCGAGCGCCTTCCCGAACTCGAGATCCGGACCGACCTCGACCGACTCGGGCTCGAAGTCCCCAAGTGGACCGCCAACATCACGGCGGCCGGCGGCAGGATCCACGAGGCCTCCACCGACCAGCGGCTGTGGCGCTACGCATTCGACAGCGACATGCGCCGCGACCCGATCCGGATGGGCAAGACGCGGCTCGACCTCTCCGGCGCCTACCGCCAGCGGTACTACGAGGGCGACACGGCGATCTACAGCCTGGGCGGCCGCGCGACCCTGAACACACAGTGGTCCGAGCAGCTCGCCTCGACGTTCCTGTACAACTACCAGACCACCGCCGGCTACTCGCCGCTGCGCTCCGACTTCGTGAGCCGCTACCACACGCTCTCCGGTCAGATCCAGTGGACCAGCACCGGACCCAACGTGCGCCAGAACGCTTCGCTCGACTCCAGCTACGATGTCCGGCTCAACCGCTGGTCCGATCTCCGGCTGGCCTACGGCTGGAAGGGCTCGGCCGGCAACAGCGTCACCGTCTCGACCACCTACGACCTCGAGAACGGAGGCTTCCGCCAGGCGACGCTGCTGTACAACACGCGCCGGCGCGGCGTGTACGACTGGCAGCTCTCGACGGGGTACGACTTCAACACGGGCAAGCTCACGACGGTGCGCAGCACACTCGACTGGATGCTCCGGCGCGATAGCTGGCGGCTCCGCTGGACCTCGGGTTACAGCCCCTCGCGGGAGCGCTTCGATCAGAACAACCTCCAGCTCATCCACTACACCGGGGCGTTCACCTACGCGCTCAGCTACAACAGCCAGCGTCGCGACCTTCGGTTCTCGATCTCGGTGCGGGGCCTACCGAACCTCGTGAGCGAGGGCTTCGGCGTGGGCGCGAACGGGGAGCTGGTCACCCCCACCACCGGCGGAGGCGGGAGCTTCTAGCCGGTGGCTCTCTCGGGGCGGGGGACCGCCGCGCCCTACCCGTCGCGGCCGTTGGAGGTCTGCGCTCCGCCACCGAGCGCGGCGTGCAGTTCGGCGACCAGTTCGCTCGGCCGGTACGGCTTCTGGAGGAAGCCCGCGAGTCGCCGTCCCGCAAGGCGGCGTGTCGCGTCCTCGCGCGAGAAGCCGCTGCACAGCAGCACGGGCATGTCGGGGCGGAGGGGCGCGATGATCTCCACGACCTGGTCGCCCGTGCGGCGCGGCATCGTCAGGTCGAGCACCGCGGCCGCGAACTCGTCGCGCCGGCCGAGGAAGGCCTTCACCGCCTGCTCGCCGTCCTCGGCCGCGACCACCGTGTAGCCGGCCTGCTCCAGCGCGCGGAAGGCGATCAGCCGCACCGACGGCTCGTCCTCGGCGAGCAGCACCAGGGCTCCCGCGCGTCCGGGAGCCTCGTCGCACGGAGAGGGCGCCGCTGCGGCGCCAGCCTCCGCGGGGGGCAGCAGCACGGTGAAGACCGAGCCGCGACCGGGCGCTGACTCCACGAGGATCCCGCCTCGATGGCCCCGGACGATGCCGAGGGCGGCCGCGAGGCCGAGCCCACGGCCCTGGAACTTGGTGCTGAAGAACGGGTCGAACACCCGCTCCCGGGTCGCCGCGTCCATCCCGCAGCCGGAGTCGGCCACCTGGAGGTAGACGTACCGGCCGGCCGGGAGGTCATGCCCCATCCGGTAGCAGCGGGCCAGGTAGGCGGCGTCGGCGCCCATCTCGCCGGTGCGCAGCGTGACCGCGCCGGGATCGTCGCCGATCGCCTCGGACGCGTTGATCACAAGGTTCATCAGGACCTGCGTGAGCTGCGTGGGATCGCCCTGCGTCAGCGGCAGCCCACTGGTCAGTTCGAGGTGGATCGCGGTGCGGTTGCCGACCGCCGCCTCGAGAAGCCGGGACGTCCCCTGAACCAGCCGCGTCAGGTCCACCGGCTCCGTCAGAACGCTCGCCGCGCCCGAGTAGGCGAGCATCTGCCGCGCCAGCGCGGCGCCTCGGCCGGCGGAGTCGATCAGCCCGCGGAGCATCGGCGCGACCTCGTGCTCGGGCGGGAGGATCTCGAGCGCCAGTTCGGCGTTCCCGAGGACGCCGGTGAGCAGGTTGTTGAAGTCGTGCGCGACGCCGCCCGCCAGCACGCTGAGGCTCTCGAGCCGCTGCGCATGTTGGAGGTCCATCTCGAGCTGCAGCCGGTCGGCCTCCGCTCGCTTGCGCTCCAGGACGGTGTGCAGGATCGCGGCCAGCACGGCCACGGTCCGCTGCAGGTCGCAGTCCGGGGGGGGCGCCCGAGAGAGCGGCGTCGTTCGAGAACAGCCCGATCGGCGCACGGCCCTCGGAGCGGATCGGCGTGTACGCCACCCACCCGGCCCCATGCACCACCCGGGCATCGTCGCGCCAGTACGAGTGCGCGGCGTGGCGGATCACCCAGCCCGGCTCCTCGCCGTCGTCGGGGCTCGACTCGAACAGCGCGTCGAGGTCCTCCGCCGGGAAGGAGGCGTGGTGCTCGTCCGTCGTCCGGCCCTCGTGGTCGGTACCGTAGGTCCCGTGCATCCGGTCGCCCTCGGCGATGAAGATCGCGGCTCGCTCCAGTCCCAGCCGCTCCCGGCTCAGCTCGACGGCCGTCCGCAGGGCGGTGTCGGCATCGGGGCAGGCGACGAGGCGGTCGGCGATCTCGACCACGGCTCGCAGACGCCCCGCGAGCACCTCATGCCGGGCATCGGCATGCCGGCTGGCGGTCACGTCCTGGAGACACAGCAGGATGCCTTCCACCTCGCCGGCATCATCCTTCACGGGGAGGAGGAAGCGATTCCAGTACCGCGTGGCGCCCTCGATCCCGCCCGGCGGCGCGAAGGGGATCGCGACCTCGTGGCACGGTTGGCCGGAGTCGAACACCCCCCGCATCGCCTCGCGGTCTGGTTCCTCGGGGTGGAAGTCGAAGTAGCTCCGCCGCAGAATCTCGGCGGGGCGCCGTCCGTGCGCCTGGGCATAGGCCTCGTTCACCAGCACCAGCCGACAGCCGCGGTCCAGGTGGGCAACGGGGAACGGAAGTAGCGCCAGCAGGCGCTCCGTCCGCGCCTGCTCCTCCCCCTCAGGTTCCGACGGCACCCCGTCAGGGCTCCGCGGGTCGGGCCGCTCCCCTCGCGTCATCCGTTGCGTCCCCTTGCCACGCCGAGGCGGCCCCGATCCCCTCGCGCAGGTCGGCCGCGGGGTCTTCCGAGACGCGCCCGTCCACAAGGCGCACAACCCGATCGGCCCGTTGGGCGATCGCCGGGTCGTGCGTCACCACTATGATCGTTGTGCCCTGATGGTCTCGCAGGTCGGCGAGGACCTCGATGATTCCCGCGCCCGTTGCCGTGTCGAGTTCGCCGGTCGGCTCGTCGGCCAGCAGGATCTGCGGACGGTTGACGATCGCGCGCGCGATCCCCACGCGTTGCTGCTCGCCGCCCGAGAGCTGCTCCGGTCGGTGGCTGGTTCGCTCGCCAAGCCCCAGCGCCGTCAGCATCTCGAGGGCGCGGGCCTTGCGCGCGCGTGTGCAGGGCCTCGGTCGCACGTACTCGAGCGGCAGGGCGGTGTTCTCGAGGGCCGTCAGGTGCGCGATCAGGTTGAAGCGCTGGAAGATGAACCCGAGGTTGCCGAGCCGGAAGGTCGCCAGGGCCGCCTTCGGCTCGCGGGCCACGTCGCGGCCAAGCACGTGGACGTCGCCCCCGGTCGGCGTGTCCAGGCACCCGATCAGGTTGAGCAGGGTGGACTTGCCGCTGCCCGATGGCCCCATGAGCGCGACGAACTCGCCCGGCTCTGCCGCGAAATCGACGCCCCGGAGCGCTTCGACGGGCACCGAGCCGCGCCCCAGAGAGAAGACGCGTCGGGCGTTGCGGATTCGGATGGCGGGCTCCCGCATGCGAGACTCCGTAGCCGTCGAGGCGTCAGACGCTGCGCACCCCGTCGGCTGAGCTGGTGTGATCCCCCAAGGCACATTCCTCCGGGTATTCCGACGGAGCGCGCCATCACCTCCTCGCGTTTCGCGGCCGAGGTGCCCCGCGATCCCCGCCGAATGCAGGGACCTGGGTCCGCCCGTGAGGAGACTCGCCCGTGGTTGTGACACTCGCGCTGTGCCTGCTGACGCCCGCCGCGCCGGAGCCCTGGCCGCCCGCGCACCCGGTGATGGGAGCGGCCTACTTCTACTGGTACTGGTGGGACCGGGAGGCCGAGGTGGGCAACTGGACCGCGGACGGGGTCTACAACACCCCCCTCGACGGCTACTACCACTCCGCCGACTACCAGGACAACCTGCGCTCGATGCGCCAGGCCGCCGACTGGGGCGTGAACACGCTCTTCATGGACTACTGGGGCCCTGGTTGGCAGGACCTCTCGGGCGGGCCGCGGGAGCTGCTCCTGGCACGGGCGGCCGAGCAGCTCCGCCGCGAGGGGTACCCGCTCCGCATCTCGCTCTACCAGGACGCAACCGACTTCGCGATGGACGACTTCTCCCGCAACACCGAGGACGGCAGACACCTCGACTGGTGGCTGCGCAACGTCGCGGCCGCGACGGACGCCCTCTTCGCGCCGGATGGGAAGCCGTTCGCGATGGTCTACGGCCGCAACGGCGCCCCGAGCCCTCCGACCGACCCAGCCGGCTTCGGGCGGTTCCTCGCCGACCGCTACGGCGCCGTTGCCGCGCTGAACGCCGCCTGGGGCGCCTCGTTCGCCTCGTTTGACGAGGCGCGACCCGGCGAAGCAGGGGGACTGGCCCGCGCCGACTCGCTCGACTATTGGTACGCGACGTGGGGGCGCTCGTGGGCCGAGTTGCAGCGGGCGGCGGCCGAGCGGTACGGCCTGCCCGGCATCGAGGTCTCGTTCGACACGGGCTTCACTCCGTTCCTGGGAGGGCCGATCTCCCGCTTCACCGACCTGTTCGGCGGCCCCCACTCCTACGCGGGGGTCGACCACCCGGACGACTTCGATTCCGAGCGCTATCTCCAGCACGCGGCCGCGCGGTGGGCCGGGCGTCTCAGCTTCGACCACGACAAGTGCTACTACCACGACTGGGCGATCCGAACCCCGGGCGGGAGTTGGAGCGCGGAACCGCTCCGCTTCGATCGCTCGTTCGTGGGGATGCTCACCCGCCGGGCCGGCGCGACGCTCCACATGAGCTGGAACGAGTGGTGGGAAGGCAGCAACCTCGAGCCGTCGGAGGAGTTCGGTAAGGGGCCCTGCGAGACGCACCTGTTCTACGCGACGCTGATGCACGCGTTCCCGCCGGCCCCGCCCCTCGACCAGCCGGCACCGCTTGCGTACCTCGCCAACGAGTGGCCCCTCGCCGTGACCACCCCCGACCGCGACGAGCTGTTCGGGGGCCTCGAGCGACTCCGCCGGATCGGCCTCCCGTTCGAGACCGTCCCCGGCAGTCGGATCGCGACAGCCGATCTCGCACGCTACAGCGCACTCGTCGCGCCGGGTGGGGGAGCGGGCCTCGGGCGCGATGCCGAGACAGCGCGCCGCCTACTCGACTGGGTGCGGGCGGGCGGCACGGCCGCTGTCAGCAACGCCCCCGACGTTGCCGCGCTGCTCGGGCTCGAGGTCGCGGCCGGAGCGTCCGTACCGGCCCCACAGCCCTCGAACGCGTGGTGCGACGTGGGGAGCGAGGGCGATGCCGCGGCCGTGCTCGGCGGGGCCGGCGCACCCGAGACCTGGTCCGGACTGCCGGCGGAGGCCCAGCCGGCGCGCGAGGGCCCCGGCTTCACGGTGCGCTGGCTCCCCGGCGCGGGGCGCAGCTCGCTGCTCACCCTCGCCGCCGCACCGGGGGCAGCCCAGGTGTTGCGGCTCGGAGGCGCCTGCATCTGGCCCCAGCAGGTCCAGGTCTCGCTCGATGGCCGTCCCGTCGGGGCGATCGCGCTCCGTGCGGGGTACGCGGGGTACGAGCTGCCGATCCCCGCCGAACTCGCGCCTCGGTCCTCCCGCACCGTCATCGCGCTCGCGTTCGAGAAGGCCCTGGTACCGATGGAGATCGACCCCGCCCGCTACCCGACCGAGAACCGGGTCTGCAACCTCGCGCTCGACTGGATCCAGCTCGCGACCGAAGGCGTCACTGCGGAGCCCCCCACGGCGACGGCGCCCTCCCCTCCCCCTCACGAAGCCCTGGCCGACCCGCGCCCGCCGGCCCGGGTACTGGACCGGTACGCCGATGGCGTCTGGCGCGTCGCGCGGCTCCCACTCGGTGCGGGCACGATCGTCTACCTGAACGGCAGCCTCGCCGAGCGCACCTCCCACTGGGGAGGCCGCGACGACGAGCTGCTCGCCTGGCTCGGCCCGGCCGTGCGTGCACCCCAGCCACGCGTCTATGGCCCCGACCTCACCGGCGTGGTCCTCACGTGCGGCGCCACGAGCCTGGTCCCGGTCTACAACCACGCCCCGGGCGAGAGCCGGCGGGTCCGTGTGGAGATCCCGGCCGACGGCGCCACCCCGGTCTCGGTGCGCGCGCTCCGGCGCGACCGGGAGGCCGCGCGCCCGGTCCCACTCCGGCTGGAGGGCGGCACGCTCCGGTTCGAGGACGAGCTGCGGTACTGCGCCGTCTACGAGGTCCAGCACGGGCCGGTCGCGGTCGAGGCGCCGGAGGCGGAGATCGTGGCCGGTGGCGTACGGGAGTGGCCGCTTAGGCTGCGGAACCGATCGGGATTGCCGGTCACGGTCGAGGTGGGGCTCGCCGCGGTCACGCCGACGCTCGAGGCCGAGACGCTCCGGGCCGTGAGGATCCCGGCCGGGGGCGAGGAGCGCGTGGTTCTGACCCTCCGGGCGCGCCCCGATGCCGACTGGGGCCGCAAGACCGTCGTCCTGCGCGTCGGCGCCTCCCAGTGGATCGAGACGGTCACCGTGCGGCAGCCGCCGGAGCTGGAACTGGTCGAGCCCGTCGTGGCCGCCGGCGGGGCCATGCGGTTGCGGGTGCGGCCCAACGAGCTGCTCGCGCCTGCTCCGGCCGAGACGCTGACAGCCTCGGTGGGGGCCGGCGACCATCGCCGCGGACGGCTCGCGCCCGGCGATGAGTGGGAGATCGCGCTTCCCACTGAGGAGGCCCCCGCCGGCGAGCCCGGAGACACCTTCCGGGAGCGGGAGGTCCACGTCGCCTACGCGGCGGGCGGCCTCGCGCTCGAGCAGACGCTGCGGGTGGCAGTCGCCCACGAGCCGGTCTCGGCCGTGCCGCCGGGCGCGGTCGCAAAGGTCGTCGCGTACAACCCCTCGGACGCCACTGTGGCCGGGCGGTATGTCACGACACCCCTGCCTCCGGGCCTGGGACACCCCCACGAGCTGTGCGTGCGCGACGCCGCCTCCGCCGTCGTCCCCGCCCTGCTCGAGGCCGAGGAGAACGGGGGATTGCGGCTCCACGCGCTGGTCGACATCCCCGCGCAGTACGGCCGCTGTCTCTACGCGTGCCGTGGCGTTGAGCCGGCCCCGGCCACCGGGCTCCGGGTCGAGGCCTCCGACCTCGGGAGCGGCGCCGGTTCCGTGCGCGTACAGACGACGGCCTACGCGGTGACCTTGCGCGAGCGGGAGGGCGGCTGCGCCACCGAGTTGCGGTCGCTCGCCTCGGGGCGCGACTACGCCGCCGGTACTTTCGGCGCGGCGCACGGTCGCTTCATGGTCGATCCGGCCGACGGCTGGATGCCCGGCGACGGGGCGACGATCGTCGACCGGATGACCCGCCAGCGGAACGGAACCGGCCGGATCGCGATCGAGGCCGGCGGCCCCGGCGCGGTCCTTCTGCGCCTCCGCGTGGAGTGGCAGAGCACGGCGCTCCGGGCCGTACAACGATACACGTTCGTTGCCGGGCAGCCGTGGTTCCTGGTCTCCTCGCGGGTCGAGCCGCGGGGCGAGGAGGCCGGCCCGGAGGTCACCGTGCTCGACTTCCGACTCGCCCGCAACGGGCTTGCGAAGATCCACCCGAACGGCACGGGAATCGCGGCGGAGTTCGAGCACCCGCGCCCGCACTTCGGCTGGCGGTGGGCGCCCCGGCTCCCCGAGTTCGTGACCCTGGAGGAGCGGCCCGACCCGGCATGCGCCGAGGCCTGGAGCCTCGGAATCCTCGATGCGCCTGGCCTCGCCGGCCTCCGCGCGGGGTTCTGGCCACGCACGCGCCCACTGCCGGGACCGTGCGCCTACGGTGAGGTCGAGCTGGTGGGCGCCACGAGGGGGGAGGCCGTGCCGCTCGAGGCCGTCTGCGTCGTCGCGCTGCACGCCGGCCACCACCCCGCCGGGCGCGCGCTGGTCCGCACGGTGGCCCACCCGGATCTCGTCACGGCGGCCCGCCTGGAGTGAGGCTGCCAGGCTAGTTCATGCGCTCGAAGAGCCGGATGAACGCCGCGAACAGCTCGGGATCGAACTCCTGGCGCATCTCCGTGATCATGATCTGGATTCCCTCGAAGGTGCGCGAGGGCTTCCGGTAGGGCCGCTGGGTGGTCAGGGCGTCGAAGACATCGCAGATCGTGCAGACGCGCGCCTCGAAGGGGATCTGGTCGCCGCCGAGCCCCTCGGGGTAGCCGGATCCGTCGCTGCGCTCGTGGTGGCGGTAGACGATGGAGTGGACGATCGGGTCCTCGAGGAACCCGGTCTCACCGAGGATCTCCACGCCCAGCTCGGGGTGACGGCGCATCTGGGCCCACTGCTCCGCGTCGAGGCGGCCAGGGAAGTTGAGGACCTCCAGCGGCACTCGGGCCTTGCCGATGTCGTGGACGCTGAGCCCCTGGGCCATGCGCCGCACCCACGTCGCGTCCGTCCCGACCGCGAGGGCCAGCGCGGTGCCGAAGACCGCGACGTTCACCGAGTGGCTGTACGAGTAGGCGTCGTGGCGCGTGAGGTGCATCAGCGAGCGGGCCAGATCCGGGCGGTCGAGCGCCATGTCCACCGTCTTGGCGACGACGCGGTGAAGATCGGCGATGGCCTCGGATCTCGGCTCCTGGAAGACGCGTTCGACAAGGAAGTGGGTCGCCTCATAGGCCGCGCCCGCCTGGGCTTCCACCGACGCGTCGCTCAAGGAGGCGCGTTCCACCCGCGAGATCAGATACGAGGAGTAGGCCGCGCCGTCGCTCGCGTCGATGTACAGATCGGTGATCTGTCTCCGCGCCAGCTCGGCGCGAAGGCCGTCGGCGAGCGGGCAGTCCCCGCTCACGTAGAGCACGTACCGGTCGGGGGGGACGAGCTGGTAGAGATCACAGCCTACGGTAGCCCGGTCGTCCAGCGATCCCAGCGGGATCCGGGTGTACGTAGGCCGGGCGGCCCACGGTGCAGCACCCACGTCGTACGCGCCTTCCCTCTGTGTCCCGTGTGTGCCGGGGATGGCACCCCAGCCTGTCTCATGTTCGCGCAGAGGGAGGCGCGTCCTCCTTGCCCGCGAACAGGTTCGGAA
Source organism: uncultured Armatimonadia bacterium (assembly GCA_964598695.1). Taxonomy (GTDB): domain Bacteria; phylum Armatimonadota; class Zipacnadia; order UBA1398; family UBA1398; genus CAZRDB01. Next base: position 20,863 of record CAZRDB010000016.1, read on the forward strand.
CACCCCACGGAGCAAGGGAGCTGCCACGATGTCCCTCGACCTCCAGCCCATCTTGCACGGGTTCGCCTACGCCGAGGGCGAGCTGTCCGCCCGGAGAGTCGTGGGCGACGATGGGCTCGACAAGATCCAGATCCGGATCCACTGCGGGCTGATCCAGTTCGAGGCCGACGGTCACCCCGCCGGGGTCCGCCCGTTCGACCACGAATCGCTGCTCGCATACCACACCAGCCGCCTCGAGGGCGTCCGCGCTCTCGCCGGCAGCGATGCCGGGTTCTCCCTCACCACGACCGACTGCGAGGCGCTCCGCGAGGAGGCGATCCTCTACTACGCCCGCTATGTCGCCTGCCAAGCGCTGCACGACTACGCCCGCGCCCAACGTGACTGCGAGCGCAACCTCGAGTTGCTGGACCTGTGCCGCGACTACGCGGAAGAGGCGTCGGACCGCGGCGTCCTCGAGTCCTACCGCCCGTACCTGGTGCTGATGGTGGCTCGCGCTCGGGCCGGCCAGTTGCTCGAGGCGGGGGAGCTGCTGCACGCGATCGAGTCCCTGACCGAGGCAACGCGCGAGGCGCGGGGCCTGGTCGACGAGCAGGCCCCGGGAGAGACGGGGCCGCCCGGCCTGCCCGACTCGCTGGCCGGTCTGTTCGACGGCCTCCGGGTGCCCCCGCCGGACAGCGGCCCGCTCGCGGCTCTGCTCGACCTGCACCGCGAGTTGGAGGACGCGGTCCGCCGCGAGGACTACCGGCGCGCGGCCGCCCTGCGCGACCAGATCCTCCGCTTCCATGAGGCGGAGGACGGAGGGGCGGTCGGCTAGAGCGGTTCCCCAAGAGTCCCTGCGGGTGCCAGCGGCGCGCAGTGCTTCCGAGAACCGCTCGGGCCCTACATCGAGAGGCCGCCGTCGATCGTGAGGACCGCGCCCGTGATGTACGCGGCTTCCTCTCCCGCCAGGAAGGCCACCAGCGCGGCCACCTCCTCCGGCCGGCCCCAGCGCTGGAGCGGCACGCGCGCTCGCAGCTCGGCCTGCCGCGCCTCGTTCATGCCCGCGATCAGCCCCGTGTCGATGATCCCGGGGCAGACGGTGTTGACCGTCACTCCGCCCCGACCGACCTCGCGGGCCAGCGATCGGGCGAGACCGATCAGGCCGGCCTTCGCCGCCGCGTAGTGGGCGCGCGCCACGTCGCCGGTGAGACCGGCCACGCTGCCGACGTTCACGATCCGGCCCCAGCGTTGCTTCACCATCTCCGAGACCACATGCTTCGCGCAGAGGAAGCTGCCCTTGAGGGAGGTGTCGACGCAGCGATCCCACTCGTCCTCCTTGAGCAGGGGGACGAACGCGTCGCTGAGTACGCCCGCGTTGTTCACGAGGATCGCCGGCGGCCCCAGCGCCTCGCGGATCTCCGCCAGCATCCGCTTCACGGCGGGCTCCTCGCGGACGTCGGCCCGCACGACGACCGCCCCTCCCAGCTCCTGTGCGAGGGCCTCCGCGCGCTCCGGGCGCCCGTGGCAGTGGAGCGCCAGTCGGTGACCGTCGGCGGCCAGTCGGCGCGCGATCGCGCCCCCGATCTCCCCCGATGCGCCGGTTACGAGCGCGACACGGCCGCCCACGGCGTAGCCCCCTCTTCGACCGGCGCGAGCGCCCAGGCCGTCGCGATGACGATGCCGGGCGACCGCGAGATCCCGATGCGGAACTCGACGTCGATGTCGTGCCCATGGCGCCACCGCAGCTCGAGCCGCGGACCGTCCACCACCTCGAACGCGCGCCAGGTCGTGCTGGGCCCGAGGCCCAGGCCGAGCGCCTTCATGGCCGCCTCCTTGGCCGCGAGGTTGCGGCTCACCCAGATCGGCTGGCCCGCCGGGTCGGGCAGGCGCTCCAGCTCGGCTGGACACAACGCCAGACGGAGGAAGCGCTCGCCCAGCTCCTGGATCATGCGCTCGACCACGCGCACCTCGATCACGTCGATCCCGATGCCGACCACGTTCATGCGAGGTCCCCCGCCGCGAACCGCTCGACGTCGCTCGCCTGGACCGGGCCGTCGACCAAGGCCGCGACGGCGGCGAGGTCGACCTCCAGCTCTCGGGCGCGCCGGCGCGCGGCCGGCGTGGCGCGAACCTTCTCTCCGGCCGCGACGGGCGCGCCGCCGCCCGCACGGGCAAACCCGGCCGCGTCGTGGACGTTCACGCCCTGCCCGAGCCGGCCGAGCAGCGCGGCGTTGCGCGCTTCGAAGTCCGGCAGCGGCTCGTCGGGCTCGGCGATGACGCCGATGACGTAATGCACCGGCACGACCGATTTCTCCGGCGCGACCACCGTCCGCAGGACGCCGGCCGCCTCGGACTCGTACTCGAACGTGATCTTGTCGGTGATGATCTCGACCACCGGCTCGCCCAACTCAACGCGCTCGCCCACGGCCTTGCGCCAAGCGCCCACGGTGATCTCCTCGATGTTGGCTTCGAGCCGGTCGATCTGAATGCACAGAGCCACGGACGAGGGGCTCCCTTCCCAGTCACGCCTAGCGCCGTATGCCGAACATCCACTGCAGGCTCTCCCACGCGACGTCGCGGAGCTGGACCCCGCGATGGAGCACGCCGCGGAGGTCTCGGCCCGAGCGGCGGTGCTCGATGGCGAGCGGGACCTCCTCGACGCGCAGCCCGAGGCGGCCGAAGAGGATCGCGCTCCGCGTCTCGATCGCGTAGCCGTAGCCCATGGGCAACAGCCGCAGGGCCGTGGCCTTGGACATCACGCGTTGGCCGCAGAGGGGGTTGGAGAGGGTGAGCCCGCCGTAGCGGCGGACCGACCATCGCGAGAGGCCCATCACGAGCCCGAAGCCCCGCATGCCGCCGGGGAAGGACATCTGGGCGATCGTCACATCGCAGCGGCCGGTGAGCACGGGCTCGGCGAGCGGCGCGATGAGACCGGCGGTCGCGGCGAGATCGGCATCGATGAAGGCGACCCAGTCGCGGTCGGCGAGGCCCAGGCCCGACTGGAGGGCCGCCGCCTTCCCGCAGCGGCGCGCGTGCTGGAAGACCGACGCGCCGGCCGACCGCGCCTCGGCAGCCGTCCCGTCGCTCGAGCCGTCGTCGACCACGACCACCTGGCCCACGTAGGGGCAGGTCCACAGGGCGCGAACGGTGCTGCCGATGCGGTCGGCCTCGTTGAGGGCGGGAACGATGACGGACAGGCTGCGGTCGAAGGAGGCGGGCGCGGACGATCCCGTCACGGGCGCATCGACACCTGCTCGGCGCGGTAGATCGCCTCGCGGAACGCCTGGGCCGCCTCGTCGGCGTACTCGCCGGTCGTCAGCCCGACCAACTGCGCGTCGACGGGATGCACCACGATGACCGGCGCGCCGCAGAAACCGACCCACGGCGCCTTCGAGGAGGCATGGCCCTCGACGTAGCTGTACCGCACACCGTGATCGGCCATCAGGCGGTTGATCCGTTCCGCGATCGACAGGGCGCGCTCCTCGGCGCTCTGGCCGTCCACGGGCTCCTCGGCAAGCTGGAAGATCACGCGCTCGCCGAAGCAGACCTGCCAGAGCGACCGTCCCTCGCCGACCTCGGCCTGTTTGGCGACGGCGACGAAGCCGCGGCAGACGCGCGCGATGTTGAGCGTCACGCCGTGCTCGACGAAGAACTCGCGGACATAGAGCATGCGCTCCTGGGTGGGCGGGTGGCTGTCCCAGCCGGTGAAGTCCTCCGGCGTCCTCCGGTAGCCCTGTTGGTCCTCCCAGGCCATCATCCGGCGCATGAACGTGTAGAAGCCGCTCGGATCGAACCCCGCGGCTCGCTGGTACCGCATCCCGGCCCAGTCGGCCTCGAACTCGTACCGTTGGCTGTAGCCGGCCAGCCAGCCGGCCCGAGCCATCATGACCAGCCACGGCAGGTTCTGGGCATCGGCGGTGCGCTCGTTCAGGGAGCCCGACGCGGCGGCAACGACGACCGCGAGGACCGAGAGGATCTGGAGCTTGCTCCACTTCGAGTCCTCCCGCACCTGCCGCATCCCGTGGTACAGGCAGTTGTGGGCGATCTCGTGGGCGAGGATCCCGGCCAGCTCGTCGTCGGACTGCACCATGTCGAACAGCCCTCGGGTGACGCGGATGTAGCCGCCGGGGATCGCCATCGCGTTGGGGCTCGGATCGTCGAGGATCCCCACCTGGTAGCGTACGGTCGGCCGGTCGCTCACGGCGGCGATCCGATCGACGATCGCCTGGACGCGCGCGCGCTGGTCGGGCCAGTCCAGCGGCTTGATCAGCGACTCGTACTCCTCGACGACCGGCTTGCCGAGCTTGTCCTCGGCCTCCGGGCTCCACCGCTTGCCGCAGTCCTCGACCACCTGGCGTACGGCCTCGGGGTCTCGGTCGTACGAGACGCGCGTCTCGGCGGCGCGTGCGGGAGCGACAGCCAGGAGAACCATCGCCACGAGAGCACCCAGTCGCGCGATCGCTTGCCCTCGACGCATGACGCTCACCCACATTCCGCAGCCCCATGACCACTTGGTATTCTAGCCCACCCTTGTTCCGACGAACAAGGAGCCACGAGGATCCGCGCAGGGGTGGCACGGCGGCCCGGCGAACCAGGCGGCAGTCGCGCTCGGGCAACGGCGCCGCGAGCGCTGCCACAGGGAAGGGGCTCGCCATGGTACGCCCGGGGTGCGACGTCCTCGTCGCGGAGCGGCTCGACCTGGTGCGCGGCCGGCGCCTCGGCCTGGTCACCAACCACACGGGGTTGGGGGCCGATGGCGTTCGGACGATCGACAAGCTGGCCGCGGCCGAGGGTGCGCGGCTGACGGCCCTCCTGGCGCCGGAGCACGGCCTGGGCGGGACGGAGGATCGCGAGGGGCTTGCCGACGGTCGCGACGAGTCCACGGGCCTGCCCGTCTACAGCCTGTTCGGGCGGCAGCGCGAGCCCAGCCAGGAGCTACTTGGCGGCCTGGACGACATCCTGTTCGACATCCAGGACGTTGGGGCCCGCTTCTACACGTACATCTCGACACTCTCCAAGGTCATGGAAGCCGCGGGCCGCGCCGGCACGCGGGTCCTCGTGCTCGACCGGCCCAACCCGATCGGCGGTTGGGTGGTCGAGGGTCCGATGCTGGACAGCGAGCTGCGCTCGTTCGTGGGCATCCACGAGATCGCGATGCGCCACGGCCTGACGGTCGGGGAACTCGCGCGCTGCTTCCGGGACCGCTTCGGGGTCGCCTGCGAGCTGGAGGTCGTCCCGTGCGAGGGGTGGCGCCGGGGCATGCTGATGGAGGACACGGCCTTGCCCTGGGTGGGCCCCTCGCCCAACCTCCACACGATCGCGCAGGCGGTGCTCTACGCGGGGCCCTGCCTCCTGGAGTTCTCGAACCTGTCGGTGGGCCGCGGGACGCCGACCCCCTTCGAGGTGCTGGGCGCCCCCTGGGCCGACGGCGAGCGGCTTGCCGAGCGACTCGCCGAGGTGCCGACACCCGGGGTGCGGGCCGAGCCCGTCGCGTTCACGCCGGAGGCCTCGACGCCGTACCCGCATGCCGGCACGGAGTGCCGGGGCGTGCGGCTCGTTCTCACCGACGCGCGCGCCTACCGGGCCCTCCCGCTGGGCCTCGCGCTGTTGGTGGCGTTCCGCGATCTCCACCCGGAGTTCTCGCTGAAGCGCGAGAGCTTCTCGCACCTGATCGGCTCGGTGCGGGTGCGCGACGCCGTGCTGGCGGGCGCGGGCTGGTCGGAGTTGGCGGAACTGGCCGAGGAGGGCGTTGCGGAGTTCCAGTCTGCGCGGGAGCAGTGGATGCTGTACCCGGCCTAGCCGCCACCGTCCACCCGCCCGGTCGTCCGGGACAGGGGCGTGGCACGGGCGGCGAGCAAGGAGAGCCCAATGCGGGAGATGCCCTGGTTCGTGCTCGTGGGAGTGGTGGCGATCGTCTGCGGCATGATCACGAAGCTGGCGCAGATCCGCTCCGAGGGCCGGCCCCGCCGCGAGGAGACGGGCCGCGAGCTGACGGGCGAGGAGGCGCTGTTCGGTCTTGCGGCCGCGGAGGACCTCCGCGACCTGAAGGGCCGGATGGACCGGATCGAGGGTCGGATCGACCAGATCGCGAGAGCCCTGGAGGCGCTCGCGCCGATGCGGCCGACGGCAGCGCGGACGCTCGAGCCCGTCGCGCCGGAGACGCCACCCGCGGAGTGGGCGCAGACCCAGCGCTCCTGAACCACAGTCCGGCCCCGCACGAGGGCCGTTCGGAGGAGTCGAGGCATGGAGATCGCGATCGTCGCGCTGCTGCTCGTCTTCGGGGTCCCGATCATCGCGATCCTGAGCAACACCGTCATCAAGCTGGCCAAGATGCGGATGGAGCACCGCCCGCCAACGCGGGAGCTCACGGGCGAGCAGGCGCTGTTCGGCCTGACCGCAGCCGAGGACCTGCGGGACCTGAAGGGCCGCATGGACCGGCTGGAGGCCCAGATCGCCCAGATCGCCCAGGCCGTGCAGCCGGCGGCCCCGCTGGCCCGCTCGCTCGACCCCATCACCGATCCCCCGGCGGCGCCGCAGGAGATCACCCACCAGGCCTAGCGGGTGGCGCGAACGCGAAACGGGCACCCGAGAGGGTGCCCGTTCTGTGTACCGGATGGTGCCGAAGAGAGGACTTGAACCTCCACGGGGTTGCCCCCACTGGAACCTGAATCCAGCGCGTCTGCCATTCCGCCACTTCGGCGCGGTGGCATGATGTGTACCATCCCGCCCCGGGCCTTGTCAAGTACGCCTTGACCCCGGCGCGCCCGGGGGGGAGAATCGCGACCAGACGGTTTCGGTGTCTGCTGCAGGGAATGCACGGACACGCGCGCCGAGAGGCAGATCGATGCGCACACGTGACCGTCTGGCCCGCAGCCTAGACCGTGTGCCACGGAGGGGTGTTCCTCTCTCCGGGCAGAGCGTGTCGCGCGTCTTCCTCCCCTCCGCTCTCCGACGGTGTCTCGGCGCCGGGCATCGCCACCATCCCGTGGCCGGCCCATGCCCCCCGCCGCGCGGCAGTGCCGCGGGGAGCAAGCCGAGCGTACGCGCCCCAGGCCACACCACGGAGAGGGGGCCGTCGAACCGAGCATCCACCGCACCTTCGCGACAGCGCTTCCTCTAGCGATTGTGCCATGGGCGCCCGCGCTCCGCGGAAGCGTCGGCGATTCCGGCACAGACGGGGACGGTCTGACCACACCGACAGGCTCGGCGGCGCGCGGCCCGGACTGCACCGGTCCGCGTCGGGGGAGGCTCCGGGTTGCCGGAGCGCCGAGCGATGCGAGGAGTGTGATCGCGGTGAGGAAAGTGGCCATCGTGCGACTCGCCGTTCTCGTTGCGGGGCTGGCCCTGCTGGCCCCGGCCTATGCGTCGACGAGTTGGGAGGACCTGCCAAGCGACCCGAGCGCGTTCAGCATCGTCGGGTACTCGCACACGGCGGGGTCGGGGACCTACACCTACGAGGTCCGGTTCAACGGCACCACGCTCTTCGGCTACGATCCGTCCGAGACGTGGGCGTTCGCGTTCGGGGTGTGGGACCACCAGCTCGGAGACCCGAAGTTCAACGGAAGCGGCGATACCGGTTGGTCGTCCCTCGGGTGGACCCCCAGGGACGACGACAACCTCGTGGTGGTCTGGCAGGGAGGGGGGAACGACAAGTGGTTCCCCGGCTCGCCGGCGACCGCGACGTTCAGCGTGACCTTCGCGGACGGCGACATCGTCCCCAACCCCGAGAGGGTCGTGATGCACATCGCCTCGACGGGCCAGAGCGGCTGGGTGACGAACCGGGCGCCGGAGCCGGCGGCGTTCCTGCTCGTGGGCGCCGCTGCGGCGAGCGGTCTGTTGCTCCGTCGCAAGCGCGCGGCCTGAGGCTCGGGACGGCCTCGTAACTGGGGGGGGGCGCGCGTGCGCGCCGCCGCGGCCCGATCTGGGTCGCCGGCGAACGTGCGCCCCCCATGGGCTCCTGCCGGCGGCGCGCCTTGACCCTCTCCCCCACCGATGGTATAGGTACAGTTCCGAACCGTGCTGCACGGCGCGATGATTCCCCGGCGCGTCCATGTGATGCCGGCTGTACCAAGGAGGGCGCGGAGAAGTGCCTACGTACCAGTATCGCTGCAAGGATTGCGAACTCGTCTTCGAGGCTAGCCAGCGGATCACCGACGCACCGCTCACCAAGTGCGTCGAGTGCGGCGGCCGCGTTGCGCGGGTCATCCAGCCCGTTGGGATCATCTTCAAGGGCTCGGGGTTCCACGTGAACGACTACCCGAACTCCAAGGGCCGCAAGCGGTCGGACATCCCCCCGCCGCCGCGTGGCGAGAGCGAGTCCACGACTCCCGCCGCCGACTCCTCGGCCTCGACGGGCACGAGCACCGCGACAGCGCCCAAGAAGCCGGCCCCGAAGTCCTCGGGCAAGAACGGCTCTTCGAGCTAGCCGCCTCCCTCTCGCCGTCTCCCACAACGCAACAGCCCCGGTCGGCTCGGCCGGGGCTGTCTGACGCTACGGGTTCGTCGGTCGATCAGACCGGTCCCTCACGCTCGATGCGATCCTTGAGGCGCTTCTTGCGCGCGAGCGTCAGCTCGAGGCCCTGGATCTGGTCGATCTGCGCCATCAGCTCGGGCCGGCCCGCGGCCTGGTCGCGGAAGGTGCGGTAGACGCTCTCGCCGAGCGCGATCAGAGCGTCGGCGCGCTGCTCGCGGAGCTGGAGGATCTCCCGCTCCACCCACACGATGCGGCCGCGCTTGCGGAGCCACGCGACGAACCGGCGGCCCGTATGGCCGAACCAGGTCCAGATCGCGTGGACCGTCCGAGCGATCGCGTCCAGCAACGTCTCCTGGGGGCCGCTCTCTTCCTCGTAGCCGGTGCTCTCCACCGTGCACCACCTCACTCGCTAGATACGGCGCGCCGCGGGCGAGTCCTGCCCGCCCGGCCGCCGGTCCCTGCCTAGAGCCTGTGGTTCAGCTCGGCAAGCCTGCCGTACAGCTCGCGGTACAGCGAGAAGCGCTCATCGTACGCCGCCACCCGCTCGGCCCGCGGCTCGTACCGCTCGCACTCGTGCACCGTGGCCATTACGGCTTCGGCGAAGCTCCCGTA
>CAZRDB010000016.1:29936-44172 GCA_964598695.1 uncultured Armatimonadia bacterium
CGTACCCCCCCCCCCCGCGGGCCCCGGGTCGGTACCCTCGCCCAACGGCACCCGGGGCGGTCACGGGTTGGGGTATCTACCGGACTAGCCGACCGCGACGCCGGCACACAGCGCGGCGCCCAGGCAGGGCGCCTCGGCGGTGTCGAGCCGCACGACGGGCGTCCCGAACATGTCGGCCTTGAGCTGCAGCCAGAACGGCGAGCGGGCGCCGCCGCCGATCGCGCGGATCACGCGCGGGCGGATCCCGGTCTCGGCGAGCAGGCCCAGGTTGAGCTTCATCTCGAACGTCACGCCGTCGAGCAGGGCCTTGATGATGTCGCCCCGGGAGGTCTCGAGCGACAGCCCGACGAGGCAGCCCTTGGAGGCCGGGTCGAAGTACGGCGTGCCCGTGGCCGTGAAGTGGGGCAACACCATGGGCTGGACCACCCCGTCGGTCGCCTCGCCCAACATGCGTTCGTAGACATCCTGCCCCGCGGCTGCCGCTTCGCGGGCGTCGGCGGCGTAGAGCTGGTCGCGGAACCACCGGAGCAGCGAGCCGCCCGTGAAGTTGTAGGCCAGCGTGACGTACAGCCCCGGCGCGACGTGCGGGTAGCAGCAGAAGCCGTTGCGCAGCATCGTCTCGGTCAGCACCGGCTCCTTGTAGGCCACCGTGATGCACTCGACGGTGCCCGTGCCGTCGACGGCTACGTCGGGGTCCACGATCCCGGCCCCCAGGGCGCCGCAGGGCTGGTCGTGGCCGCCGGTGACCAACCGGACGTCGGCCGGCAGCCCCAGCTCGGCGGCCACCTCCGGCAGCAGCGTCGCCACCGCGGTTCCGCTCGGCACGGCCTCGGCGAATACCGACGGCGCGATGCCGGCCAGGCCGAGGATCTCCTCGGACCACTGCTTGCTCCGTACGTCGAAGGCCATGGTGCGAGCGGCCATCGAGTAGTCGATCGCCGCCACGCCGGTGAGCTTGTAGATCGTGTAGTCCTCGAAGCACAGGAACCGCGCGAGGCGCTCCCGCACGGCGGGCACGTGCTCGCGCAGCCACTGGACCTTGAGGAGGGTGTACATCGTGTTCAGCGCATGGCCCGTGATGCCGAAGATCCGCTCGGCCCCGAGCTGCTCGGCCCACCACTCGGCCTGCGGGACGGTCCGCGTGTCGAAGCTGACCGGGCTGGCGTAGAGCGCGTTGCCCTCGGCATCGAGCGGGACGCCGGCCTCGCCCTGCGACGAGACGCCGATCGCCCGGATCGGGTCGGCAGGCCCCGCGGCGGCGGCCGCCTCCCGCAGGACGGTCTTCACCTTGGCGAAGACCTCCTCCGGGTTCAGCTCGGCCCAGCCGGGCTGGGGGTGGGAGAGCGGGTACTCGCGGTAGGCCTCCCCGAGGACCTTGCCCTGCGCGTTCACGACGATGGCCTTGCAGCCGGTGGTGCCAACATCGAGTCCGACCAAGCTCATGCGATGGGTCCCTTCCGGGCGCCTTCCGGCCGCGCGTGCCCTACGCCGGGCTCTGCGCGCGGGGGAGTAGGAAGTAGAACGTCGAGCCCTCGCCCAGGGTGGATTCGACGCCGATGCGCCCGCCGTGGGCCTCGACGAGGCCCTTGCACAGGTGCAGGCCCAGGCCGTGGCCCGCCTTCTTCCGGTGGTCACCGCCCCCGACGCGCTGGAAGCGCTCGAAGACGCTCGGCAGCTCGTCCGGGCGGATGCCCTGCCCGCGGTCGCGCACCTCGACGCGAAGCCACTCATCGCCCTCGGCGCAAGCACGCAGCGTGACGGGGCCGGGCTCGGAGTACTTGACCGCGTTCGTGAGGAAGTTGATCACGACCTGCTCGACCTTCGATTGGTCCATGGGCGCCCGCTCGGCGCCCGGCTCCACCTGGATCTCGAACGCGTGACCGTGGGTCGAGTAGCCCTGCTCCACGGCCTGAACGCTGCTGTGGAGCATCGCCTGGACGTCGGCCTCCTTGAGGTCGAGGTCCAGCGCCCGGCCCGCCTCCATCTTCGAGAGATCGAGCAGGTTGGTCACGAGGTTCTTCAGCCGAACCGACTGGTTCACGATGATCTGCACGATCTCGGTTCGCTCGTCGGGGGCGAGCGACTCCATCGCGGCCTCGAGCGTACGGGCAGCGAGGTTGATCGCCGTGATCGGCGTGCGGATCTCGTGGCTGGTGATCGAGACCAGCTCGTTCTTGAGGTCGGCCAGCTCCTGGATCTCGGTGACGTCGGTGACCACCAGCACGTGGCCGTCGCCGCGGCCGGAGGGGGTCGGGATCGGCGCGACATGCACCTGCAGGTCGCGCCGCGTTGGCTGCCCCATGCTGACCTCGGTGAGGCCGGCGATCGGCTCTCCCCCCTCGCCCAGGACCGCCTCGCCGAGCGCGTGGCCCACCTCGCTCCGGTCGAGGATCTCGCGCAGCGGCTGGTGCAACGCCAGCTCCTTGGGGATCCCCAGCGCCTGCTCGGCCGCGGCGTTGATGACCGCCAGGCGGCCGTCGAGGCCCGTCACGAGCACTGGGGCCGGGATCGACCGCAGGATGTTCTCGAGCCGCGTCCGGATCTGCTGGAGGACCTGGTTGGCCTCGACCAGCTCCGACTGAGCGTCCTCCAAGCGATCGGTCAGGCGGCCGAGCAAGCGGCAGTTGTCGATCGCGAGCGCCGCCTGGCTCGCGAAGGTCATTGCGAGGTGCAGGTCCTCCTCGTCGAACTCCTGCGCGCCGACGCTGTCCCGGATGTTGAGCACGCCGATGACGCGGTCCTTCGCGCGCAGCGGTACACAGAGCGCGGCCGACCAGGCGGCGCGCGGCTGGGTCGAGAGGTGGTGGCGTTGGCCGCTGCGCATCACGACGGGCTCGCCCGTCTGCGCGACGGTGCCGGAGACGCCCTCGCCCAGGTTTACGCGGACATCGCGCACGACCTCGGGTGGCAGGCCGATCGCGTAGGCGATCCGGAGCGTCTGTGGGTCGTCGGGCAGGAAGAGCATGACGGAGCCGCTGTCGGCGTCCAGCAGGACGGTGGCGGTCTCCAGGATGGCCTGGACGGCCTTGTCGAGGTCGGGCTCGCGCGAGACCATCTCGCCGAGAGTGTTGAGCACGGTCATCTGTGAGAGCAGGCGGCGAGCCCGGACCGACTGGATGGTCATGGTCGTGAACAGGGTCGAGACCATGCGGAGCGCACGCAGGGCGGCCAGCCCGGTCGGGTCGAGTTCGCCGGCGTGTTCGCCGGCCGGTCCGACCAGGGCGAGCGCGCGTCCCTCGGCAGCCGGCCCGGCGGGAGTCGGCGGGGCGAGCGGCCCCGCGACCAGCGCCGCGATCGGGCTGACCCGCCGCGCCAGGACGGCGGCGTTGGGCCGCACGAGGAGCGACTCGTCCTCCGGGCCGGGCAGCGAGGAGAGAACGAGCGCGACCTCACTGTCGGAGAAGCCCGTGTGGGAGGCGTCCCCCAGCGTGAAGCCGCAGTCGCCCGAGGCGACCAGGCACAGGTCGACCCCGGTCAGTGCGCGGAACTCCTCGCGCACGTCGGGCGGCAGGAGCTGGACCCCTACCGACCGCGCGGACAGCGGCTCCCCCGCCGTACCCGCCATGCGATCCGACTCCCTTCGGTCGCGCGCCGCCGTGCGTCCCGCGCTCAGCGCAGGACGTCGATCCGTGTCCACAGTGCCGTGATGTTGTCGCGCCCGCCCGCCTGCAGAGCCCGCTCGACGAGGAGGTGGGCGCCGACGCTCGGCGATCGCTCGATACGCAGCACCTCGACCAGGTCCTCCTCCGAGAGTGGCCCGGAGAGCCCGTCGGAGCCCAGGAGCAGGGTGTCGCCGGCGCGCAGCTCCTCGCGGAACAGGTCGGGCTCCCAATGGCCCTCATCGAAGCCGATGCAGCGCGTGAGCTGGTGGTTCAGGAAGTCGCCCTCGGGAGGCGGGCCGTTGCCGTCCTGTCCGGCCAGCTCCTGGGCGACGGTGTGGTCGACGGTGAGCTGCCGGATCCTCCCCTGGCGGTAGAGGTACGCGCGGCTGTCGCCGATGTTCGCGACCCACAGCTCGGTGCCGCGCACGACGGCCGCGACGAGGGTGGTGCCCATCCCGGCGGCCTCGGGCCGCTCCTGCGCCGCGCTGCAGACGCCGCGGTTGGCCGCGGAGAAGCCGGCCTGAAGAGCCTCGTCGATGCCGCGGTCGAGCAGTGGGCCGTAGTAGCTGGCGAGGAGCGCGTCGACGGCGAGCTGACTCGCCAGAGCCCCCGCGGCATGGCCGCCCATGCCGTCGGCGACGCACAGCAGGGAGCCCCGGGTCTCGAGAGCCTCGTTGTCCTCGGGCAGGTAGAACGCGAAGTGGTCTTCGTTCTCGGGGCGAACGGGGCCGAGGTGTGTCGCGACGCCGACGGAGAGGTGGGCCACGGCCGGTTCGTCGGTGCGGCCTTCGCGGCGGGCTCGGCCGAACAGGTGCATGAAGTCGTCTCCTCTGGCGTCGTGTGGCGCGATTATAGCACACGGCCGGACGGCCGCAGCAGCCCGTACCACGGGCCCCGGAGCAGAGGGAACGCGGGCCCGCCGCCCCGCGTCCAAGGGCTGTGGGATCCCACCGCCGCGGCCGAGCGGCCGCGGCCCCCGCACGAGCGGAAGGAGAGATGAACGATGACACACCGCGTCTCTGCTGGCCGCCTAGCAGCGGCCCCGCTACTCCTCCTCGTGTCACTTGCGTTCGGCAGTCAGGCGTGGGCCGAAGACATCGATGCCACGCTCAGCTTGCGTGACGGGCGGTTGGGTGTCCGTCTGGTCGGCGAGGGCAGAGACCGGGCAGGCACCGAGTGGGGGGGCGTCCTCGTACTGGGCGACGGCCCGCCGCGCGGCGAAGTCGGATGGCTGGCCCCGCTGCGCTCCCACCGCGACTGGTACCGCGACCGGTACCGGCGCGACTGGGGCCCGAACTACCGGCTGCGCGGTGACTGGGCACAGGGCAACTCGTGTGGAGAGTGGGAGGGCTACTATCGCGACGGCCCCCCCCGTGAGGGCTACTGGGGCGGCCGCGTGCGGTTCGTGCCGCGCGAGCGGCCCCGCTACCAAGGATACCGCTACTACGACCAGGACGCGCGCTACGGCAGGCGCATGACCGACCGGTATGACGACTCATGGGAGGACTACCCCCTCCCCTCGTACCGTTGGGATGACGACCGGGACTACGACCGGGACTATGACCGAGACTACGACCGGCGCGACGCGCGGTCGTCGGATTGGGAAGACCGCGACGACTGGCGTCCCTACGATCCCGGCTCGGTCCGCGACAGGAACCGCTAGGTAACGGGGTCCTCCCGGGGGTGGCCGGCCGCCCTCGGGAGGACCGCCCCCCGGCCTCCCGAATAGGTCTCGGGGGCTGGGGCGGCCACACGACAGCCACCACACGGAAGGGAAGGGCTGCGCATGACCCGACACGGCAAGTTGGTGCGAGCGCTCGTGGCGCTCGCGGTCGCCGTTGTGGCGTTCGTGGGGATCCGTTGGGGCATGGGAGCGGCCCAGGCCGCGCCCAAGCACCCGGAGGGCCCGGTGGGCACGTATCAGGTCAGCACCTATGTGATCCCGCCGACGGACACGCGGCCGAACTGGGTGCTGGGGTACTTCCTGGTCGACACCCGTACGGGTGAGGTATCGCGGGAGGAGCAGAACGTATGGTAGCAGGACGTCTTGGGCGGGGGACCCCGCGCGCGCTGGCGGCGGTGGGGTTGGCGGCCGTGCTGGCGCTCGGTCTCCTCGGCGCCGGGTGCAGTAGCGAATCGTCGGACGTGACCTCGTTCATCCCCGCCTATGTCGGCGGCCAGGCGGTGGGGCCGGGCGGTACGATCCTCTTCCAGGCCCACACGTTCTTCAGCGATGTGTACGTCACGCTGCGCGACATGGACGCCAACCTGCTGGCCGCGACGCCGGTCGGTCCCGTTGTCGGGGCGATCGAGTTCGACGTGACTGCGGGCCAGACGTTCCAGATCCCCGCCAGCGCCCGATTCCGGCTGTTCGGCGCGGCGCAGACGGTGGGCACCCGGCTCAACGTCTACCAACGCTACGCCGGCGCCGACACGCTGGTCGGCCAGGCCGAGGTCGAGACCAACGGGACCTCCGCCTACATCGAGTCGGCCATCCCGCGCCAGGGGATCTACGTGGTCGGGGCGCCGAGCAACTAGACGCCGGCGCCTCCGGGAGGCAAACGATGCAACGGCGCCGCGGACTGGTGTGGGGTCTGTGTTGCCTTCTGTGTCTGGCCTCCGTGGGCTGCGGACGATCGGTCTCGGTCGGCCGCGCGCGCTCGATCGCGGAGCGGTATGCGGGCCACGATCTCTCTCAGGCCGAGGTGACCGTCTCGCGTTCGGGCCAGTCCCGCATCGCGCTGTTCGCGGTCGGCTCGATCGAGAGCCGTGCGCGGCGTGAGTACCGCGTGAACTTGGCCAACGGCCAGTTCGTCGGGTGGCTGTTCACCCTCGACCGCCAGCCCGGCGAGGGCTCGGACGCGTTCTCCGACGAAGACGCCATCGACTACGCCCGCGAGGCGGCCCATGCCGTCCTCGGGGCCGAGGCCGACTCCCTCCAATGGACGGTCGCCACCGGCGGCTCGCGGGTGAGCACCGTCATGGGCTCGAGCCCCCTGCGGGGCGATCCCCCACGCAGCGGCCTGGGGCCCCAGGTGGTGGCCGTCGTGCGCTCCGACGGGGTCGTCACCAGCTACCGCCAGTACGCTCCGGCGCCGCGGGATCGGGAGCCTCTCCCCGTTCGCGTCTCGCGCGAGGCGGCGGTCGAGATCGCCAACCGGGAGTTCTGGGTCCCCGACGCGCGGACGGCGCCCGTCCGGGCCGACCTGTACCAGCGCGACGGCGAGGTCTTCTGGACCACCCAGACGGTGCTCCTGCCGCTCGACGAGGGCTCCGATGCCTACGGCGGGCTGCCGGAGGCCTACCTGACCTGCCTGATCGATGCCCAGTCCGGCCGCGTGCTCGCGCGCGACGCGCGCCTGGGCTTCTCCTACGACTCGGTCTCCCGCGGGTTCCTCGGCAAGCGCCGCCACAACGCCGCCGTGCGCTTCTGGAACACGCACTGGCCCTGGCGGCCCATCGAGGTCGGGGCGGGCGCGGTCGGGCTGCTGACCGTGGCCGGCCTCGGCGTTCGCCGTTGGCTCCACCAACGGGCGAGCGCGCCGCCGCCGGAGGAGCCGGAGACGGAGGGCGAGGAGCCGGCGCAGCCCTCGTCGTGGTTCGAGGCGTAGGCGGAAGCCTGCCGACTACTCGGCGCGGGGCTCGAGGTGCAGCGCGACCTCGCTGAGAGCCGGGCAGACCGGGGAGGCGGTGACCCGAATGCGCACGCGATCGGTCTCCACCGTCTCGAACCGCAGCAGCCTCCGAGCCCCGATCGCCATCGCCGTCGCGACCTCGCGCCAGCTCCCGTCCGCCCACACGTCGCACGCGATCGACTCGATGCGCTGCCCCAGCGGGAGGTACTCGCGGAGGCTCACGACGTTGATCGCCCTCGGCGCCGCGAGGCGCAGCTCCAGGGCCGGGGTGGTGGCAGCGTCCTCACTCGCCCAGTAGGTGCCGCGGTCGCCGTCCAGTACGTGGGAGGGGGGGAAGCCCTCGCGGGCACTCGTTGTGCTCACCGAGGCGCCCTCCGCGAGGTTCTCGCCGAACGTTCGCTCCCACAGGCGGCGGAACTCGCGCAGCTGCGCCACGTCGCCGTCGGGGATCCGTCCGCGATTGTCGGGCGGCAGGTTGAGCAGGAGCGAGCTACACCGGCCGACGGAGGCGAAGTAGAGGTCGAGGAGCTGGCGTCCGGTCTTCTCCTTGCCCTCCTCCGACTCGTGGTAGAACCACCCTGGGCGAATCGAGACGTCGGCCTCGGCCGGCAGCCAGTGGCTCCCGCCGCGCTCCCCGACGTTGTTGCGTGCGGGGTCGATCTCGCCCACGGCGCCCTGGGGCGTGATCGTCGCCCAGCACGGGTCGCCGGCGACCCCGCTCTCGTTGCCGACCCATCGGACATCGGGGCCCACGTCGCTGAAGATCGACGCCCCGGGCTGCAGCTCGCGGACGAGGGCCCAGGTGTCGTCCCAGCCGTAGTAGCCATGCTTGTCGACGGTGCGGGTCTCCCGCGCCCCGCCGTAGTAGCCGTCGCCGCCGTTGGCGCCGTCGAACCACACCTCGAACAGCGGGCCGTAACCGGTGAGCAACTCGCGGAGCTGGTTCCGGTAGTAGACGATGTACTCCGGCGACCCGTAGGCGGGGTGGTTGCGGTCCCAGGGCGAGAGGTACACGCCGAAGCGGAGGCCGTGCCGCGCGCAGGCGTCCGCCATCTCGCGGACGACATCGCCTTCGCCGCCGCGCCACGGGCTGTTCTTGACCGAGTGCTCGGTGTAGGCGCTGGGCAACAGGCAGAAGCCGTCGTGGTGCTTCGCCGTGAGGATCAGCCCCGCCAGTCCGGCCTCCCGTGCCACCGAGGCGATCTGGTCGGCATCGAAGTCGCTCGGGTCGAACACCGACTCCGGCTCGTCACCGTAGCCCCACTCGCGGTCGGTGAACGTGTTGACCGTGAAGTGGACGAAGCCGTACAGCTCGAGCGCGTGCCAGGCGAGCTGGCGGTCGGAGGGAACGGCCCCGTAGGCCGCGGGAGCCTCCGCCTCGGCCCCGGGCGCGAGGACCAGACGAAGCAGGCAGGAGAGAAGCGCCGTGGGAGGCAGCATGGGAGACTCCTTCCGGGAGTGCGGTCGAGACCGCGCCGCGGCGGCTACTCGCCGGCGCCGTAGCGAACGAAGCTCGCGACCCGGTAGCCCTCGAGCGCGGCCCGGCCCGGCAGGAAGGTCAGCTCGGTGATGAACGCGCAGCCCGCCACCACTCCGCCGATCGACTCGACGAGGCGGCAGGTCGCCTTCGCGGTGCCGCCGGTCGCAAGCAGGTCATCGAGCACGAGCACGCGCGTGCCCGGCGCGAGAGAGTCCTTGTGGATCTCGATCTCGGCGGTGCCGTACTCCAGCTCGTAGCTCGTCTTGGCCGTCTCGCCCGGCAGCTTGCCGGCCTTGCGGACCGGGACGAACGGCATCCCGAGCGTGAGTGCGACGGCGGCGCCGAACACGAACCCGCGGGCCTCGATGCCGACGACAGCCTGGGCGTCCCACTCGCGCGCGACGCCGGCCAGGGCCTCGACCGCGCGGCGGAACAGCGCGGGATCGGTCATCAGCGGTGTCAGGTCCTTGAACAGGATCCCGGCGACCGGGAAGTCGGGGATCGTGCGGATCGCGCTCTTCAGCTCCCGGATCTCCTCCACGTGCTCGCATCCTCTCTCGTCCCAGGGGGGCTACTGCTGCGCCGCGTCGTCCGCGGCGGGCGGCGGGGGCCGGCGGACGGGGTCACCGGTACACATCTCGTACAGGCGGTCCAGCCGCTGGGCCAGCTCGTTCGGTTTCACGACGGTGACGGCCGAGTCCGGCACGTAGACGTAGTCCGAATCGGGAGAATCGAAGTCCCAGGCCAGGAAGTCGTAGGTGAGGTCGGAGCGGAACCATTGGCCGGTCATGTAGCGGCGAACCCGCTGGATACGGTCCTTCTGCAGGGGGGTGAGATCGGTCGGAATCTCGACCTTGGGGCTCAGGTCCTCGAAGGGGCTCTTGGCCGGCGCAACGGGGCGGAAGACCCGCTCGGCCCGGATCATCGAGGTCTCGGCATCGACCCACCAGTGCTGCTCGGTGCCGTTGGTCAGCAGGAAGACGATGTGGGAGCACTCCCGGACCTCGCCCTGCTCCCCGTCCTTGGTCAGGCAGTAGATCGGCTCGGTGAGCTTCGGCTGACCGTCCTCGTCCTTGCCGGTTGTGAGCTTGACGCTCCCCGGGATGATCCGTGCGCCGAGGTCGCGATGGTCGAGCAGCTCGGCAACCGTGATCGGCAGCGTGGGGTCGGGGTCGGAGGGCCAGGGCATGCCCGGGGCCAGAGTCGCCAGCTTGCGCGAATCCTGCGAGGCCATGTTCTCGGTATCGAACTGGCCGTTGCCGCAGAGGCCCTCGATCGCGTAGAGACCGAAGTACTCATGCCACATGGCCTTGCCGTCGGCCTTCACGCGAGACTGGCTGAGCGGGGCGTCCTTGATCGGCGTGCCGGCCGGCGGCTCCTCGCCCATCAGGCGTTGCTCACCCGTCAGCCCGAACTCCGGGTGCTCCTGGATGAACCCGCTCTCGATCCACAGCATGTTCGGGCGCTTGCGCTGCTCGGCCCAGACGCGCAGCTCCTCCCGAATCGACCATTCCGAGTAGTAGTGGTCGATCCGACGGCACCGGGCGTAGAAGGTGCTGAGGCCGGCGTAGCGCTCGCGGACGGCCTCCAGCACCTGCGTGGCGCGCGGGTCGTCGACGCGCGTCGGGCCCGCGGTACCTCCTGCGGGCTGCTGGGCCCCGGCGGGGAGGCAGAGCGCGATCGCGGCGGCCGCCGCGAGGACAACTCGAGTCACCGGGTGCATCAAGAACCCCTCTCCTGCCCCTCCGCGCGACGGGGCGCGGGGGTGAGTTCGAAGACCGTGATCTCCGGTCGGCTCCCGATGCGGAAGGGCGCCAGCACCGTGCCGATCCCTCGGTTCACGTAGAGCGCCGGGCCCTCCTGCAAGAGAAAGAGCCCTCTCATGTAGTCGGGATTCGCGGGCGTCCGCGCCCAGGGCGAGCCGATGAGTGGGACGACGACCTGGCCGCCGTGGGTATGGCCGCTCAGGATCAGGTCACACCAGACCGCCTCGGCCCCGAGGTCGTAGACGATCGCCGGGTCGTGCGCGAGCAGGATCCGTGTGTCGACCGAGGGCGGCGCATCGAGCCGCCGCGCCAGGGCGAGGGGGTCGCGCCGGAACTCGACCCCGCCCAGCGCGAGCCGGCCGGCGGCGCACTCCACGATCACCCACTCGTTGCGGAGCAGGTGCAGCCCGGCCTCGCTGTAGGCCGCGGCCACCGCATCGCGGCTGTACTTGATGTCGTGGTTGCCGAGCACCCCCCAGGCGCCGATCGCGGGCGCCACTTCGGCGAGCAGCGCGAGCGCCTGGCGGGCCGCCGGCAGGCCTCCCTGCGCGGGGCTGGCGAGATCGCCCCCGAAGAACAGCAGGTCGGGCCGCTCGTCCCGCGCCCGTCGGACCACGTCGGCCAGGAACCGCGGGCTGCAGTGGCCAGGCTTCCAGGCGTCGGTGCACAGGTGGGTGTCCGAGAGGAAGACGGCGCGCAGGGCTCGCCCGAGCCCCGGGAGGGCGAGCGAGACGCGGCAGACCTCCAGGCTCCGGGTTCCGAGCTGCCAGCCGCCGGCGCCGAACGCCGCCCCCGCGCCGAGGGTCGCCAGGCGGCGCAGGAACCGCCGGCGTGGCATGGGGGCCGAGGCGGGTTCGCGCGCGGGCTCCGGTTCGTGGGGGGGGACGCTCATGCGGCCCCCGGCTCGAGCAGCAGCAACGTGACCTCCGGCCGACTCCACAGGCGAACGGGCAGGAAGTTGGCGCCGATTCCTCTACTGACGTACAGACGCGTGGAGGGCCCCAGCGGGTGCATCCCGCGGACGTACTCCGGGATCGCGCGCGAGGGGGTCCAGGGCGCGCCGATCCACGGCAGCCAGATCTGCCCGCCGTGCGTGTGGCCGCTCACGATGAGATCGACGCACGAGGCATCGCGCAGGTCCTTGGCGACGGCGGGATCGTGGCAGAGCAGCAGGCGGGGCGGCGACTCCGGGGCATCGGCGAGCATCCGCTCGGGATCGTACGACCCGGAGCGCCAGCCGAGCCCACCCACGACAACCGCGCCGGCGGACGTCTCGACCTCGGTCCACTCGTCGTCGAGCACGCGGAAGCCGCCGGCCTCGAGCGCGGCTTCGATCCGCTCCAGCTCCATCCAGGCGTCGTGGTTGCCGGAGCACGCGAAGCGGCCGTACCGCGCCGGGATCCGGCCGAGGATCGCCGCAGCCGTCTCGGCGTCGGCCTCCCCACCCTCCCCCGGTTCGGCCAGGTCGCCCAGGAACAGCAGCAAGTCGGGCTCGAGGCGAGCCGCGACATCGGCCACATGGCGGAGGTAACCCGGTGAGGCGTGGAGACTCAGGGGGCCGCCGCGGGCCCCGACGAGGTGCGTGTCCGCGATCACCACCAGTCGCAGCTCACTCTCGATGCCCGCAACCTCCACTCCGTGCCGCTCGACAACCAGCAGGCGCGTCTGCCAGTACCAGACCGCCGGCAGCAGCGCCAGCACGGCCAGGCGCTTCGCGAGCCACGCGCGACGGCGACGGCAGCGCTCAGCCGTCGCGGCGGGTCCAGTCGAAGGGGATGTCGTTGTCGTGGGGGTGGGTCCGGTACTCATCGGGCTCCGTCGGGTTGTAGGGGTAGTCGACGGTGTTGATCACCATCGCCTCGGTCTCGCTCACGCACTGGAAGCCGTGCAGAACGCCGGGCGGGATCTTGACCGCGATCATGCGGTGCTCGCCGAGGCACCACTCGTTCAGCTCGCCGCGCGTGGGCGACCCCTCGCGGTCATCGTAGACCGCGAGCCGGATCATGCCCCGGACGCAGCAGAAGAAGTCCGTCTGCTTGCGGTGGAGGTGCCAGGCCTTGACGACGCCCGGGTAGGTGGTCGTGACGTACACCTGGCCGAAGCCGCTGTAGTACTCGTCCTCGTCGGCGCGAAGCACCTCGAACAGGCGGCCGCGCGCGTCCGGGTGGACGCGGAGTTCCTTGACTGCCACGCCTTCGACCACGGGGAAGCCTCCTCCGGGAGTCCATCCTCCACCCCCCTAGGACTTCGGACGCGCCGCCGCGCCGTCCTCCCTCGGTGCGGGCAGGGACCGCGCCCACGGCGCCGAACCTAGACCCCGGCAGGCTCCGCACCGGGCCGGATGCGGCCCACGGGCGCCCCGCCGCGAGAGGAGACCGAGCGATGCTCTGCAGGCAGTGCGGGATGGAGAACCGGGATGGGGCGCAGTTCTGCGCGGCATGCGGAGGCCCGCTGGGCACGGCCCCCGCGCGGCGGGGCGTCGCGCCGGGCGTGGTCATCGGTCTGATCGTGGCGCTCGTCTTCCTCACCGTCTGTGTCTGCGTGGGGGGCGGCATCCTCGTCTCCCGCCTGTACCTGTCGTCCCAGCCCGCTCGCGAGACGGCCAGCCCCCCCCTGCCCGCTCTCGCGCAGCCGCCGGCAGCGGCCTCGGAGCAGGGCCCGGCCGCGACGGCCGACCCGGCGCCGCCCTCACCCGAATCGCGGGAAGCGTCCGTGAAGCCTGCCAAGGAACCGTCCAAGGGCCGCGCGGTGATCCCGCACTCGTCGGAGCGCGCCCTCACCGACGCCGACCTCACAGACCTCGGGACGCGCGACCTGTGCATCGCCCGCAACGAGATCTTCGCGCGCCACGGCCTGGTCTTCCAGAGCCCGCCGCTCCGCGAGTACTTCGAGGCGCAGCCTTGGTACAAGGGCACGGCCTCGGGCCAGGCGGCCGTCGAGTCGAAGCTGAGCGCCGTGGAGCGCGGCAACATCGCCAAGATCAAGGCGCTCGAGTCGAAGCGCGGCTCGAAGTACCTCAAGGGGACGTTCGACCGCTGGTAGCGCCGCCCGCCGCACGGTTCCCGCCGAGTGCTACACTGGGGGTGGACAAGTTGCGAGCCGGGACGACGCGCCAGGCGCGTCGCCGCGAAGGGTAGTGGTCGCGCGATGGTCGAGATGGAGGTCTTCTGCGTCTGGGTCGACTCCGAGCCGGAGGACCAGTGGGTGGTCATCCTCCGCGAGGTCGACGGCGACCGCGCGTTGCCCATGGGGATCGGCGTCCACGAGGCCCACGCGATCCAGTGGGGCCTCGACGGAACCGAGATGGAGAGGCCGATGACCCACGATCTCATGGCCGCCTGCCTCGCCGCGCTGAGCGACGGTCTCCGGGGGGTCGAGATCACGCACTGCCAGGCCGGCGTGTACTACGCCGACCTCGTGATCGAGCGGGGCGGCGAGCTGATCCGCGTGGACGCGCGGCCGAGTGATGCCGCCGCGTTGGCGCTCCGGTGCGACGCTCCGCTCAGCGCCTCGGAGCACGTCCTGGACTCCGCCGGGGTGCGCCTGGTGGAGCAGGACGGCGGCTTCGCCCTGGTCTCGCACGGCGGCGGCGCGCCCGATGGCGATGACCAGTTCCGTCGGATCATGTCCGAGTTGGACGACCTCGACCTCGAGGAGCCCGAGGGGTAACGTCCCGGGGTCTACCGCGCCGCGGCCCGGCGGCCGTAGGCCGCGACCACGCACTGGACCACCGACACGCTGGTGACGTAGTCG
>CAZRDB010000017.1:0-4818 GCA_964598695.1 uncultured Armatimonadia bacterium
GGATCGTCTTCATCGAGCCGTGCGCCCGCTCGGGGGCGGAGGCGGAGCCGAACGCGGAGTGGCTCCCGCTCCGCCTCCCGGACGGCACGGAGGTCTGGGGCACGCCGGATGTCGTCTACGTCGACGAGGACGGCGGGGTCGTGATCCCGGACTGGAAGACCGGCCGCCAGTCCCAAGACCCCTCCCGCTGGGCGCCCGTGATCTACGCGGCACTCGCCGAACGGAACTGGCCCTCCGATGCACCGGCCCCGTTCACGTGGCCGGTGCGCGTGGTCTGGCACTTCGTCCGCGAGGGCTACTACCGCGGCCAGCGCGAGGCGCTGATCCAGCGCGAGGACGTGGAGCGCGGGCTGGCCACGCTCGCGGGGATGCTCCAGACGGCACGGGCTTGGCTCCGCCTCGGCGCATGTGACTGGGAGCCGGGCTCCGTCTGGCCGGCCACCCCGGAGAACACCGAGGGCGGCTGCCGCTTCTGCGCGCTCCGGCGCGCCTGCCCGGCCCGTCCCCCCTGGGACCGCGGCCTCACGACCCGCGAGCTCGCCCGGCGGTACGTGCTGGCGACCGCCCGGTGCCACGCGCTCGAGCAGCGCGCCAAGCGCTACCGCGACGAGCTCACCGCGGGCGTCGCGGCCGGCGAGGAGGTGCTCGACCCGGAGACGGGCGAGCCGCTGTTCGCCGTCGAGGAGAAGACCGGCTACCGGGGGGGAGAGGTGAGCCCCCAGGAGTTCCTCCGCCTGCGGAAGCTCGCCCGTACCCATGCCTTCGACTTCACCGAGGCCGTGCGCGTCACCCCGACGGGGGACGAGCGGGCCGACGAGATCCTGGCGCGGGAGGGGCTGCTCAAGCGCAACTCCCGCCTCGACATCCGGCGCGCCCGCAGCGGCGCAGGCCGGCGGCAAGGGGGACGATGAGATGGCAGCGTGTCTGGACCGGCTCGAACTGACGCACTTTCGCTGCGCCGACGAGGCGGGGCTCACCTTCGGGCCCAAGACGATCATCCTCGGCCACAACGGGACGGGGAAGAGCACCATTCAGGACGCGATCGCGTACCTCGCGACCGGCGCCTGCCGGGGCACCACCCAGGACGGGAAGGGGATCGAGCGCGTCCGCCGGGCCGACCGGCACGGGATGTCGGTCTCGGCGACCTTCCGCGGGCTCGGGACCTTCACGCGCGGGCTGACCGCCCGCCAGATCACCAAGGGAGACAACAAGGGCCAGTGGGCCGAGACCTCGTTCGCCGACCGCGCCGCCGACCTGCTCTCACAGCTCCGGGTGACCCGGCGCGTCTTCGAGCTGGCGGTGCGGCCGGACGCCTTCCGGTCGCTCCACGGCCGCGACCAGACCGCCGCGATCCTCGAGCTGGCGGGGGTCCCGGACCTCTCCGTCGATGCGCTGCTCGCGGCCGGTTGCCCGCCCGCGATCCACGACTACGCGAAGCACCTCGACGGTTCGCTCGAGGGCTACTACGCGGCCCTCAAGGCGGCCTACGACGACCGCGCCAAGGCGAACCGGGAACTCACGACCGCCCGGGGCGCCCTCGAATCGGCCCAGGCCGCCGCGAAGCCCTACGACGCCAAGACCCACCAGCGGGACGACGAGCAGCACCGGCAAGCGACCGCGGAGCTGCACGAGCTGAGCGCCCGGGCGCGTCAGGCCCGGGCGGCGCACGACTCGCGCCACGACACGCTCCAGGCCCAGCTCGACGACCTCACCGAGCGCCGCAACGCGCTCGCGCTGGAGGCGCCCTCCTCGGAGGCCCTGAGCCAAGCCGGCCGCCGCGCCGACCTCGTCCGCGAGCGGGACGCGAAGCGGGGAGAGGCCGGGGAGCAGTCGGCTGACTCGGTCGCCGACGCCATCACCGCCCTGGGGCTCCACTCCGCGGACACCACCGCGGCGATCGAGGCGCGGCTCGAGGGCGCCCGCGTGGTGGCCAAGCGGAACGAGGCCGAGGCGGCACAGGCGCGCGAGGAGCTTCGCGCGCTGGGGCAGCCCGAGGACGAGCCGCAGTCGCCGGCCCACGCGGACGTCCGGGTTCTCGAGCTGCTCGCCGAGGCCACCGACGGCGCCGCGGCGGACGGGGAGGTCGCGTGCCCCGTCTGCGAGAGCGCCGTTGCCGTCTCCGGGCTGCGCACGAGGCTTTCCGCGTGGGAGGACTCCCACACGGCCTGGGATGAGGCCCACCGCGACTGGGAGGAGCGGACGGCACGGCGCGCCGCTCTCCAGGAGCAGCTCGCCCGCCTGGAGGACGGCTCCGCCGAACGCACCGTTCGGGAACTCGAGAGCGCGCTCGACCGAAGCCGCACCCGCGACGCGCTCCAGGCCCAACTCGCCGCCGCCCGCGAGGCCGACCGCCTCGACGCGGCGATCCTGCGCCTCGACGCCGACGTCAGCGCCCGCGAGGGCGAGATCGGCCGACAGGCCGAAGTGGCCCAGCTCCTCTCGCAGGAGGAGGTGGTGCGCCGACAGCTCGAGGAGCTGGGCTCGTTCTCCGATCCCACGGCCGACGCGGCCGCCGCCTGCGAGCAGCGCATCGCGGAACTCGAGCAGGCGCTGGTCGGCTACCTCTCGGCCAAGACCTCCCACGAGGCCTTCACCAAGGCGAGCGACGCGCACAACGCCGCCCTCGCGACCCACAACCGGCTCGACGAGCTGGTGGTCGCCCTGCAGGGACCGATCCCGGCCGTGCTCTGGGAACCCAGGATGCGCTCTCTCCAGGGGCGCCTCGACTCCGCGCTGCGGCGGCTGAGCGCCCCGGGCACCCCTTACGGCGCGCGGCTCCACGTGGACGACGCCGGCCGGCTGCAGGTCGAGTTCGTCCAGGGCGCCCTCGCCCTTCCGATGGAGTGCTGCTCGGAGAGCGAGCGGCTCAGGCTCGCGTGGGCGCTCCAGTGCCTCGCGGCCACCGAGACCGGCCTCGTGATCCTCGACGCCCCGGAGGCGCTCGACGAGCGCTTCACCCACGCACCGTACGAGCTGGGCGACTGGCTCGCCGAGGAGGGGGTGCAGGTCCTCGTCTGCACCACGCGCCTTCCCGACGGCGAGGCACCCGCGGGCTGGGCGCTGATCGAGCTGGTCCGACCCGCGCCCGAGGCGATCGAGCCTGCCGCCCTGCTCCAGGGGGTGGGAGCGTGACCGCCCACGAGAAGCTCGGCCTCATGCTCCTGCGCGACCAGGCCGAAGACGCGACGGACGCGGAGCTCCGCGGCTGGGGTCGGTTCGCGGCTCTGCGGGCCGGCCTCCCGGACCCCGGGGCGCGCCTTCGGCTGGTCGCGGTCTGGTTCTGCGGCGCCGCGATGCTCGCGGCCATCGCCGGTCCGACAATCGTCTACCTGCACGGCTGGGCGCACCGCGCCGACTCCTACCCTGTCCTCGACCCCCTCGACCTCGAGCGCGACTACTGGCGCTCCCTGCCGTGGTGCGCGGGACTGGCCCTCGCGCTGCTCGGGGCGATGGTCTTGTGCGCGCGGGTCCGGATGCCGCGGATCGCGATCCACAGACGGGACGCGTGTGTGGGCCTCGCGGTCGACTGGCAGGCCGCGCCTGCGGACAGGGCGGTGACGCCATGACCCGGTTCCTCGATCGTATCGCGGCTCTGGGCATCGCGGCTGCGACGGTGGCGCTCTGCGCCCCGGCCGTCGTCCGCGGCGTGGAGCGCGCCCGCGAGCGGGCGTGCCATCAGAACCTGCGGCTCCTCACGATCGGCCTCCGGAGCTACCAAGAGGAGTGGGGTGGCCTGCCGGCCACCCAGACGCGCGTGGTCGGCGCGGACGGTCGCGGCCGCCACGTGGTCTGGCAGGAGGCGATGGGTCTCCAAGGCCTCCGCTGTCCGGTCCGCGACCCGCGCGACCCCGCGACCTACGGCCTGAACCCGGACGCCCCGTCCGCCCGCGACCCCGCCCGCGCGGTCCTGGTCACGGATGGCGCGGTCCGGATCTGGGGGCCGGACCACGAGCGGTTCGCGGGCTGGATGGTCCACTCGGGCCACACGGCCAACTGCGGCTGGCTCGACGGCCACGTCTCGCTCGTCACCGCCGGCGACCTCGCCGCGGGATCCCAGTGGGGACGGAGGTGAAACCCATGGGCGCTCCGCCAGCACCGCCGACACCGCCAGCACCACCGACGCCGGCACCGACTCCGCACGCCCAGGCGCTTGCCGACCAGGCGATCGACTGGGCCGCTCGGACTGGCAACAAGCCGCCGATCACGGACGAGCCGTACGCCTCGGCGACGGCCGAGGAGAAGCAGTGGCTCCTCGACTCGGGGTACTGCGTGTAGCGGTGGTAAGGCCGGGGCCCGGTGGTTCGCCGCCGGGCCCCTTTCCTGCGCAGGGCCGTAGCGATGCACAGGGTTTGGATCGAAAGCCTGCCAGGAGCGATGCACGAGCCGGAAGCACGGGGTGAATCTGAGTGAAGGCATTCGTCGTCTACTCCACCATCTTCCAGGACCCCGAGTTCCTCGCGCTGGACCCGCTGGGGCAGGCGACCTACTTCCGGCTGTTCGCGGTTGCGTGCACCAACTGGGGCAACAAGGGCTACTGCGACATCATCGACCTCGCCGCCAGCCTCTACCCCGAACGGCGCCGCATGGCGTTGCGCGGCGAGGACCCCGATGGGCCGGCCTTCTTCCAGGCGGTCGCCGAGCGGATCGAGCGGATGTTCCGCTCCGAGACGCCCGGTCACGGCCCGCTCCTCCTGCATGACGACGTCCGTGGTGGCGGGGAGGCGTTCGGCTTCCGGAACTGGGAGCGCTTCACCGGTCGGAGCCGGCGGGGACGCGGCGAGCCGTCGGAGCCCATGGGACCGAACATCGCGGGCGATC
>CAZRDB010000017.1:4828-17123 GCA_964598695.1 uncultured Armatimonadia bacterium
CGATCGCTGCTGGGCGAAGATCGGGGGCCGAAGCCGCGCGACCGTCCGAGACTACCGGAGACGCTACGGGATCGAGGAAGTCGAAGGCCTGGACGACTGCGACGATGAGGACACGGAGCACCTGGGTTCGCCATCTTCCGAACTTGGTGTACCCGGGTGCAGTGACTTCGGAACTCCGTGCACCAAGCGTCTAGCGTCTATCGCGTCTATAGCGACTAGCTCTGAGGGGTGTGGGGGTGATCTAGAGCATACCCCCCCCACCCCCCCACGGTCCGATCCGCCAAGCCCGCCCAGCGATGCCGACGGCGAGCCGCAGGCAGGTCCCGCTCACGACCTGCTGCGCCGGTGCCGAGCGCTGCCCGGCCAGCTCACCGAGCACCAGACGGACGGCCTCTCGGCCGTTGCCGAGGCGGCGGGCTGTCCCCCCGAGGCCGCGCTGGTGGCGCTGTGCCTGGAGTGCGAGCCCCGCACGGACAAGCCCGCAGCCACGGTGCTGCGCTGGAAGCTCCGCGACCTCGAACCCCCCAGTGCCGATGCGGTGGCGCGGGCCGAGCTGATTCTGGGTCTGCGCCAGCCGGCGCGCCCCCCGAAGCCCAAGCGAACGGTCGACTACCGCTGCGACACGTGCGGCCGCACGGCGGTCGCAGCCGTTGCGGAGGGCGATGAGCCAGAGACCCTGCCGTGCGGATGGTGCGAAGGCTCGCTGCGCGCGGTCGAGCCCAACGCGCGCCTCCCGGCATGTCCCACGCCGGAGGGGCCTACCCCCGGCCCGCCCGCCCGTCCGACCAGCGCGAGACAGCCCGTGGCCGCGGGAGCGGCCTGAAAGCACGCGAGAGGAGCAAGCCAGCATGGCGAAGCCAGACGTGAAGTGCGGCCTGAGCGTGGTGGACCGCTTGGCGCGGATCCGGATCACCAGCGTCGCGGGGCTCTCGGTCCCGAGCGAGGACCAGCCGTTCGTCAACGAGCACGAGACCGGCGGCTTCTACGCCTCGATGCGCGAGACGGGCTACGAGCCTCCCGCCGACCAGATCACGACGATCGCCAAGGCGACCGCCCAGGCTCGGATCCTCGCCTGCAACCTGCTCGGGGTGCGGATTGACGAGGCGCGTCGCGCGGCCCAGGCCGACCTCGACCAGGGCGAGCTGGCCTTCGACGGCGAGGATGTCGAGGCCCACACCGAGGACATCCCGGGCGTGGAGGCGCTGCCGCCCGGAGCGCTCGAGTGCGGGGCGTCCTCGGCGATCGACGCCGACTTCGCGCTCGAGGGCGCGCCGATCGACACCGACCCCGGCGAGGGCGAGACGGACCCCGGCGACGTCGGCGCGGACGTCGACGCCGAGTTGGCGGGGGTGCGATAGCCATGGGCGTCGTCCCGCTGTTGGTCGCCGCCGACCGGCCCGCCACGGCGTTCCGCGTGCGGTTCGTCGTGCCGGGCGATCCGGTCGCCCAGCCGCGCCACCGCGACCGTGTGGCCGGCGGACCCGGCCGTCCCTTCGTGCAGCGCTACGCGGCCCCGAAGGAGCACCCGATCCACCAGTGGCGCGCCACGATCCGGCTGGTGGCGCAGCAGCACCGGCCGCCGAAGCCCCTCGAGGGCCCGGTCTCTGTCACGTGGGACGCGCGGTTCGCCTCGCCCAAGAGCAACATCGCCCATCCGCGCGGCCAGGCGCCGCGCCTCAAGCGCGAGTGGCACACCAAGAAGCCCGACCGCGACAACCTGGACAAGGCGATCCTGGACGAGCTCCGCCAGGCGGGGTTCTTCGGCGACGACTCCCAGGTGTGTTCGGGCGGTCCCCAGACCAAGCGCTACGTGCTGCCCGGCGCCCCCTCCGGTCTGGAGGGGCTGCCCGGGCTGACGATCGAGATCGAGGAGCTGGAGCCATGAAGCGCGTGTACCTCGCCGGCCCCTACAGCGGACCGGACGTGCTGACGGTGCTGGCCAACATCGGCGATGGCCGCAACGCGGCGGCCCTCGTGTTCGCGGCCGGCTTCGCGCCGTACGTGCCCTGGCACGACGCGGACTTCTACGAGCGGCTCACGCCGGATGAGCGTTCCGGCATCGGTGTCGAGCTGTTCAAGCAGCAGAGCATGGAGTGGCTCGAGGCCAGCGACTGCGTCGCGCTGCTGCCGCGCTGGCAAGGGTCTGCCGGGGCCCGCGCCGAGGCGCAGCGAGCCGAGCAGCTCGGCATCCCGGTGTTGGTGCTCGACCGCGCGGCGCTCGAGCGGCGGGACCTCGCCCAGATCCGGCGGTGCATCGAGGACGCGCTCGCCTGTGCCGGGCCTCGGAAGGAGGAGGACCGATGAAGAGCGAGTTCCGGAGCGTTGAGCGTGGCATCTCGGCCGGCATCGCGATCGCGCTCCCCGCGTGCACGGCCGCCCACCGGCTCGACACCTCCGACCGGCTGCGCGTCGCGGCACTGCTCGTGCAGCAGTCCCAGACGCTGCTGCACCACGCCGACTCGCTGATGGCCTCGGTCTGCGGCCCGGCGGTCCGTCGCCCGACGCGCACCGATCGGCGGGGCGTGGTCGTGGACAGCAACCCGACCAGTTGCGAGGGACACGGAACGCCGAGGGTGAAGGCGGAGCCGCTCCCCGCGGACTCGAGGCCCGATGTGCTGGCCGACCGTCGCACGAGGGTCGGGCGCACCGCACGGGGGAGGAGTGGGTCGTCATGACGCGCTTGGCGCGAGAAGCGCCGGGGCGGTCGTCGGATCGCGGGATACCTTTGGCGAGGGGACCGCGGAACCGGCGAGAGAGGCCCCGGCGAGGAGAGCACTTCTGTGCGGCGCTGCCGGACGCCTGCGCTCGCTTCCCGGGCTTCTGCGACCGGCAGGCGAGCGCATACCGGCGGTGGGCGCTGGCGATCGTGGTCCTCGGGTGCCTCGCGGCGCTGATCGGGCTGGCCGCGCTCGCGCGGGCGGACGGGGAGACGACGTCGGCGCCGTCGGCGTCGGACACGCCGGCCCGCCGGCCGGCCGACCTGTTCGACCCGCCCACGGCGCCCGACACGACGGTGGACGCCGACCCGACGCCCGAGAGCCGCGAGGAGAGGCTGCAACGGCTCCTGTGGGAGGACGCCGAGACCGCGAGTCGGCTCGTGCCGACGATCACCAACTACGCTGCCGGCATCAGGGACGGGCTTGTCTACGACATCGCGCTCGCGGTCGCGCGCTCGTGCCGGCAGCACGAGGTGCGGCCCGAGCTTGTGCTCGCGCTGATCGAGGTCGAGTCGCACTTCGACCCCGAGGCCAGCTCATCCACGTCGGACCACGGCCTGTGTCAGGTCCACTGCATCCCCGAGTACGACGTCCAGCGCAACGTCGAGCTGGGCTGCTCCGAGCTCGCGATGTGGCTGCGGACGGCGCGGGGCGACGAACGCCTCGCGCTGTGCCGCTACAACGGCGGCGGGCGGGGCGAGCGGATCGCTCGATGCCGAGCTTACGCCGATCGCGTCCTGCGGCTGGCAGGTGATGGGGAGTGAGCCGCGCCACCGCCCAGCACGACAGGCTCGTCCTCGGCGCGCTCGCCGGCGGCCGCATCCTCACCCGCGCGGAGGTCCAGCGTGCCACCAACCTGACCGAGCACGACCTCAGCCGGGCGCTCCGCCGGCTGACCGACCGGGGGGCGATCGGCGTCGAGCGGAACGGCGTGGCGCGATACGCGAAGGCGCCGGGAGGAGGGGCATCGCAGTGAGCCTGCCAGGACAGACCAACCAGAACAGCCGCTCCGTGGTGTGTGCCCTTTGGCAGGGCAAGGCGGCGCTGACCTACGAGGAGATCGCGGCGGCCGCTGGGCTCTCGCTCGGTGAGGCCCGAGCCGCGGTCAAGCGACTGCGCCAGGTCAGCGATGATGAGTGCGGGGTCGTCACGTCACAGAACATGCGGACGAAGGTCACCCACCACTTCCTCGCGGTCAGGGCCGACGAGGCGATGGGGCAGCTACTCGCGGATGTGGAGGGTGGCCGATGAGCGACCGCGTCCTGCTCTTCCCTGTGAAGCCGACCCACGCCGCGCGCTACCTCGCCGGCCGCAAGACCGCCGAGGTGCGGCGAAGGCCGATCGGCTGCGCGTCGGGTGGCCGCGTCGCCCTCTATGCCACCGCGCCCACGAAGGCGCTCGTTGCGGTGGCGACGGTCGAGCGCATCGTGGTCCTTCCCGGCTCGGCCTCGCCCTACGAGTGGGCGGACGTCCTCATCCCCATCTGGGACCGGATCGAGCTCTCTGCGGACGAGTTGCGCGACTACCTCGAGCCCGCGGGCTGTGCTCCCCCCGATGGAGCAAGCAGGGGCATCGTCGTGCTTCTGCACAGCGTGCGGCCCGTGAGCCCCGCTGTCCCGCTGGCCGCGTTGCGCCAGGAAGTGCCGGGCGGCTTCGTGCCGCCCCAGAGCTGGTGCTGGCTCAGCGGGCTCCGCGCGACGCGGGTGCTGCAGCTGAGCGAGACGGGAGGGGTGTAGCCATGGCCCAACACGTGCGCCACCTCAACGGCCCGGACAACGGCATCGGGTGGTGTGACTACACCTGGAACCCGATCACGGGCTGCATGATGGGCTGCGAGTTCGGACCGAACCGCACCCCGTGCTACGCGAAGACACAGGCGGAGCGCCTGGGGTTCGGCTTCTCACCGACGTTCCACCCGGAGCGCCTCGGCGCGCCGGCGAAGCTCGACGCCCGCGTAGACCGCCCTTGGCGCATCTTCGTGTGCTCGATGGCCGATCTGCTCGGGCACGGCAGCGAGGACGGGTGGATCGAGGAGGTACTCGCGACCATCCGAGCGACGCCCCAGCACGTCTACCAGGTGCTCACGAAGTGCCCGAGCCGGCTCGGCCGCTTCGAGTGGCCCGGCAACGTCTGGCTCGGGACGACGATCACCGGGGCGAAGCGGGAGCGCTACCCGAAGCGCCTCAGCGACCTCGCGTTCCTGGAGCACGCCGGACCGGTCCGCTGGCTGTCGATCGAGCCGCTTGTCGGCGCCGTCGACACCGAGGCATGGCTCAGCGAGCGCGTCGCGCATGACGCCGGGTTCACCGGGATCGCGTGGGTCGTGCTGGGCGGGATGTCGGGGGCCGGGGCCGTGCAGCCCGACCCAGCCTGGGTCGACGCGATCGAGCGCGCGTGCGACGAGCACGGCGTGCCCATCTACCACAAGGCCAACCTCGCGTGCCGGCAGGGCGAGTGCCGCCGGATGGAGTTCCCGGGAGGTGAGGCCAGATGATGCAGGTCAGCGCAGTCGCTCTCGACCGACTCGCCTCCAAGCTGCTGGCCGCGGCAGACGCCCTGTTCCAGGAGCGACGGGTGTACAGGGGCGATTGCCGGTTCGAGGACGTCGGGCCCGGCCGCGACGATCTGCGGCTGGCAGCGGATCTCGGCGCGGCCGCCGCGGCGCTGTCGGCCGAGGCGAGGGCGAGGCGAGGTGACGCCGATGCGCCCTGAGTTCCGCGTCCTCCAGGGCGACTGCCTCGAGCTACTCCGCACCCTACCGGACGAGTCCGTCCACGCCTGTGTGACCAGCCCGCCGTACTGGTGCCTCCGGGCATACCCGGGCGTGGATCCCGCCGTCTATGGGGGCAACCCGCGCTGCTCCCACGAGTGGGAGGAGGCAGAGGCCCCGCGCCAGCACCACGGCAGGAGTCGCGGCTCGCGCGGGATCCACGGCTCGGTTCGCCAGCCAGCCGAGATGGGGGTCGGCGCCGTCTGTCGTTGGTGTGGGGCGTGGCGCGGTTGCCTCGGCGCCGAGCCGACGATCGACCGGTGGGTGGCGAACCTGGTCGAGGTGTTCGGCGAGGTGCGGCGCGTGCTGCGCTCCGACGGGACGTTGTGGCTCCAGCTTGGGGACAAGTGGAACTGCAGCGTGAACGGCTGGCGCCGGGACGACCCGCGCCGGCGGGCGACCGATGACCGTCACTACGCCTCGGACGCCGTCCGGGGTGCGGTCGGGGGACTCGCCCTCAAGCAGCTGATGCTGCTGCCACAACGGCTCGCCCTGGCCCTGCAAGCCGACGGCTGGTGGGTCCGGCAGTGGGTCACGTGGGAGAAGCCCAACGCGAAGCCGGACCACCGCAAGGACCTGCCCGGCTGTTCATCCGAGTGGGTGCTGTTGCTCTCGCGGTCGCCCGGCTACCACTACGACGCCTACGGGGAGCGGGAGGCCTGCCCCGACGCGCCCGGGGGGACACGGCACCTGCGCGACGTCTGGTCGGTCTGCACCGAGAGAGGGCACGCCGGGCACTCCGCGGCCTTCCCGGTCGCGCTCGCGCAGCGGTGCATCCGGCTCGCGACCTCCGCGGTCGGGTGTTGCTCCCAGTGTGGCGCCCCGTTCAGGCGTGTGCTCCGCGACGTCGACCCTCGGCCGAAGCGCTTCTCCACCGCGGCCGAGCAGGAGGCGTGGAACGCCGCGCGCGGCCGACCGGGCAAGTCCGGGTGTGTCGTCCCGCCCCACACCATCGGCAGGGAGCGGGCCAAGGTCACGGTCGGCTGGGAGGCGACATGCCGGCACGGCGCGGGTGTCGAGCCTTGCCTGGTGCTGGACCCGTTCTCCGGCAGCGGGACGACAGGGGTCGCGGCGCTTCAGAACGGCCGGAGCTACCTCGGCATCGAGCTCAGCGGCCGCTACGTCGCCTCGAGCCTACGCCGGCTGGCCCATGTGACCCCGCCGATCGAAGTGCGGGAGGAGCCGGAGCCCGAGCGGCCGCGGCAGCTCGAACTGCTGAGCGGAGACGAGGAGGCGATCGCGTGAACGGACTTCGTGAGGGGCACGCGCCCGATGGGGCTTCGCTCCGTCTCATCTGGGCCGACCCTGCCAGCTTGACCGAGAACCCGGCGCAGTGGCGCATCCACCTCGAACGGCAACGCGCTGCGCTCGAAGGGGTGCTGGCGGAGGTGGGATGGGCCGGGGCGGCCCTCTACAACGAGGCGACCGGCCATCTCGTCGACGGCCACCTTCGGCGGTCGCTCGCGGTCGCCGCGGGCGACGCCATCCCCGTGCTGGTCGGTCGGTGGACCGAGGAGCAGGAGCGTCTGCTCCTCGCCACGTTCGACCCGATCGGGGCGATGGCGGAGAGGGACGACGGGCTGCTCACGGACCTTCTCGAGCAGATCCGCTCCGCCGACCCGGACGCGGGCGCGATCGTCGACGAGGTGCTCGGACTCCTGGGCATCGAGCAGGGCGCGACGGCGTTCTTCGACGGCGCCGGCGACGCAGACGCCGTGAAGGCGCCGAAC
Source organism: uncultured Armatimonadia bacterium (assembly GCA_964598695.1). Taxonomy (GTDB): domain Bacteria; phylum Armatimonadota; class Zipacnadia; order UBA1398; family UBA1398; genus CAZRDB01. The sequence goes on from CAZRDB010000017.1 coordinate 12,046, forward strand.
CTCGACGTGCTGCTGCGGGGCTTCCACTTCGCCCTGCCTCCCGAGCTCGCGGTCGAGGCGGATGCAGCCCTCGCGTCCGCGCTGGGCGCGGTGACCGACGACTGCGACTCTCGCCTTACGCGGATGAGTCTCGCCTTCCTCGAGATCTGCAGGGGGTATGTCCGGTGAAAGACGCACTCCGCGTTCCTGGCAACCTGTTCGTCTGCCCGACGCCGCTCGCCCTCGACACCTACGATGGCTGCTCGGCGGGTTGCGCCTACTGCTTCGCGCGGATCGCGGCGCGGTCGTCCGTGAAGAGCAAGACCGACCGGTTCGAGGCAGTCGAGCCGCGGCGGCTGTCACTGGCCGCGCTCCGGGGTGAGGGCAGCTCCGCGGAGGCTGCGATGGTGCGTCACGGGATCCCGGTGCATATGGGCGGGCTGTCGGACCCGTTCCAGCCCATCGAGCGCCAGATGCGGGCGACGCTCGTGGCCCTGGAGGCCATCCGCGACGCAGGGCGTGCCGTGGTGGTCTCCACCAAGTTCGGACTGCTCGCGGAGGACCCCTGGCGGTCCGTCTGGGAGGCGATCGGCCAGCGGTTGCTCCAGGTGTCCCTCATCGCCTGTGACGATACGCTGGAAGCGCTCGAGCCCGGAGCTCTGCCGTGGCGTGAGCGACTGGCCCTCGTGCGCGAGGTCTCCTCGACGACGCCGGTCGTCGTCCGGATTCAGCCCTTCATTCGGACCCTGAGCGCGGACGCGCTCCAGCGCACCTGCGACCTCGTGGCCGAGGCCGGCGGGCGCGGCATCATCGTCGAAGGGCTGAAGGTGCCGCGCCTCGGCCGCGGTGAGGTGATGACCGCGCTCTCGCGGAGCCTTGGCCGCCGGTTCGAGGCGCCCACCGACGCGTCCGGCCCCGACGCCGCCTACCACCCGGCAGTCCAGTTCGCCTATCAGCTCGCAGCTCGGCGGGCGGCACGCAGAGCCGGCCTTGCCCACAACGCCGCGGACAACGCGATGCGGTGGCTGGGAGACAGCTACGCCTGCTGCGGCACCGACCTGATCGCGGGCCGTGTGGGCGTCTGGGAGGCCAACTGGGGCCATGCGACCGCGGTGGCGATCCGCGACGGCGAGGTCGGCTTCGACACGATCGACCGGGCGCTCGGCCCGCAGGGGAACGCGCGCGCGGGACGCTACGGGGTGAACGAGCAGAACGCGGTCGCGCGGGCTCGAGTGGCGGCCGCGTACGGCAACGGACAGGCCACGCTCCGGGCGCTCTACCGGTACCGATGGAACCTGGTCCGCCAGGCCGGGGGCGTCGCCGACTCGGTGCCGAGCCTGGCCGCGGCGCGCTCCGATCCGAGCGGCGACGTCGTCTACCGGTTCGGGATCACAGACAGCATGGTTGAGGCCATCCACCGGGCCACGGGCGAGGACTGGACCGCCAAGACGAAACCACCCACGGAGGGGACGGTGTCCTCCGATGCATGAGGGACGCAGCACAGCCGCGAGCTTGGCACCGTCTGCCCGGCGAGACCGACAGCGCGCGCGAGGCGTTCGAGGCCTACTTGGCCCAGGACCCCGCCACTCGGAGCCTCGAGGTCGCCGCGATCGAGACCGGCCATGCGCTGCGGCTCTGTCAGCGGTGGGCGAAGCTCTACAACTGGCCGGGCCGGGCCAAGGCCTACGACCTTGCGCACGTCCAGGCGCCTCTGCAGGAGGCGCTCGGGCCACTGCGCGAGGCGTTTCCCAGGCTCGCCGCCAACCAGCTGGCGAACGCGCTTCTCGCGTTGCGCACGGGCGACATGACGCCGGAGCGCACGGTGCGGGTCATCACGCAGGTGGCGAAGGCGCTGGGCTACCCGCTCGACCGGTCGTAGCGCGGGCGGGGCGGTGATCGCGTGCCGCGCGCCTGCAGCATCTGCATCCATCCCAAGCGCCGGTACATCGAGCGGGCGATCGCGCGTGGCGGTCAGCAGGGGTCCTACCGAGCCGTGGCGGAGCGGTTCGGGGTCTCGGTGAAGGCGCTCCACCGCCACTTGGCCAACCACACGCCCGGCGCGCTCCAGGCGGCTCGCGAGGCGGAGGAGGCGGCCTCGGTAGAGGCCGGTCTCGACATCCGAGCCGAGATCCGCGGCCTCGTCACGAGAGCCCGGGCGGTCCTCGAGGGGGAGGAGAGCCAGAACGACGGCCGCCTCTCGCTGCTGGCGATCCGTGAGATCCGCTCCACCCTCGAGCTGCTCGCGCGTCTCGAGGGGCAGCTCGACACACGCGCCCAGGTGAACATCCTCCTGCACCCCGACTTCGTGAAGGTCCGCCTGCTGTTGGTGGAGTCGGTGGGTGGCTGCGCCGAGTGCCGCGCCCGGGTGGCGGCGCGGCTTCGGGAGCTGGGGGCCGCCGATGTCTGAGCACTGGGCGCTGCAGCTGGCGGACGAACTGGATGCCCTGGGTGACGACCCCCACGCGGCGCTCTCGCCGCAGGAGATCGCCGCGGCCGGTCTGCTCACGTGGACGGAGAGCCGGCGCGTCCTGCAAGGGCGCAGGTTCTCCTTCATCGGCCACGAGTACCTGCGCGCGCTCTACGAGGACAACCACCCGTCGATCGTCATTCGCAAGGGGAGCCAGGTCGGAGCGTCGGAGTGGGCGCTGTCTCGGATGCTCTGGGTGCTCGACCGAGCCGAGCTGGTGGAGGGGCGCACCCGAACCGTCATCTACTACTTCCCCACCGACGCCGACGTGAGTGAGTTCTCGAAGCTCCGGCTGACGCCGGCGGTGAACAACTCTCCGTACCTGCGAAAGTGCATGGCCGTCGCGTCGCGCCAGGACACCGTCCAGATGCGGTTGATGCACGGCCGCCAGACCATCATGTTCCGCGGCATGCGCAGCACGATCCGGACCAAGAGCGTCCCGGCCGACATGCTGGTGTTCGACGAGCTGGATGAGATCGACCCCGGGGCGCACGGCCAGGCCGAGGAGCGGCTCGGACACACCGACCTGAAGTGGACGATCAGCCTGTCGACGCCCACGATCCCCGGCACCGGCGTCGACGCGGAGTTCGAGCAGTCGGACCAGCGCTACTGGTTCGTCCGCTGCCGCTGCACGGGCGGATGCTCCCCCGACCTCACTTGGCCGGACTGCGTTCATCGGCCGGGGCGCGGGGCGCCGCTCCTGCGGTGCCCGGAGTGCGGGACGCGCTTGGACGTCTCCCGTGGGCGGTGGCGGCCCACGAAGGAGCACGCGCGGCACGGCTACCACATCTCGCGCCTGATCGCCGGACTCGGCGACCTCGAGGAGATCGTGGGCTTCTGGGATCGCCGCGAGCAGCTCCAGCGGCTGTACAACCACAAGCTCGGCCTGCCGTTCTGCGGCGCTGCGGTCCCGATCCCGCGCAGCGCCGTGCTCGCGTGCATCGACGACTGGTACGGCGATGACAAGGCCCCGGAGGGGGCGGTCCACTACCTCGGCTGCGATGTGGGCGCCGTGCTTCACGTCACCGTCGGGCGGTTGGCGGAGGGCGTCCTGCGCGTTGTGCACGTGGAGGCGGTTGAGAGCTTCGCCGACCTCGACGACCTCATGCGCCGCTTCGACGTGACGACGGCCGTCGTGGACGCGCAGCCCGAGACGCACGGGGCGCGCGACTTCGCGAACCGGTTCCCCGGCCGGGTCTGGCTGTGCCGGTACGACCATGAGGACGAACCGCCCCGGAAGTGGGACTCGGAGGGACCGCCCATCGTCCACTGCAACCGCACGATGGTGCTGGACGAGCTGCGCGACCGGGTCGTGAACCGCCGGGTGCGCCTCCCGGGCGGGGTAGGGAGCGGCGGTCCGAACCTGGGCGCCGTCCGCGAACTCGTGAGCCACTGCGCCAACCTCACGCGCGGAACGGTCGAGACCTCGAGCGGCAGGCAGGTGGCGCGGTACGGGCACACGGGTCCCGACCACTACGCGCACTCGCTGGGGTATCTGGACACCGCCACACAGCGCGGCGGCTTCTTCTGGTCGAGGCCGGTGTTGGGCGATGGTTGAGGCGCACGCGAGAGTGATGCTCTACTGCAAGGGGCCGCGTTGCCGGCGGTTCCTCGCGGAGGTGCACCCGCCGCTGACGGGACGGATCCGGGTCCAGTGCCCGGCCTGCAAGACGTGGTGGTGGGTCGTGGCGGGCGCGGGAGGCGAGGCGTGGCTTGAGCGGGCCAAGCCGTAAGGGCGCCGACAGCGACCACAGACTCGCGACCGCGCCAACCGCGCGGCGCACGTGTCTCTCAGCCACCGGAGACGGCAGCACCCAGTCAGCCTGCCGTCAGCTCGGTTTCCTGTCTCCGCGGCCTTTCCTATGTAGGAAACACGCCACGAACGCGAAACTGGCCGATCGGGAGCGCAGTCGTCCGGATCCAAGCGGCTCGCACGCTCCGCCTGCCGCCGCGGCGCGCGGAGCCATATGGGGAGTGGTCCGCGCTTGGGTCAGTCGAGTTCTGCCGCCAGCACGGGGCGCTGGGGCCATGGGATGCTCGGCGGGGCCCTCCGGACGCCACAAGGCGCACTTCGGTTGCGCGGGGCTCGCCGGTGCTGGATGGCCACCACTCGTAGATAATGTGCTACGATAATGACAGTCAGAAGTCAGTATCGTAGAGAGGGATGTAGTGATGGTCCGCCGTGCAGTGGAGACAGCCGCCTACTCGCGCACGCAGGGGCTCCAACTCATGCAGGGCCTCCTGACGGCCGGGAAGCACGTCTTCACGACTGACGACGCGGCTCGGGTTGCGGCGGAGCTGGGCATCGCCGCGAGCTACGTCCCGCGGCTGCTGTCGGCGCTGGTGGCTTCCGGCTGGCTGCTGAGGGTTCGCCGCGGGCTCTACGCCTGCTCGGGGGAGATCGCTGACGCGCCACGGGTGCACCCGTTCGCGATCGCGACGGCGCTCGTGGCACCGTCGGCCATCAGCCACTGGTCGGCGCTGAGCCACCATGGGCTGACGGAGCAGGTGCCCCACGGCGTCTATGCGACGACGCCTCGGCGTGTCGTCACGCCGGGAATGCGGGGCGGACGCGGCGCGGCGCCGGGGAAGCACGCTTGGGAGGTCGCGGGGACCCGGTACGAGTTCATGT
>CAZRDB010000017.1:17133-41493 GCA_964598695.1 uncultured Armatimonadia bacterium
GGGGTGGGTACCCCGGGTTTGGGGGGGGGCCGGGGGCGGGGCCCGGGTAACCACCGTGGGGGGGTGCGGGGTCCCCGGTAGTGTACAAGTGCGTGAAGCCGGAGCGGTTCTTCGGCCACGAGCTCGTCTGGGTCGACGAGCGGTCCCGAGTTCCCATCGCTGACCGTGAGCGCACGATCCTCGATTGCTTCGCCGCTCCGGACACCATCGGCGGCCTCGGGGAGGCGGTGGGTGTTGTCGCCGAGTGCTGGCCGGAGTTGGATCTCGAACGGCTCGCCCGGTACGCGCTGCGCTACGGCCAGGACGCGACCATCAAGCGGTTGGGGTGGGCTCTCGAGCACGTCGGCGCTTCGGGGCCGCAGCTGCGTCTACTCCTCGACCATCCCGTGGCCGGTTACCGCGTCCTCGACCCGGCCGGTCCTCGACGCGGACCGTGTGATCGCAGGTGGATGATCCAGTACAACCTCGGGGGAGGCGGTGTCGAGTGAAGCCGCTTCGAGCGCGCATCCAGGCCGTGTGCGGCGAGACCGGCGCGCCCCAGATGGTCGTCGAGAAGGACTACGCGATCAGCTACGTCCTTCTCGGCATCGCGCGCTCAAGCGAGCTCCGCTCGGCGCTCATCCTGAAGGGGGGGACGACGCTCAAGAAGCTCTACTTCGGGGACTACCGCTTCTCCGAGGACCTGGACGCCTCGGCACTCGACGGGCCGACGGGGGCTGATCTCGAGGCGGCTCTGGCACGGATGGTCGACAACGTGCGCGACCTGCTCACGGAGAGTGGCCCGTTCACCGTCGGCGTCGAGCGCCACACGGAGCACGCGCCGCACCCGACTGGGCAGGAGGCGTTCACGGTGCGAGTGCGCTTCCCGTGGCACCCATCACCGCTATGCCGCGTCAAGCTCGAGGTGACGCATGACGAGGCCGTACTCCTGCCCCCGGACGAGCGACGCATCTTGCACTCCTGCGACGAGCCGCTCGACGGACTCGTGCGGTGCTACCGGCTGGAGGAGATCGTGGCGGAGAAGCTCCGCGCGCTACTGCAGACGCGGGCGCGCCTCCATGCCCGCGGGTGGGCACGGCCACGGGCCCGGGACTACTACGACCTGTGGCGCATCCTGACACGCTACGGAGAGAGTCTGGAGCGCACGCGCCTCCCCGGGCTGGTGGGGGCGAAGTGCGAGCACAGAGGGATCCGGTACGAGTCCGTCGACAGCTTCTTCGCAAGCGACCTCGTGGCCATGACGACGCGCAGCTGGGATGCGAGCCTGTCCTCGTTCGTTCGTCCGCTCCCCGCCTGCGACCGGGTGCTCGGGGAACTCCGCGCGCTGCTGCACTGCCTGGTGTAGTCGTGGTCCCGCCTCGCGCTCTGCCGCGGAGGACAGCTCCGCATCTGCACGAATGAGTAGACTGAGGTAGCGCGGAGCACGTCACCACGGCCCCCATGACCGGCGCCTGACGCCAACGGTCCACACGGCCAACACACGGGATCGGTGTTGGTCGTGGGTCTCCTCGGGGCGATCTTCCGGCGAGCGCAGGCGGCGACGCGGAACGTCGGGATGTTCCGCGTCTTCGGGCTGCCTGGGGACGCGGTCGCCGAGGTCAACGCCAGCAACTACGCGGCGGCCTACACGCTCAACCCCTACGTGTTCACGGCGGTGAACGTGATCGCCGACGCGGCGAGCACCGTGGACCTCGTCTGCGAGCTGCGGAACGCCAAGGGCGAGTGGGAGGCGGTGTCGCCGCACCCGCTGCTCGAGCTGCTCGAGTACGTGAACGCGGACGAGGACCACTACACGCTGACCTACGGCACGGTCTCGTGGCTGATCCTGACGGGGGACGCCTACTGGCTGAAGCTGCGGGCGACCAAGAGCGGCCCGCCCAACGCGCTGCAGCTACTGCCCTCGGCCTCGGTGAAGATCAAGCGGGACAGGGGCGGCGCCGCGACCTACCTTGTCGCGCTCGGCGGCGGCTCCGAGCTGAAGGTCCCCCAGGAAGACATCGTCCACTTCCGCACCTTCAACCCCACGAGCGCCGACCACGGGCTCAGCCGGATCGCGCCGCTCGAGCAGACGATCAACCTCTGCACGCGGCTGATGGGCTTCAACATCGCCTGGCTCAAGAACGGCGGCGTGCCGTCGCTGCTGATGAAGCTCCAGACACGCATGGCCGACGACCAGTGGAAGCGGTTCGTGGCCGACTGGCGGGCCTGGCGCGGCGACAGCAACCTGGCGGGGATCCCGTTCCAGATCGACGGTGTGAACTCGGATGTGAAGGAGCTGGGGGCCAACCCGGACGCCAACCTGTCGAGCAGCATGATCGAGGCGGCGCGGGACACGATCCTGGGTGTCATCGGAACCCCGCCCGCGACGTGCGGGGTGTTCGAGTACGCGAACTACGCGAACAGCCGCGAGCAGATCCGGATGCTGTGGACGCAGGCCGTGACGCCGGTGCTGAGCCTGATGGCGGCGGCGATCAAGAGCCAGCTCGTGCCGGAGTTCGCCAAACCCAAGGAGCGGGTCCGGATCCGGTACGCCGTGGAGCGGGTCCCGGCGATGCAGCCGGACCGTGCGGCGATGGTGTCGGCGGCGCGTGAGAGCGTGTCGGGTGGTATCGAGACGCCCAATGAGGCGCGCGCGAAGTACCTGGGCGAGGAGGGCGTCGGCCCGGCCGGCGACCAGCTCTACATGCCCTTCAGCATGGCGCCGATCACGTCGCCGCCGGCGCCCGCTCCCTCTGCCGCCGCCGCTGTCCCGCAAGCCCCTGAGAAGCCCGCGGAGACCGACACCGCCGCCGAGTCCGAGGCTGACGGCGCGGCCAAGGAGCAGCCCGCCCAGCGCGAGCCGGAGCCCAAGGCGCCGGTGCGGCTCGTGCGGGCGCGTCGCCGCGTCGTGCGTCGCGTCTCGGACGAGGTTCGGCGGGCGATCTACAAGGGCTTCAACCGCGAGCGCGACACGCACATCGCGCGCTGCAAGCGAACGGTCGGGGGCTGGCTGGGGAGCCTGGAGGAGGACGCGGTCGCTTGGCTCGAGCGGCAGCCGACGCTGCGTACCGCGAAGCCCGCTCGGGCTCGGATCCCCTCGATGGACGACCTCTTCGACGACGACTCGTCGGCGGAGGCGCTGGTGCGCGGCGTGTCCCAGGAGATCCGGTCCTCCTACGAGGCCGCGGGACAGAACGCCGTCCGCCAAGTGGCCGAAGCGGCGGTCGACTTCGACGTCGACACGGCGCGGTTCCAGGCGCTGCTCCGCCAGCGCGCGCTGCGGCTGCGGACGGTGGCGGAGGAGAAGCAGTCCGCGCTGCGGGCGCTCCTTGCCGAGGGCATCGAGGCTGGGGAGAACGTCACCGACCTCGTCCGCCGGGTGCGGGACTACATCGAGGCCGGCCAGGAGCGCTACGCGGAGACGGTCGCCCGGACCGAGGTCGGGACGGCGATGAACCGGGGAGCACTGGACGGCTACCGCCAGGGGGGCGCCACCGGCAAGGAGTGGTTGGCGATCGACGACGATCGCGCGCGGGAAGGGCATCGCCAACTGGACGGCACCGTGGTGGCGATCGACGAGCCGTTCGTGCTCGAGACGGACACGGGAGCGCGGCTCTCCGTGGACGGCCCCCAAGACCCCGAGATGGACGCGGCGGACGCCTGCAACTGCCGGTGCACGACGGCTCCGGCGTACCTCGAGGACGCCGAGGGCGAGGAGGAGGAGTAGACGATGAGCGCAGCGGCCGAGGCCATGCACAAGACGGCGTTCACGCACCTGAAGGTTCTGCCGGTGGAGGACTACGGCATCGATGAGACGGCGCGCACGTTCTGGGGCTACGCCTCGACGCGCGCGGTCGACCGGGACAACGAGATCATCCACCCCGAGGCGTTCTCGGAGGCTGTGCTGTCGCGCTACATGCGCAACCCGATGATCACGTGGATGCACGACTGGACGCAGCCGATCGGGGTGGCGCTCGAGACGCGGGCGGACTCGCGGGGGCTGTTCTTCCGGGCCCGGATCTCGCAGGCGACGGAGCGGGCGCGAGAGACGTGGGGCCTGATCGAGGACCGCGTGCTGCGGACGGTCTCGGTGGGCTTCAGCGGCTTCTACGGCAAGGACTACGGCTATGTCGACGACGCGAAGCGCTGGAACTGGACGGCGATGGCCGACCTGTACGAGATCGCCGTCGCGACGATCCCGAGCAACCACGAGGCGACGTTCTGGCTGGGCAAGTCGCTCGGCCTGGAGATGGGCCGCCCCGAGCAGTACGACACCGACGAGGAGCGCGAAGAGGCACGCGCCCTCGCGGACATCGAGCGGGCGCGCACGGCGTGCGTGAGCCTCGCCAACATCACGCGCCACTGGACCAAGGACGGCGGAGCCCCATCCGCCCGAATCGTGACGGCCTGCGCCACCGCGGCGAGCTCCATCGCCGCGAGCGTGGACGCGGTCACGAAGGACGGCCAGGTCCTGTCGGGCGCCAACTTCGCGGACCTGCAGGAGGCGCGGAGCCGGATCGACACCGTGATCCGGCGCCACGAGGACAGCAGAGCCGGCAAGAGCGAGGCTGGCGGCCCGGCGCGGAGTGACGAGGATCCCCAGGCAGATGGCGCCGGGGCCGAGCCGGTCCCCGAGCTGGTGCGCCAGCCGACACCGGAACCGGCGTCGGAGCCCGAAGGCCCCCCGGCGGAGGATCTCCCGGCCGAGCCCGTGCCCGATGGTGACACCCCCCCTGCCTCACGCGTGATCCGTGTGATCCGGGAAGGAACCGAGACCGATGGCAGACGCTGAGGGCGCTGTGGAGCTGACCAGCACCGAGTTCCAGGAGGGCATCGCGACGGCGGTCGCCAAGGCCGTGTCGCCGCTCCTCAACGAGTTCATCGAGTGGAAGAAGACGGCCGCGGCCGACGCGGCGACGATCGAGGAGGCCGAGCAGAGGGCGCAGGCGCTGCGCGAGCGACTCGAGGCGACCGAGAACCGGCTGAGCGACGTGGAGAAGTCGGTCGCCGAGGGGCAGAAGCTGCGGCCCGAGATCGGGGTGGGCGGCTACTTCGACGAGTGGCCGATCAGCCCCCGCAGGTTGCGCCGCGCGCCGCGCGACGAGCAGGAGAAGCAGGCCCAGCTGCTCAACGACTCGCTCCTGATCGTCTGGCACTACGCCAAGGACCGGTCGAAGGCGGTCCAGGCGCTGCTGGACGAGATGGACGTGCCGGAGGGCGCGGCGGTGCGCAAGGCGCTCGACACCTACACCTCCGCCGGCGGCGCCGAGTGGATCCCGACGATCATGTCGACCCAGTTCATCGAGGCCGTCGACTACCGCACGGTGGTCAAGCCGCTCATCCCGGTGATGGGGATGACGGCGAAGAACGTGACGCTGCCGGGCGGCGACGGCGACGCGGACGTCTACCGGCTGACAGGCGCGGAGAACACGGCTCCGACCGAGAGCACGAAGCCCGGCTCGCGCAACGTGCAGTTCAACGCCGAGGACCTGGCCGCCCGCCGGAGCTACTCCGACAACCTCGAGCAGGACGCGGTGATCTCGGCGGTCGACTACCTGCGCGGCCGGCTGGCCCGCGGGATCGCGCGACAGCTCGACCTGGCGATCCTCGACGGCGACACGTCGGGGACGCACATGGACTCCGACGTCACGCTGGCGACCGATCCGCGCAAGATGTGGATCGGGCTGCGGAGGAAGGCGCGGACCGACGCCGGGGCCAACGTCGACCTGGGGACGTTCAACCTGGACGGCCTGCTGTCGATGCCGGCGAACATGCAGGAGTACGCCGACTACCCCGAGGACCTCGTGTGGCTCTTCGCCTCGAAGACCTACTGGGGCAAGCTGATCACGCTCAAGGACGCGGCCGACAACCCGGCCTTCCTGCCGGCCTACGCGCCGGGCGTCCAGACCCCCATCGTGACGGGCCAGATCGGCTGGCTGGCGGGGATCCCGGTGGTCTACAGCGGCCTGGTGCGCACCAACCTCAACGCCACCGGCGTCTACGACGGCACCACGACCACGAAGACGGTGGCCTACCTGGTGAACCGCCAGGCCTGGCTGCTGGGCGAGCGTCGGGAGATCACGTTCGAGTCCGGCAAGGACATCGAGACCGGGACCTTCAAGCTCGTGGCCCGCTGGCGGGGCGACCTGCAGCACATGATGGGTACCGGCCGCTCCACGGCCATGGCCTACAACATCTAGCCCGCACCGACGAGCGCAGGAGGGGCCCTCGTCGGCCCCTCCTGCGGGAGGGGTGATCGCGATGCCAGTGCTTCGGAACGTCGGTGACACGCAGTACACCGGGTGGGACCTGGACGCAGGCCAGAGCGTGAGCGCCGAGCCCGGCGCCACCATGGTCGTGAGCGACGCGAAGGCGGAGCAGCTCGAGCGGGACTTCCCGGGCTGCTGGGCCAGAGCGACGGACCACGCGGCCGACCGGCTGTCCGAGCCGCCCCAGGAGGCCGAGGCCGTCCCCGAGGCCACCAAGCCTCGCGCCCGCCCTCCTCGTGACAAGCTCGCGCCACCGTCGCGCGCGAAGGGGCGGTAGCGATGGCTCTGGTGACGGCGGCCGAGGTGAAGCTGTGGGTGCCCCAGGCCGTGGGCAACGACGACCGCATCCCCGACGCGATCGTCCAGGCCCACGGCCTCGCGGAGCACTACTGCCGCAGGTGGCTCGAGCTGGCCGACCGCGCCGAGACGCTGTCGCCGCCGGCGGGCGCCGACTCGGTAGCGCTGCGCGGGTACCCCGTGGTCAGCGTGGCGAGCGTTGAGCTCGCTCCGCTGTCGTCGAGCCCCGAGCCGCTCGCCGCGGACCAGTACCTCGTCGACCAGGAGGCGGGGCTGGTGCACTTCCCGTTCCGCGTGCCCGGCGGGCCGCTGTCGGTGCGCGTGACGTACCGGGGCGGCTACACGGCAGAGACGGCCCCGCCGGCGCTCCGGCGCGCGCTGTTCCAGCTGGTGGCCTGGTTGCTCGAGACGCGAGGCGACGTGGGCTTCACCCAGACCGCGATGGACGGGGTGTCGCTGACCCGCGAGCCGCTGGTCGACGGGGTTCCGGAGAGCATCGCCCGCGCCCTCGACGCCTTCCGGTCGGGAGGTGCGGGACCGTGAGCCTCCTAAGCCGCATGACCGAGATCGTCGACGTCTACGCCCGCAGCCCCGAGACCGATGAGTGGCTCTCCCTGGCTGTGGGCGTGGCGTGCTCGATCACCGAGGGGCCGCTGGGCGGTGGGCGCCGCGAGCAGCAGCTCCTCGACCCCGAGGTGACCCACACCGCTCGGACCGTGACGCCGGCGGAGACGTTCGCGGCCGGCCAGCGGCTCCGGCGCCCCTCGGACGGCGCCGAGTGGGTGGTCCGGGCGGCACGTCGGGCAGGCGGCACTGGCGCAGCGCACACGCAGCTCGCGCTGATGGAGAGCGAGCCGACGATCGGTCGGTGAGGGAGGTGAACGGGATGGACGTCGAGGTGCACCTGAGCGAGCGGCTGCAGGTCTTCCTCGAGCGTGGAGGGGCGATCATCACGGGAGCCCTGAAGAAGGGCTTCACCAAGGTCGTGCTGCTCGTGGAGGCCACGGCGAAGCGCACCGCCTACGCCGGCCACCCCGACCACCTCCAGGGCGACACGGGCCGGTTCCGTCAGAGCATCACGCACGAGATCCCGTTCCCCGAGGGCTACGTGGGCAGCAACGTCGCCTATGCGGCCATCCACGAGTTCGGCGGCACGATCCTGCCTCGGACTGCCCAGTGGCTCACGATCCCGGCCGAAGGGGTGAAGGGCTACGCGCGCGACCGCAACGACCTGCACTTCGTGCCCGTCCGCCCCGACCTTGCCCTCCTGCTCGACGGCGGGGACCAGCTCGTCTACACGCTGGTGAAGCAGGTCGAGATCGAGCCCCGCCCGACGTTCGGCCCGGCGCTCGAGGCAACGAAGCCCCGGATCCCCGAGGTCATGGGCAACACGCTCTACGGGGAGATGGCGACATGAGCATCGAGACGCTGTGCGACTCCGTCGCCGACATCCTGCGCGAGGGACTCCGCGGTGAGTGCACGGTCGAGTTCCCGTGGCGTCTCGAAGCGCCCCGCGCCATGACGCTGTTCGTGCAGCCGGCCGCCGAGAGCGGCGAGCAGGGCTTCGCGATCGGGAACATCACCGCCGACGAAGGGGTGGAGTTCGACCTCATCGTCGAGGTCCCCTGGGATGACCGCGAGGCGACGATGCGGAGGCTGATCGCGGTGTCCGACGCCGCCAAGAGGCAGGTCCGGCTCCACCGGGACTTGGGCGACCACTTCAGCGGCATGCACGGCAGGACTCTCTACCGCTTCGTGACCCGACCCGGTGTGGCCAAGCCGTGCTTCACCGCGACCACGCGCTGCCGCTACCAGACGATCTACGACGAGGAGGACTGAGATGGCTGCCAAGCCCGGAGAGAAGGCGCTGCTCGCCGAGCCCGTCGCGCTGGCGCGGGCGCTGGTGCGCGAGGGCAAGCGGTCGGGGCTGGACGCCCTGCGGCTGGTCGCGCCCGCGGTGCAGGTGCTGTGGGAGGCGCGCGGCGGACCGGCGGCACTCAGCGGCGACCCGACCGCGCTGCCGGCCGATCGCGCGGTGCTGGCCGCGCTCGGGTACGACGTGAGTCCGGACACGGGCGAGCTGACGCTCGCGCGCGTCCTGCGAGGGGAGGCGGCGTCCGATGGCTAGGGGCATCTGCCAGTACGCGACCCACAACGCGACCGACAGTTGGACGACGAGCAAGCCGTTCGGGCTGTGCACGGGCGTGAAGTTCGCGACCGGCCCGGCTGCCCAGCACGTGCAGGGGCTGGGGGACGATGACGAGATCGTTGGCGGGCTGGTGAAGCCGGCCTTCAGCGCCGAGTTCCTGCCGTGCGACGCCGACCTGATCGAGCTGTCGGCGCGGGCGACGACCGGGTACCCGTGCTCGGCGTTGACCGAGTTCTACGCGCGCATCGGGGCGGGGTTCGACTACCTCTACACCGGCTGCAAGGTCGACAAGCTCGCGCTGTCGTGTGCCGTCGAGAAGTTCCTCCAGGGCAAGCTCGACGTGGCGGCGCTCAGCCGGACGCAGTCGGCGCTCGCGAAGCCCACAGGGATCGCTGCCCGCCGCAAGCCGTTCCTCTGGCACAAGAGCACCGCCTGCACGGTGGGTGGCGCCGACTACCAGATCGAGGCCTGGGAGGTCGTGCGGGCCAACAACGTCGCCCACGACACCGACCTCAACGGACCGGGCGTGATGCCGGCGGGTCCCAAGCGGCTGGTGGAGGGCGACGAGGCCGTCACGCTCGAGCTGACGCTCAAGCAGGAGCTGCCCGAGTCGGTCACCGGCACCTATGGCAGCGACATCCTCACCAACATCGCCTTCTCGACCACGCTGCGCAGCGTGCTGAACGACCAGCTCACGGTGGCGGTGGCCGCGATGGCGCTGTTCAAGGGCGACCTCCAGGCGGAGCCGGGGGGCAAGGTCCAGACCTTCCGCTACTCCTTCGAAGCCAAGCTCAACAGCAACCCGCTGACGACGACCTACACGCAAGGCGGCTAGGAGGCCCCCCGTGGATGAGAGCACCTCTCGCGTTTCCCTGCTCACGCAGTTCGCTGGCGCTCGAACCGTCTCGACGACGATTCAGGGTCGGGTGTGGGAGCTGCGCGCCCCCTCGCTCGGGGTGCTCGGGGAGATCGAGTCGCTCGAGGGCAACCAGTTCGAGCGGCTCGCTCGGATGGTCTGGCTGATCGGGCGCGGCTCAACCGAACGGCCGGGGGCGGAGGGATGGCTCGACGCCTACCCGACGTGGCAGGCGTTCGCAGCCTCGGCCGACGTCACGGACATCGGCGAGCTCAACCGCGTCTGCTTCGAGTTCCTCCCCTGGGTACGGGCTGTTGTCGAGCGCATGGAAGCCGTCGAGCAAGCCGTTCTCGAGGCCAGCTCCGGCGATGGGCGTGCGCCCGCGCCCGCCGGGGACGGTGGGGCGCCCTTTTGAGGACCTGGTCGATGTCTGCGTCGGCCTGGCACTTGAGTTCGGATGGTCCCCGCGCGACGTCCTGACGCTCACGCTCGATGAGATCGAGGCGTGGGCACAGGGCCTGTGGCGGGTCCGACAGCGGCAGCGCCAGACGGCCGCCGACGGGGACACGTTCATCGGCCCGGACGTGGATGAGGTCCGCGCGATGGAGGCAGAGGCGAGGAGGTGCTCCTGTGGGCAGTGACATGACGCTGGCGGTGATCCTCAACGCGATCGACAACGCCAGCGCCACCGTCGCGGCGGTCGGCGACCAGGTCGACGCCACGGCCGGGCGCATGGGACGCATGGGCCAGCAAGCTGCGAGCGCGGGGAAGGGCCTCATGGCGGCTGGAGGTGCGGTGACGGGAGCCCTCACGGCAGCTGCCTACTCCGCCGCTGCCTACGCGGACAACATCGAGGAGATGGCGCAGCGGACCGGTCTCAGCTCGGAACAACTTCAGTTCCTCGACTACGCCGCGAGCCTCTCGGGCAGTAGCCTCGAGGCAGTTGCGGGCGGTGTGGCCCGGCTCCAGAGGGGGATGGTCGGAAGCCCCCAGAAGTTCGCCGAGCTGGGGATCGCCGTGCACGACTCGGCGGGCAAGATGCGGAACGCCTACGACGTGATGGGCGACGTAGCCGAGCTGATCCGCAACGCGCCCGATGACGCGACGCGGACCGCCATCGCCATGCAGGCGTTTGGCCGCGGAGGCGCTCAACTGCTCCCTCTGTTGGCCAATGGGCGGGAGGGGCTGCAGCAACTCAAGGATGGCTTCCAGGCCGTGGGAGGCGCGATGCCGACGGCGGCCGCGGCCGAGTTCCAGGACCAGCTCGACCAAGCGAAGTCCGGCTCGCTCATGCTGGTCCGCGCGATCGGTGCCGCGCTCATCCCGACCCTCTCCGACCTCACAGGGAGGGTGGTGGCGTGGGTCGGCCACGCCAGGGAGTGGGTCGCCCACAACCAGGGCCTCATCCGAACCGCGTTCGAGTTGGGCAAGTGGCTGCTGGTGGTGGGGGGCACGCTCTACGCGGTGGGCAAGGCGGCGATGTGGGTCAACGCGGTCACCCAGGCGGTTGCGGTCGCCAAAGGGCTGTGGACTGCCGCCACGGCCGCCCAGACCGCGGCAGAGGGTGGGTTGGCTACCGCAAGCGCCACGGCGGGGGCCGTTTCGTTCGCGGCCATGCTGCCCGTCATCGCGGTCGTGGGGGCCCTGGTCCTCGCCGTCATGGCCGTCGCGTTCGCGTGGAAGGAAGCGAAGCGCACCGCCCAGGAGTACCGCGAGCTCCATGCCGCCCAAGCACGAGCCGACGTGACCGACTCCATGTACCGCTTCGCCAGCGAGTGGAAGAGGACGCACGGGACGACAAAGGGGTGGCGCGAGGCGTGGGAGCGCACCGACGAAGCGAAGAAGCTGCTGGCAGAGGCGGATCGCCAGGAGGGCGTCGCGTCCAAGGGCCGCGCGAACGCCGCGAAGGACGGCGGCATCGAGGGGTTGCTTGCTCAGGCCAAGGCGGCGCAGCAAGAGGCCGAGCGCATGCAGGCGGGCGTGACTGCCGGCGCCGCAGCGCTCCCCGGGCAAGCCGCCTCCAGTAGAGGGCCCGTGGCCGTCGCCGGCCTTGCGGCGGACTCGGCGTCAGGCGTCGGCCTGCCGGGCGCATCGGCGCCTGTCGGCCCGATGCTGAGCATCAGCCCCGGCACGGTCCTCGAGGTCGGCGGCTCGCTCCTGGAGTCGATCGACGGCCACCTGCTCGCCATCCGACAGAGCCTGTCTGGTGGGCTGCAACAGCAGATGAGCCAGGGCGTGGAGGCCATCGCGACGCAGGCATGGGCGGGGGGCTAGGCGATGGCCGGCTTCCCCACGCGCACGAACGTGCATGCGAGCTACTGGGCCGCGGACCAGGACACCCGTCCGGAGACGTTCGGCTACTGCGTGGACCGGTGGTTCGTCGACGGGCGCGCACTGCCGCAGGAGCAGCGCGACCCGGGCGCCCCGCCCGCGGCCAACGAGGCCTTCTGGGCGCAGGCCACCACCTCGAACCTGCTGCTCGTGCCGGAGCTGCGCGGCGCGATCCTGAGCCCGCGCTACCGCTTCCTCCCGGCCGACCAGTACCTCACCCCCTGCGTCCCCACGGACGACATCTACTCCACCTTCCAGGCGCGGCCCTGGGCGGGCTCTGGCGTCGCGAGCGACTGGTGGCGCAAGACCCACCAGGAGCTGGGCGGGAAGGTCGCGCTGTACACGCCGAACGCGGTCGCGCCTCCCCTGGGCTGCGTCCGAACGCTCACGCAGCAGCCCGTCGACCGAGCGTTCTGCGTCCGCGTCTGCCTGTTCGCGGGTCCGCCCGGGGAGAACGATGACGGACGCACGGCCGTGGCGCAGGGCTTCCGCCTGCACATGGGGGTGCGGAGCGGGCTCGCGCAGCTCACGGCGACGTTCCCCGTTCCGCACGCGAGCGACGACACCACGAACAGCCGGTGGCTGTGGCGCTGGACGGGGCCCGGGACCTACGAGCTCTGCGACAAGGTGGAGCAGGAGCGGCTGCGCCCGGGCGACGCGTCGGTCGTGAAGGAGCAGACGGTCGCGGTGGTGCCGATCTGCGGCCGTCTGCTGATCCTCTCGAGCGATGCGCCGCCCTGGGTCTACCAGCCGGCGACCCCGCTCGAGATCCGTGAGGGCCACGTCGCGATCGAGGTGTTCGGCTGCCGGGCTTGGGTGCAGTGGGGCTGGGTGCTGTTCCCGGACACGTGCGCCGTCTTCTCGCCCACGATGACCTACGGCGCGCACTGGACGCAGTCGCCTGTGGACTTGCGCTTCCGCGCGCTCGTGAGCCGCCACGACGACCCGGAAGGCGACGCCTTCTACGAGGGACGCGTCGAGGACATCGAGGCCGGAGACGGGTGGTTCTCGCAGCAGCTCTGGGTGCGCGCCGAGAACCGCTCGACCGCTGAGGGGCACGGCGTCGGCGACCCCGAAGGCCGGCGATACACGCCACTGCTGTTCAGCCTCCAGGAGGTCCGGCGGGCGACGCTGACCCCCGCGAGCGGGGAGCCGTTCGACATCGCCCCCTACATCCGGAGCATCCGGCTCCGCACCGAGGCCAGCCGCCGCGGCCGCACAGCGACCGTGCGGCTGCGCAACTGGCGCGGCCCCGACGAGACCGGGTCCGGGTATGAGCGCGGCGCCCTCGACAGCGTGTTGCGCGGGATCGGGCGCTGGGAGCTCTCGCTCGCCCACCAGCGTGGGGCGGCCGAGGATCCGCCGCAGGTCGTCTTCGCCGGCTACTCGCTCCGGGAGCGCCCGGTCGTGGGTGGCATGCGGCCAGAGGTCGAGTGCGAGCTGATGGACCTGACGCTCCTCCTCAAGCGACAGCCGATGCTCTGGACGGTGGCGCCGGGCGGATGGGATCTGAAGGAGTACGTGGAGCTGCTGCTCGGCAATGGCGGCTTCCCGCCCGACGAGACCTGCGAGTGGCCGACCGACTACGCGGACAGCCCCGCGGCCATCCCGTTGCAGCAGACGTCCGCGGCGGGCAAGCTCGGCCCCGACACGGATCTCGTCCAGGCCCTCGACCGGCTGTGCGAGCTGTGCCGCTGGACCTGGGATGTCACCGCCGCGGGCAAGCTCCGCTTCCGCCGCCTCCCGATCGTGCCCGGCGCCCCCGTGTACATCCTCACGGCCCCGCCGGGTGAGCGGGAGGAGATGGTCCTGCTGCCGGTTGAGGCGACGCGCGACTACGCCGACAGCTGGACCTACACCTACGCCCGGGGGCGGGACTCGGCCGGCTTCGACCAGGAGGTCATCTACCGTGCGGGTCCTGCCGTCCTCGACAACCCGACCGACCCACGCTACGTGGGCCGGGTGCTCTGGCGCGTCGAGGTGCAGCCCGACAACCCGGAGCCCGCGCGGATCGCCGCCCAGCTCTGTGAGCAGGGTGCGCGGGTGGGGCAGCGGCTCGGGTGGTCGACCCTGTGGCGCGGGCTCGAGCCGGGGGATGTGGTCGAGAGCCGGGTCGACTACCTGCGGCTTCGGGCCGGCACGACCTTCGCGATCACCGAGACCGAGACCGAGGTCACGGCCGGCGGCCAGCTCCCACGGGCGTGGTCGCGCTACACGGCCGAGATCCTGCGCGTTCCCGAGGAGGCGGCGTGATGCTCGGATGGAGCGAGGCGAAGCGCGCGATGCGACGACTGGTTCCCCGTCTGGCGGGGCGACGTCTCGGCGAGGGCACCCCCGACCGGGGCGGCCGCGACACGGGCGGCGCGGACCTGGTGCAGGTCAGCGATGACCTGCCGTTCTTCACGATCGGCCACGAGACCCTCGGGGCGTTCCCCGAGGACGACTCGGAGGCCTGGGTGCTGGGGTAGACCATGGCCAAGAGCCGCTACAGCCTGCCGGGTTCCTCGTTCGCGGGGCACTTCACGCTCCCGAACATCGCGTTCAGCCCGAGCGCGATCCAGCTCGACGTGCCGGTGCACCAGCCCGGCCGGCGCCTCGACTGGAACCTCGACTGGGCGGAGGTGTGGGTGCGGGACGTCTACGTGCTCTACCACTGGAACGGGTCGGCGTGGGTAGAGGCAAGCTCCGTGGGTGGGACGATTCCGGGCTACCCGCTCGACTGGGACCCGGCCCTGAACTACGTCCCCGTGCTGGCGCTGGTCGCGGGGGCGGGGATCACCGGCGTGGCCGCGAGCGAGCAGGTCGTCGCGGCCTGCTACGGCCCCACGGGCTCGATCGGGACGGTGCAGGTCAACTGGTCGGTCTCGTGCGGCGCCTTGCCCTGCTACTACGACCGGGGCGAAGTGAACCTCGGAGACCGCTACTCGCGCGCCCTGTGGACGGACCAGCTCGAAGTGGCAGAGCACTACTACAAGGAGGAGTGGCCGCTGTCTGCCTCGTGCGGAGGCGCCTCGGCCACTGGGTCGCGCGTGTACGGCCCCGGCCCGCACGCCCCCTCGTGGGCCGCGACGCTCGCCTACAACGCCGGCCTGATCCTGGAGGCGCGCGGGACGCCCCCCGACATGGAGATCTGGGGCGAGCGGCTCGCGGATGTGACGGAGGTCGTCTGGTCGTCGGACGGCAAGTACGGCTCCCATGGCGAGGCGACGATCGAGGACGCGGACTTCGCCACCTACACCACGGGCGCGGGCTTCCTGCGCGGCACGGTCGAGGGCGACGGGCCCTCGCTCGGGGCCAAGGTGGGCGGCTCGTGGTCCCACAGCGAGTGGGGCAAGATCACCAGCCGCTTCGCCTACAACGTGAAGGCGTTCGACGTGCTCAGCGCGATCGACGGGCTGCGCGCGCGAGCGACCTACGTGGACGGCGACTTCGCGGTGCCGGGAACGGTGCAGGTCGAGGCGACGCCCGGCTCGCGGCGATCCGACCCCACGACCACCGACCCGCTCACGGTCACCCTCACCGACGAGAGCCTCGCGGCGCTCCACCTCCCGACGGGTGACAACAAGGTGCCCGGCGTATTCTGGAGCCTCGACGCGGTGAGCGCCGACGACCTCGAGCACGGCCCCGTCTATCGCGGCGCCTACCAGGCCTACCGCCAGGCCCCGCTCAACATCCTGCGCCCGCCCTGGCTCGCGGCCGCGCCGAGCGCGTGGACGTTCACGCCGGGCGCGGTGACCTGGGAGCAGGACGAGGTCGAGGCGACCTTCCGCGCGACCTTCCTCGCCCCCGGCGACCTCGTCGCGACCAAGTCACTCAAGCACCACTACCGGACCGTGTGGAGCAACAAGGCGCGGCTCATCCGCGAGGGGACCGCTCCGCCGGACGGCGCCCCGCAGTCGCAGCTCTGGCAGTGGATGTTCGGCTTCGACGACACGCACACGAAGCGCAAGGCCGGGCGGGCCGGCCTGCGCTGGGCACAGACCACCGTCCCCTGCTCGGGCGGGGTCGTGGACTGGGCGAACGGGACGCCGGTCGCGGTCGAGCTGCCCGCGGGCGAGGCCGAGGACATCCACAGCTACCGCACCTACGGCTTCCTGGGGATCCGCTACCGGTGGACCAAAGCGAACGGCACCGCGCCGAGGGCGCAACTGCGGCTCACGATCGCGAGCGCCCACGTGACGGTCAGCGACAGCCACAACACCAACGTCTCCGAGCGGGTCGAGGCGTTCGGCGTCAGCTTCACGGACAGCACCGCCGTCTGGTCGGGGACGATCGAGGACACCGGGGAAGGCGAGGGGACCCTGTGGGTCGACCTCCTCACGCCGGGCGCGCCCCCGCTCGAGATCGTGGACCGCCTCACCCTCACCGTGCCCTGGAACGCGAACGCTGGCGACTGCACGTTCGAGCTCGTGGGGATGGCCCTCGATGGCTGGAACCCGACCCGCCAGACCCGCGAGGGGAGGGCGCTCCTGTGGCGCGCCTACGCGCGACGCCGGCGCTACGGCGATGAGCCGAAGCTCCCGCGCGAGTACACGGGCTTCTGGCTGTGGTGCGACGGGCTCTACGCGTTGCCGCTTCCCGACCCCGAGCTCGTGGACTGGGCGGGCGCGAGCCCGGATGGCCTCGAGTTCTGCAACTCGGTCGTCGCGGACAATGCGGAGAAGGTCACGGACCTGCTGTTCCCGTTCCAGGCCATGAACCGGATCCTCGGCCCCTGGGGACAGGAGGGGCTCTATGGGATCACGCAGCTCGCCCGCGGCGATGTCGCGATGGAGCCGTTCTACGACGAGGACGGCAACTACTTCGGCCCGAGCTACGCGACCGACTGGCTCGAGGGGCTCGAGGAGTTCGGCTGCGAGGACCACTCCGGCGCCCTCGTGGCCGGAGCCTGGCAGCCCGCCTACGCGATCCGGGTCGGGCAGGTTCGCCTGGCCGAGGGGATCTGCTGGGCACACGAGGGGACGGGCTCCTACGAGGACGGCGGCGCGCCGATCGTCACCTACTGGTCGAAGATCCTCAAGAGCCCGCGAGTATGCCTCGGATTCCGCGCTGCGGGACACGACCTCCTCCGTACGGGCGCCGGCCAGGAGTTCGCCCTCTACGAGACTGACGGGGAGACGGCGCGGGAGGTGTCTCGGGCTACGGCCGACGACTGGGGCCTCGTCTTCTTCCCGCGCGGGGTGCAGGAGCAGCGCAACAACGAGGGCGGCGCGGGCAACCCGGACGCCGATCGGCCGGACTTCCGGGGCGATGTTCTGACCCCGGGCACCCCGGTCGCGAAGCTCACGTTCCCCGCCCACCATGCCCAAGGGCTGCCCTACTGGGCTCTCGCCCTCATCCCCCCACCGCCCGGCGACCGGATCGACGCCGCGGAGGCGCCGTGGTCGGGAGTCGCCGTGGTCCGGCATGGGCTGATGCGGTGGGTCGGGGGAGGCGAGACCGGCACGGCGCTCGCGGTCGACGAGTACGTGCGCAACGCCCAAGCGGGTCGGGCGCCCGAGTGGACCGCCCTCCTCGCCGAGTGCCGGCGGCCGGCCTGCGCGGCTCGCCCCGGCGGCACGTTCGTTGTCGCCGCCGACGATCCCGACCCCGAGATCGCTTGCGTTCGGATCCTCTCGGTCCCGCCCCGCAGCCAGGAGGCGCAGATCCTCATGACCCTCGACGGCTACAGCCACCCCGCCGTCACCCGGCACCCCGGACACGGCACGCTGTTCCTCCTCGTGCGGCACGCCGCTACCGCGCGTGCGCACGTGCTCGAGCTCGACTGCGTCGAGCAGACCGCCGAGCCGGTCGCGGACCTCGGCCCCATGGACGAGGCGTGCGGCGCGATCCACGTCGACCCGCAGGGCATCGTCCGTGCCTTCGTCCCGCTCGACGAGACGATCCACATCCACGAGTCACGCGACACCGTGAACTGGGCGGAGGTGTAGCGGATGGCCTATCAGACCTACCAGGCCGGCGACACCGCCCCGATCGTCCGCGGGAAGCTCAACGGCAACGTCGCGGCGGCGCAGGCCCACGAAGCCGAGAGCGCCAACCCGCACGGCGCCACGCTCACACAGGCCGCCATCGTGGCGGACGAGCTCACGCTCGGGGGCGTGGACGTCGCGGCCGCGCTGGCCGCGCTGCTCGCCAACCGCACCGTGTGCACGGTCCTCCACCCCGAGTGGCCGGGCGTCGTGTGGCGGGTGGCCGGAGGCGCCTACTACGACCCTGAGTGCGACGTGCCGGACGCCGACTACGATGCGCTCGGCGGGCGCAACCACTACCGCCTCGCCGCTGCGAGCGGGACCGCCGAGGCGCGGGCGCAGCTCCGCGTGACCTTGCCGCAGGCCTTCTCCGCGTGGGACGCAAGCGCGCCGCTCACGGTGGCGCTGCGCACCACAGACCTCACCGGCGACGCGTTCGTCTCGCTCACGCCGTACCGGAACGCGACAGCGCTGACGGCCAAGGAGTCGCTCGTGAGCCTCACCGCAGACGCGTGGCGCGTCGTGACTTGGACCGGCACGGAACTCTCGGCCGGCGACTGGGTCGCGGGGGACACGCTCTCCCTCGCCATCGTGATGGAGGCCACCGAGAGCGACCATGCGTCGCTGGCGGAGGTCGCGCTCAGGTGGGTGGAGACGCCATGAGCCTCCGACGCCTCCGAGCCCAGACGTCCGACCGCCCGGCCGTGCTCGCCCGCAGTGGCGCCCTGCGCGACGCCGCCGCGATCGTCACATGCCACAACTACGGCCGCTTCCTCGCCCAGTGCCTCGACAGCCTGCTCGCCCAGCGGCGCCCGTTCGCGGAGGTCGTGGTGGTCGATGACGCCTCATCCGACGACTCGGCCGATGTCGCGCAGCGCTACGCCGACCGAGGCGTCCGCTACGTCCGCGGGGAGTGGCGCGATGTCTGCGCCGCGCGCAACGCCGGGCTCGCGGCCACCTCGGCCCCGTGGGTCGCCCACGTCGATGCCGACAACTGGCTCGGCCCCGACTGGCTCGAGGCCCTCGCCCAGGCACTGGCCGATACCTCGGTCGGGGTGGCCTACTCAGCCCCCACCATCGTCCGCGAGGACGGCGCGCCGATCGGGCCCAGCTCCGCCGTGCGGCCCTTCGACTACTGGGGGCTTCGTCAGGAGAACCACGTCGACGCCTGCGCGCTTGTGCGGCGCGAGGCCATCGCCCAGGCCGGCGGCTGGCACCGCGCCTCCGCTCGCTCGGTGCTCGAGGACTGGCACCTGTGGCTCCGCGTCTCGGCGTGCGGCTGGCGGTTCGCGTTCGTCCCCGGCGCGCGGTGGTGCTATCGCCGCCACGCAGCCCAGGCCTCCCAGACGGAGTTCGCGGCCATGTGCCAGCAGGGGCGCGTCGAGGTGATGCGCGACACGTTCCGTGTCGCGGTCGTCACGCCGTTCTGCGGGCGGGACTGGGCGCTCGGGCGGACGGTCGCGTCCTGGGAACGCCTCGGCTGGCCGGCGGACCGGCTGCACCTGCTCGCGATCGACAACGCGTGCGACGCGGCGTTCGGCCGGCGGCTGCAGTGCGCCATCGCGGACCAGTGGGCCAGCTACTCCGTCGTGCGCGACGTCGGGCGAGCGGGGGAGGGGGTGGCCAATGCGGAGTTCGCGAACCGCGCCGACCTCCGCCGCCGCGCGGGCGGGGACCTCGCGGACGCGATGTCACGGCTCTACGCGCGCACCGCGCTGCCACTGCTGGGCGCGTGGGCCGACCTCGTCCTCACGCTCGAGGACGACATCGAGCTCGTGTCCGACGGCGCCATCCCGCGACTGCTCGAGTGCCTCGAGCCCGGGGCGGCGGTCGCAGCGGCGGTCGTGCGCTCCCGGTTCGACCGGGACGCCGGCGGCGAGCCCCTCGTGATCGCGTGGGACGTGGACGCGGAAGAGCCGTACCGCCAGCACCTGCTGGCCGAGGACGCGAACTGGCCCCGTCCGCGCCCCGTGGGCGGCACGGGCTTCGGCTGCACGCTCCACCGCGCCGGCTGCTGGCACGAGCTCCTCCCGCCCCGCACGAGCGTGAACGACGATGGACGCCACCTGTGGCACGACGTCGCCTACGCCGCGGACGCGCGCCGGGCGGGGTGGCGCTGGCTGCTCGACCCCACGATCCGGACGCGCCACTGGGACGCATCCGGAAGCTGGGTGTGACGGAGGGATCCACCATGACCGACCAGGTTGCGCGGATGACCGAGCTGCAGTCGAGCGCCGGCACCAACATGGTGCTGGCGGGCGTGGTGATCCTCGCCGTCCTCAGCGTGCTCGGGCTGCTGGTCGCGTACCTGCGCGTCCGGCTGCGGGATGAGATGAAGGACCGGGAGCAGGAGCGCGTCGAGCGCCAGAAGCTGTTCGACCACGTCCTCGAGGGCAACGGCGACCGCACCAAGCCCGGCCTCAAGCAGCTCGGCGAGCGCTTCGACCTGATCGCCAACCAGCAGAAGCAGCTCGCCGATCAGCAGCGCGAGCTCGGCGAGTACGTGGTGCAGGCGCTCGGCGCCGGCGAGGAGCGCATGGGTCGGATCGAGGGCGACATCGGCCGGATCTCCGACTCGATCGCCCAGGACCCCTGCCGCCGGGCCGGCGCCCAGCCGGGCGACTGCCCGGCCGAGGGGGGCGCCTCCACGTGAGCGCCCTCTCCCACACCACGCTCGGCTCGACCATCACGCGCGAGGAGCTCCTCGCCCTCGACCCGGAGACGCTGCGCGGCGCAACGATCACCGGCGTCTGCTGGGCTGTCGAGGCGCCGCTCGGTGAGCCCTACCGACCCTCAGACCTCCTGCCTGAGCTGCCGGACGGGGCGGCTTGCACGATCGAGGACAGCAACCTCGACAACGTCCGGATCCCGACCGGCTACCTACTCGTGCGCTGCTCGTGCCGCCGCATCCAGGTCCAGAGCGATCTCGAGGACTGGGAGATCGGGGAGGACGGCCTGCCGCTCCGGCCCGTGCGCTGGCGCGAGTACGAGGAGCTCGGGCTCAGCACCGACCCCGCCGACCTCCCGTCCGAGCCGCTCGAGGATTCGGCCGTGAGTCTCGCGTGGAGGGCGAGGTGGGACGATGGCTCTGCCTAGCACCCTCGAGTGGAGCGTGCGCCCGGACGGCGCCACCGCCACGAACGGCGGCGGCCGAGACCTCGCGATCGGAGGCCAAGACGCGGACGTCAACCGCGCCACACCGGTCCTTGCGCTCACGGATGGGGTGGTCCACGCCGCCGACCCGACCGTGCTCCATAGCGCTCTGGGCGGCTTCGCGGCCTCGATGGTGGGGCTGGTCGTCTACGTGGCCGGCACCGGCATCGCGGCCACGACGAACAACCGGTGGGTGATCGTCGGGTTCACGGACGCCCACACCGTCACGCTCCACGAGAGCCCCCTCGCGGCATCCGCCGACGCGACGGGGCTCGTGGTCAACGTGGGCGGAGCGCTCAGGATGGGGAGTGCCGACGACAACGCGTTCGTGAACCTCACCGTGCCCGGGAACACGCTGCGCATCCGCCCCGGCAGCTACGTCCTCACCGCGAACGTCGGCCCGGCATCCGCGACCTCCGCGTTCCTCTGCACCTCGCTCGTCTGCGACGAGGGCGTGACCGTCTCCTGTGGCGCCTACATCGTGCGGCTCGGGCCCAACTGGTGGATCCAGGGCGGCAACTGGACCGGCACGGCCGCCTACGTGATCGAGTGTACGGGCGGTGTGAGCCATGTCCGGAACGCCACCGTGCGCAACACCTCCACGACCGCCAACCGCATGGCCCTCGGAACCAGCCACTTCTCCGGCTACTCGAACGCCTTCGAGTGCGACCTCCGTTCGGACGCCGGGCGCGCCACCGACGCCCAGGTCACGAACTGCCGCCTTCACGACTCCCCGGTGGGCGTCTACTCCCAGGTCGCCTCGGCCGAGCACTCGGTGTTCGTGAACTGCGGAACCGGGCTTGAGACCCTCGCCAACACGCCCGGCAACGGCCGCAGCAAGGCCGAGCACTGCACGTTCCACAACTGCGCGATCGGGGTGAAGCTCTACCCCGGCCACGCCAAGGGCACCGTCCGCCACAACCTGTTCCACGCCTGTGGGACCGCGATCGCCATGGGGGCGACCGGCTCGCCGAGCCCGCACTTGGCGATGGGACACAACGGCTTCTGGGGGAGCACGGTCGCGGACCACGGCGCCGGCATCCCCGCGGGCGAGGGCGATCTCACGGCCGCCAACCCCGACCTCCGCGACCCGGCCGCCGGCGACCTGACTCCCCGTAACCCGGCGTTCCGCTACGCCGCCCCGCCCGCGCCCGGCCTCGCGGCGGCCTGTCTGAGCTACGGATGCCCCGGCGCCGTCCAGCCCCGCCCCCAGCTCCCTGCACTACGCCAGATCGGAGGGTTGCTCCAGTGACCATCGCCCATGCCGATGTCAGTCGGAAGGTACCGTTCGTCGCGGTCGCGAACGACGGCTGGACGCGCCTCACGAGTCTGACGGACGTCGCGGTCTACTACTCGCTCGATGGCGGGCCGGCCACGCCGATGACCACCCCAGGCATCGCGGCCCTCGACGCCGCCAACATGCCCGGGCTGTTCGCGCTGGCTGTCGACGAACCGGGCATGGTGACCCTCGCGGCCGCGGTGGAGGCCGCGACCCTCTCGCTCCACGTCACCGCCTCGGGGATGGTGCCGGTCGACCTCGCCGTGACCGTGCAACGCCCCGCGCTCCGGCCCGCCACGGCAGGACGCACCGTCGCCGTGGACGAGAACGGCAGCGTTCGAGCGGTCGACGGCAACGGCAACACACTCCTCGCCAGCTACTACGCCGAGATCCTCCAGGCAGCGACCAACGACGCGGTCGCCGCGGCGGTCGTCGCGATCCAGGCGCAAGTCGCCGGGCTGAACAACCTGAGCGCGCCCGACGCGGCCGCCGCCGTCTGGGCCTACGTCACGCGGACGCTCACCTCGGGGGGCGGAGGCGGCGACGTGGACCCGCAGGCCCTGCGCGACGCCATGGCGCTCAAGCTCGGCAGTGATGTGGAGGTCGCGGAAGGCAGCATCGATGCCCTCGTCCTCGCGGCCGCGACCCGCGGCTGGGGGACCCTCCTTGCCGGCCTCACCCCTGAGCAGATCGCGGGCATCGTCGGCATCTCCCAGCGCTACCGTCACTTCCACGGCGACTCGGTCCCGATCGGCGGGACCGCGGTCCTGCTGCCCGGCGGCGCCCCGATCGACCTCACGGGCCGCCGGGTCGAGTTCTGCCTGACCGAGCTCGCCACTGACCCCTGGAGCGCCGCCGTCGTGCGCAGCACCTCGGACCCCGGCGACGGGATCGCGATCGTCGATGCGGCGAGCGGCACGTTCGCGATCGCCCTCACGGCCGCCCAACTCAGCGCCCTCGTCGCGGGCCGCACCTACCACTACACGCTCAAGACGCGCGCAACCGCGGGCGCCGAGACCATCCAGACCGGCACCTGGGAGGAGCGACCCGCGGCCGACGCGGGACTCGACCCGCTGCCCCAGACGTAGCGCCCCCACGGGCGCGGAAGGAGATGAGTGCCATGGAGCCCATTGGAATGGGCGCGACCGGGGACCTTGTGAGGGAGATCCAGCGCCTGCTGAACCTGTCCGGCTTCCGCGACGATGACGGCAACCGGCTCGACGAGGACGGCGAGTGGGGGCCTCTCACCCAGCAAGCCGTCGACCGCTACCAGCTCTCGCGCGGAATCGGCCGCACCGGGCTCGTGGGCGACGAGACGCTCGCGGCGCTGCGCCGGGATGGTCAGCTCTCGAGCGGGAGCCCCCTGCCGCTCCGCGCCCTCGCCCAGATGGAGGCCTTCCTCGCCGCCCGCATCACTGAGAACCTCGGGCGCAACCGCGGAGCGCCCGCACCCGGCCAGCCGGCCGACATGTCCGTCGACGCGATCAACGCCTTCGCCGGCCTCGTCGGCGAGGCGTGGTGTAGCAGCATCGTCTGGTGCGCCTACGTCCGCGCCGGCTACCCGAAGCCGCAGCTGCCTCCCGGTTTCCCGCTCGTCGCGAACGTGGTGGCGTGGGCACGGCGCAAGGGCTACCTCGTCGATGTGAGCCAGCCCGGCAACGCCCCCCAGCCCGGGGACATCTGGACCACCGGCAGCGAGGCCGACCCGCCTCACATGCATACCGGGATGGTGCGGACGGTCGACATCGCCTCCCGGACCATCACGACCATTGAGGGCAACTGCGACAACGCCGTGCGCTCCCGGACGCGGTCGTGGGGATCGTTCTCGCACGTGATCCGCGTGCCGGGGTAGCGTCACGGCCGCGAGCCGCCTGCGTCACGCAGCCAAGCCAGCAGAGCCCGCCTAGGCCTGCCGCCAGCGCCCCGGAGCACTCGGCCGGGGCGCCGGTGTGCATGGCAGTTCGGCCACCGGCCTCCACGCCATCCGCGGCACTGCGCGCGAAACGTCCAGCGCCTTCCCGCGTCCTACGGAAGGAGCCGCCGGGGTGGCAGTCGAACACTCCGGCGCTTTGGGGTTC
>CAZRDB010000018.1:0-1677 GCA_964598695.1 uncultured Armatimonadia bacterium
GCGTCCGTCAGGTTCTCGATCGTCCCGAGGTCGGTCGGGTGGTAGAAGGACGAGGTCGTGCCTCGCCGCTGGGCCACGGTGGGGCCATAGCCGCCGGGGGCCGCCGTGTACTGCGCGGCCGTCGTGCCGAAGGCATTCTGCTTCGACGTACGGAGGCCGGTCGATCCCCCACCCAACCCTCCCCCCAAGGGGGAGGGCTGACTTCCCCCAGGGGAGGGCTGACTGCCCAGACGGGAGGGCTGACCGCTCGGACGGCGGTGCTGACGGCCCGAGCGCGAGGGCTTGCAGCTCAAGGGACCGGGCTCGCCTGCCGCCCGTTGGCCGTGTCTGCGCTGCTGTCGGTGCTCCATCCCGTTGGCCACCTTGTGGAGCCTACGTTCGCGCCGCGGCGGCCGGCTCCTGCGCGTCTGCTCGCCTCCCGCCCCCCTACCACACCTCCGGGCCGAGGGTGGAGTGAAGCTCCGCCGGGCTCTCGTCGCCGCGCCAGCCCGGGCCGCGCTGGTAGAGCGGGTGCGGGCCCTCGGCGCCGTAGTAGAGCCGCACCGGCTCCTCCTCGAGCATCGACCGGCCCTGCGAGGCGTTGCCCTCCTCCGGCTCGATCGAGACCACGCTGCTCCCGCGCCAGCGGACGCGGAAGCCGTACTGCTGGAACCCCGCGTTGCCGAGGGTGATCCGCTCTTCGCGCTCCCGCAGCGGGTAGTGGATGTTCACGACATCGTCGGCCCGCAGCGGCGTCACCGTCGTGAGGTAGCTCCCCTCGACCTGCGTGACGAGGCGCCGGCCCTTGCGCTCGGCACGGACCTCGATCGCCGGCACCCCCTCGGGGATCCGCACCTTGAGCGTGAGCGGCGCCCCGAGCGTCACGGTGAGCCGGCCCTCGCGCGGCTCGTGGCAGCGGATCTCCGCGCGCGGCAGCGCCCGATCGAGCAGCAGGTTCACGGTCAGCGTCGAGCCGTCGATCCGGGCCGCGTGCTGCCAGGCGAGGTAGAGCGCCTTCGGCCCCGAGGGGCCGCAGCAGTTCTGGAGCGCGCGCACCTTGTGGAGGTAGTGCCCGGCGACCTCCTCCGACTTCACCCACCCGGCGGGGAGCGTCTCGTCGTAGGCGAGGATATGGTTCGGCCCCGTCCAGCCGCCGTAGGCGCCGAGGACGGCCTCCCGCAGGCCGGCGCGGAGCGCGTACTCGTCATCGGTCGCGTCCGCCCGTGTGGGGAGCCACTCGCCGGAGCGCACCCGGCTCTCGATGAGATGGTTGCGGACGGCACGCTCGACATCGTCGAAGTACTCGACCCGCCCCGTGCGCGTCAGGCTCAGCGCGAGGTGGATGTAGTCCATCAGACAGCAGGTCTCGCAGGCGATGACGTCATCCTCGCGCCGCGCGAGTTCCGGCACCAGCCCGAACGACGTGCTCTGGGAGCGGATCCAGCGGAAGACGCGATCCATCCACTCGACAAGCGCGCCATCCTCGGTGAGCCGCCCGTACTCCGTGAGGCCGGCCGCGACGAACAGGTGCGAGTGGACGTGGCCCGCGAACGAGCCGTCCTCCTCGAAGAGCCGACGCGCGCCCCGGAGGTCGGCGACCGTCCGCTCCGCCAGACGCTGGGCGCTCTCCATGCCCAGCTCCTCCCAGGCCCGCACGACCGGCCGGAGGATCATCGGCGGCATCGAGCCCCCCTGAGG
>CAZRDB010000018.1:1687-29882 GCA_964598695.1 uncultured Armatimonadia bacterium
CGGCATACGAGATCCGGCGCCGGTAGTGACTGGAGTTCAGACGTGTGCTCTTCCTATCTCGATGACGCGGGCGACGAGCGCGTTCATCACGAGCGCCTGCTCCTCGATGTGCACGCAGGCGCGGGTGATCGGCGTCTCCGGCCGGTAGAAGAGCCCGTCGTCCTCCTGCAGCGCGGTGATCCGGCGCCAGAAGGCCTCCTCGGTGGCGACGGCATGGCCGGTCATGTGGCGAAGGAGCACGCACGACTCGGCGGAGCGGCCGGGGACATCGAGGAAGTCCGGCCAGTCATGCACGGCCTCGGCCGGATCGGTACGGAAGACGTCGAAGTAGGTGTAGCCCGTCGCGGGGTCGACGAGCCGTTCGAGGTAGTTGTAGGAAGCGCGTGCCTCGCGCTCGAGCGCTAGCATGGGGGATCCCTCCGGTCGGCGGCGGAAGCCGCAGGCGGGGTATTCGCGCGGGGCATGGGGAGGCCTGCCTGGCGTGGTGCGTGTGACAGTGCCGACTTCCGCTCGCCACGCCGCGGCCTTGGCTTCCGCCGCTCGGCCGCGACCCGCTACCGATCCTGGGGCGTTGCCGCGGGAAGGAGTCGGCGACTCGCGAGCGCAAGACGGTCGCATGTGGCAACCGGGAACAGAAGCGAGCGATGGAGCGCGAGCTGCCGCTCGCCCCTACACGGGAGGCGTGCATCCTCCCTCCGACGCGCGGGGACGGTGGAGCCGGTTCTCGGGCGGGGCAGGCGTCTCTGCCGAGGGGCGCGGAGCGGGCGCGGCAGAGCGACGAGAGGGGGCCGGGGGGTGAGGGAGACAACGACCGCGCGTGAGCTGCTCGAGCAGGTGCGTGGGCGCCTCTCCGGGCAGGAGAACGCCGAGGCGGAGGCCTACTGGATGCTCGAGAGCGTCGCGGGCCTCACGCGCACGACGGCGCTCCTGCACCCCGACGCCGAGATCGCGCCGGCGCACGCGGAGCGGATCCTCGACCTCGCCCGCCGCCGCGCGGCGGGCGAGCCGCTGCAGTACCTCCTCGGCGATACGGAGTTCCTCGGCCGGAGATTCCGGTGCGACCGCCGCGCGCTGATCCCGCGGCCCGATACCGAGTGCCTGGTCCGCGCCGCGCTCGAGCTGCTGCCGGCGGAGTTCCGCGGCTACGTGGCCGAGCTGGGCGTCGGTTCCGGCGCGGTCCTCGTGACCCTCGCGCTCGAGCGGCCCACTCTCCGGGCGACCGGCAGCGACCTCTCGCCCGAGGCTCTCTCGCTCGCGATCGAGAACGCCGAGCGCTGGGGTGTGCGGGAGCGGATCGAGTTCCGGCAGGGTGATCTCACCCGCGCGCTCGCGGCGCCGGTCGACCTGCTGCTCTTCAACCCCCCGTACATCGTCACGGCCGAGCTGGAGGCGCTGCAGCCGGAGCTGTCCTTCGAGCCGCGCCTGGCGCTCGACGGCGGAGCGGACGGCCTGGACGTCTACCGTCGCCTTGCCGCTGAGTGGCCGGGCGCGGTACTCTCGGATGGGTGGTGCCTCGTCGAGGTGGGGGCCGGGATGCACGAGGCCGTGGCGCAGCTTCTCGGCGGTCGCGAGACGCGGATGTGGCGCGACGACTACGGGATCCTCCGGGTGGTTGGCGCGCGGCGCTGACAGCCCTTCCATCGCACGAGGGAGAACGAGACATGCTACCGCTCGTCACGCTGGTCGCCCTGGCCCCCCTTCTGACCGCGAGCCCGGCCGACGGACTCGCCTGGCTCGACGAGGGCGCCCGGATCGCCGGGACCGTCGGCGACACCAGCGAGCGGGCCGACCTGCTGCTCCGGGCCGCCGAGTGCGCCGCCCCCGTCGATCCCGCCCGAGCGACCGCCTGGCTGCTCGAGGGCCTCTCCGCCCTCGCGACGGAGAGCCCCGAGGCGCGCGCCGGGATCAGCCGCACGCTGGTCGCTCTCGGCAGCGAGCCGCTCGACCCCGCGCTGGCTCCCGGGGACTGGCGCGCCGTCGCCCGCGACCGGGCGCTCCGGGCGCTCTTCCGCCGCGACCCGGAGGCGGGCATGGCCCTCGCCGACCGGATCGGGCTCCCCGACGTCGAGCGCATCCGGCTGCTCGCCGAGGCCGCGCGGGCGGGCGCGGGCGCCGGCGCGTTCGCCCCGGCCGTCCTCGCCCAGCTCGCGCTCGAGCGCGCACTGCGGCAGCGGCCGCTCGACGAGAGCCTCCTGCGCATCGCGGTCGGCGCCGTCCTCGACGCCGACCCCCGGGCCGGCAACGCGCTCCTCGTGGAGGCGGGACCGGTGCGTTCGGTCGCCGCCCTGTTGCTGGTCGAGCGGGCGGAGACCCCTGAGGCCGTCGTCGTGGCCGCCGAATCGCTGCCCGACCCGGTGCGCCGGGCCGGGGCGCTCCTCGCCCGGGCGCGCGCCGCCGATCCGGCAGGGCGGGCCATTCTCGCCGAGGCGGCCCGCGAAGCGGCGGCTCGGATCCCGCAGCCTGCCGATCGCGCTGTCGCGCTGGCAGAGGCCGCCGCGCTGCTCGCGCCGGAGACCCCGCCTCAGACCGTCGGGGAGCTGGCCCGAGCCACCGCGCTCTCCGAGCCCGACGACGCCCGCCGCCGAGAGGCGCTGGCGGCCGTGGGGGCGACGCTCGCCCCTACGGCCCCGCAGCTCGCGCGCTCGTGTGTCGAGGAGGCGCTGGCGCAGGCCCGCGCGGTGCGCTCGGAAGGCGAACGGACGCGCGCGCTCCGGGGCATCGGGACGCGGATCGGCCCACGCTACGCCGAGGAGGCCACCCGGATCGTGAAGGAGCTGGGCTCAGGGCGCGCGGCGTCGCAGGTCGAGGTGCTGGTGGCGATGGCGGGCTCCGCGGAGCCCACCGAGCGAGCGACGGCGCTCCGGCTGCTGGCGGCAGCGGTACGTGGCTGGGACGTCGGCCCGGCCGACAAGCTGCGGGCGCTCGAGGGGCTCGCGCTGCCCGAGGAGGCCGATGCCGAAGGGGACGTCTCGAAGGCGGAGCGCGAGGTCCGCGACCTGATCGGACAGCTCCTGCTCGAGAGGGCTGCACGCGCCGAGAGCCGCTCGACACGGATCGCGGGGTACACCGCGGCGGCCGAGTGGCTCGAGCGCCACGATGCCGGCGCCGCGCGGAAGGCCTACGAGTCGGCGATCGCGGAGATCGACGCGGCGAACGGCGAGACCGGCTGGATCGAGGTGCTGCTCACCCGAGTGGGCCGCCTCTCGCCGGAGCGGGCGCTCGATCTCGCGCGCCGGATGAAGCAACCCGCGAACGCGGTTCGCGCCCTGCTCGCCTGTGGCGCGACCGAGGAGGCCGCAGGCGCGGCGGCGCGGACGAAGGACGACTGGCTCGCGGCCGAGCTGCTGAGCCGCTGCGCGATCGCGGCGCCGTCACAGGCCGCCTTGGAGGCTCTGCGAGAGGCGATCGACGCGCTCCCGCTCGAGGGACGGCGCGACGCGCTGCTCGGCCGCGCGATCGCCGGGCTCCTCCGCACGGGAACGGAGCGGGCATGGGATGCGGCGCTCGAGCTGGCCCCGCTCACCGCCACGCCGACGGGCCTGGCCCAGACACGGCTGGAGGTGGCCCGCTACCTGCTGCGCGAGGGGGACGAGCCCGGCGCGCGCCAGCGCGTGACCGAGGCCGAGGAGCTGATTGCGTCGGCCGGCCGGCCCGATGAGTGCCTCGTGGCCCTCGCCCCGCTCACGCTCCTCCTCGGCGGGGACGGACTGGCGGTGGCCGAGTCGGTGCGTGCGCGACCGGCGCGTGCCCGGGCCCTGATCGAGCTTGCGGCCGTGGCGCTGGAGTCAACCGACTGAGTTCGCGCGCAAACCCACGCGAATCCACGCGCTAACCCCCGCGATGGGCTGCGGCGTATCGGGTTTCCTCGTTGGCAGGACACGCCAAGGAGGAGACCATGAACACCATCGTGACACGCCCGGCCCGCCGTACCTCGAACCCCTGCGATCTGCCCCGTGACCCCCTCGCCCCGACTCGCTGGCTGCCGCGTTCCGGTTCGGAGCGCCCGATCAGCGAGGCGGGCCCTCGCGCCGCGCGCTGGCTCGGCGCCGTCCCCGCCGAGGAGGAGGCCGAGACCCTCGCTGCCGTCGCGGCCCGGTGGTTCCATGGGAGCGACGCCTCCCGCGCGGAGCGGGTGGCCTTCGTGCTGCACGCGGCCGGCTCGAGCGACGATGTGATCGCGACGGTCCTGGGAGTCTCGCGCCGAACCGCCCGCAACCTGATCGACCAGGCCCGCCGCGCACTCGTCCGGCGCGCACGGGATCTGGCCGGCGTGTCACGCGAGCGTGCCGCACTCACGCTGTGGCTCGCCGACGAGCCGCTCCCCCTGATCGCGCTCGTGCTGGGGATGGCCCACGGCTCGGTGGAGGCGGCCCTCGGGCGGCTGGTGCGCGAGGCGCTCGGCGATCGCGGCTCGCGCGGCGCCCTCGCCCGCCGATGCTGGGCCGAGACGACGCGGGTGTCGGGGCCGAGGCGGATCGCGATCATCGGGTAGGCACGGCATCGACCTCGCCTCCTCCACCCCGCGCTGCCGGGAGGCGCGGCACAAGGGGGCTTCCGCGGGCCGGCTCACCGCGCCGTGGAGCGGGGGAGCGCGCTCCAGCCCATG
This sequence comes from uncultured Armatimonadia bacterium, assembly GCA_964598695.1. Lineage (GTDB taxonomy): Bacteria > Armatimonadota > Zipacnadia > UBA1398 > UBA1398 > CAZRDB01. The sequence continues at coordinate 6,294 of CAZRDB010000018.1, forward strand.
AGCCACTCGTCGACATCGTAGGCGACGTCGCGGCCCTCGGCGATGGCCCAGACCACGAGCGATTGCCCTCGACGGGTGTCGCCCGCGGCGAACACGCCCTCGACGCTGGTCATCTTGCGCTCATCGGTGCGGACGAGTCCGCGCTCGTCGAGATCGACGCCGAGCTGGTCGAGCAGGCCGCCGTGCTCGGGATGGACGAACCCGAGTGCGAGGAGGACCAGCTCGGCCGGGAGCACGACCTCGGAACCGGCCACCTCGACCATGCGGGGCCGACCGGTGGCGTCGTACTCCCACTCGACGGAGACGATCTCGAGGCCGCTCACGCGGCCGGCCTCGTTGCCGAGGAACTGCTTGGTCGAGCGCTGCCAGAGCCGCTCACCCTTGGCGATCGCCTCGGCCTCCTCGTGGCTGCTCGAGGTCTTGAACATGCGCGGGAAGTAGGGCCACGGGGCCGCGGCCAGCCGATCGATCGGGGGCTTGGGGAGGATCTCGAGCTGGGTGACGGAGACCGCGCCCTGTCGGACCGCGGTGCCGATGCAGTCGGCGCCGGTGTCGCCGCCGCCGAGGACGACGACGCGCTTGCCCTTGGCCGACATGGGCTCGTCCTGGACGATGGGATCGCCCGCGACGACCCGGTTCTGGCGGGTGAGGTAGTCCATCGCGCGGTAGATCCCCTCGAGCGTGCGGCCGGGGATCTCCAGCTCGCGGGCGACGGTCGAGCCCACGCAGACGACGACGGCGTCGAACTCGCGACGCAGCTCGTCGACGGGAAGGTCGAAGCCGACGCGGCAGTTGGCGCGGAAGGTGACGCCCTCGGCCGCGAGCAGGTCGATCCGGCGCGCGACGGCGTTGCGGGCGAGCTTGAAGTTGGGGATCCCGTAGGTGAGCAACCCGCCGGGGCGGTCGGAGCGCTCGAAGACGGTGACGAGGTGGCCGGCCTGGTTGAGCTGCGCGGCGGCCGCGAGGCCGGACGGGCCGCTGCCGATGACGGCGACCTTGCGGCCCGTGCGCGAGGTGGGGACCTTGGGCCGGACGAGGCCGGCCTCCCAGGCCTGGTCGATGATCGCGTACTCGATCATCTTGATCGCGACGGGGTCCTCGGTGATTCCCAGGACGCAGGCGGTCTCGCACAGCGCGGGACAGACACGGCCGGTGATCTCAGGGAGGTTGTTGGTCGCGTGGAGGTGCTCCAGCGCGGCCTCGAGCTTGCCCCGGCACATGAGGTCGTTCCAGACGGGGATCCGGTTGCCGAGGGGGCAGCCGTGGTTCGAGTGGCAGAAGGGGACTCCGCAGTTCATGCAGCGGGTCGCCTGCGAGACGATCTGGATCGGCGAGGGCGACTCGACCACTTCGTCGTAGTCGCGCACGCGCTCATCGACCGGCCGGGCCGGGATCTCGGTGCGGCCGTGGCGTAGGAACCCCTTGGTATCAGGCATGGGCTGGTGCGGCAGGCTGGCCTGCCTCCTCCTTCCGCGGTGTCTGCTGCGCGCTCCGGGCCTCGAGCACCCGGCGGTAGTCGCGCGGGATGACCAGCACGAACTCGGTATGCGCCTGCTCCCAGCGCTCGAGGATCCGCCGGCCCGGCCCACTGCCCGTGCGGGCGACGTGGCGCTCGATCGCCTCGCGCAGCCAGGCGCCGTGCTCGGTGCCGACCACGGACTCCAGCTCCACCATCTGGCGGTTGCAGCGCGAGGGGAAGCGGCCGTCCGGGTCGTGGACGAAGGCGAGACCGCCGGACATCCCGGCGCCGAAGTTGCGCCCCGTGGGGCCGAGGATCACGACGCGTCCCCCGGTCATGTACTCGCAGCCGTGGTCGCCGATCCCCTCGACGACGGCGGTGGCCCCGCTGTTGCGCACGCAGAAGCGAACGCCGGCGATCCCCCGGATGTAGGCCGTGCCGGAGGTCGCGCCGTAGAGCGCGACGTTGCCGACAATCGCGTTCTCCTCGGCCACGAAGCGCGCCTCGGGCGGAGGCTGGATGACCAGGGTCGCGCCGGAGAGGCCCTTGCCGAAGTAGTCGTTGGCATCGCCCAGCACGTGGAAGCCGAGCCCCCGCGGGCAGAAGGCCGCGAAGCTCTGCCCGGCATGGCCGCGCAACGTGAGCCGGATGGTCTCCTCCGGCAGGCCGGCGCCGCCGTGCGCCCGCGTGAGCGCACTGCCCAGGACGGCGCCGACGGTGCGGTCGGTGTTCTCGATCTCGGCCTCGCCCGCGAACGGCGCGCCGGCCTCGACCGCGGCGCCGCAGAGCGGCAGCAGCACCCGGTTGTCGTAGTGCTGCTCGAGGCCGTGCTCCTGGCCCCGGATGCACCGGCGGGCGTGTTCGGCCGGGGCGGCGGGGGGCGCGAGGACCGCGCTGAGGTCGAGCCCCTGGGCCTTCCAGTGGCTGATCGCCTCGCGCATCTCGAGCACCTCGCAGCGGCCGACCATCTCCTCGAGCCGGCGGAAGCCCAGCTCGGCCATGATCGCGCGCAGCTCCTCGGCGACGAAGAGCAGGTAGTTCATCACATGCTCGGGCTTGCCGGCGAAGCGCTTGCGCAACTCGGCGTCCTGGGTCGCGATGCCCACGCTGCAGGTGTCGAGGTGGCACTTGCGCTGGAGCGTGCAGCCCATGGTGACCAGCAGGGCGGTCGCGAAGCCGAACTCCTCGGCGCCGAGCAAGCAGGCGATCGCGACATCGCGGCCCGTGCGGAGACGGCCGTCGCACTCGACGACGATCCGGCCGCGGAGGTCGTTCAGCACGAGCGTCTGCTGCGCCTCGGCGAGGCCCAGCTCCCACGGGAGCCCGGCGTGCTTGACGGAGCTGATGGGGCTGGCGCCCGTCCCGCCGTCGTTGCCGGAGATCAGCACGACGTCGGCGTGGCCCTTGCTCACGCCGGCGGCGACGGTGCCGACCCCGACCTCGGAGACGAGCTTGACGCTGATCCGGGCCCGGCCGTTCGCCGACTTGAGGTCGTAGATGAGCTGGGCGAGGTCCTCGATCGAGTAGATGTCGTGGTGGGGCGGCGGCGAGATCAGCGGCACGCCCGGGGTCGAGTGACGGACCTTGGCGATCCACTCGTACACCTTGTGGCCGGGGAGCTGGCCGCCCTCGCCGGGCTTGGCCCCCTGGGCCATCTTGATCTGCAGCTCCCGGGCGCTCACGAGGTACTCGCTCGTGACGCCGAAGCGGCCCGAGGCGACCTGCTTGATCGCGCTGCAGCGGGAGTCGCCGTTCGGCAGCGGGACATACCGCTCCGGGTCCTCGCCTCCCTCGCCGGAGTTGGACTTCCCGCCGAGCCGGTTCATCGCGATCGCCAGCGTCTCGTGCGCCTCCTTCGAGATCGAGCCGAACGACATCGCGCCCGACTTGAAGCGCTGGACGATCAGGGCGGCGGGCTCGACCTCATCGAGCGGGACGGCCGGGCGGAGACCCGCGCGGAACTCCAGGAGGCCGCGGATCGTGCTCAGGCGGCGGGCCTGGTCGTTGACGAGGCGGGCGAACTGCCCGTAGGCGCCGGGATCGTTCTCGCGGGCCGCGAGCTGGAGGTAGGCGATCGCTTCGGGAGACATCAGGTGGGTCTCGCCATCGCGCTGCCACTGGTACTGGCCGCCGCTCGGCAGTGTGGTCGAAGCCGCGGCGGCGACGCGGCCGAAGCCCCGGCGATGGCGCTCGCGCGCCTCGCGGGCGAGCCCCTCGAGGCCGATGCCCTCGATCAGCGAGACGGCGCCGGTGAAGTACCGGTCGATCACCTCGCGGTTGAGTCCGACTGCTTCCATGATCTGGGCGCCGTGGTAACTCGCGAAGGTGGAGATGCCCATCTTGGACATGACCTTGAGCAGGCCCTTCGCCAGCGCCTTCACGTAGTGGACCTGCGCCTGCTCGGCCTCGAGGTCGGTGACGTAACCGTCGCGGACCAGGTCGGCGACCGAGGCGAGCGCGAGGTACGGGTTGACCGCGCTGGCGCCGAAGGCGACGAGGCAGGCGAGGTGGTGGACCTCGCGTGGCTCGCCCGATTCGACGATCAGGGCGACGCTCGTCCGATGGCCGGTGCGGATCAGGTGGTGATGGAGGCCCGAGCAGGCGAGCAGAGCGGGGATCGGGAGATGCTCGGCGTCGACGCCGCGATCGGAGAGGATCAGGACCCGGGCGCCGCGTTCGACGGCCTCCTGGGCGCGGGCGAACAGCGCGTCGAGGGCGCTCTTGAGGCCGGCGCCGTCGGCATCACGCGGGACGAGAGCCGAGAGGGTCACGGCGCGGAGCCCGGGCTCGGAGGTCCGGCGGATGCGCGCCAGCTCGTCGTTGCGGAGGACCGGCGTCTCGAGCACGAGCTGCCGCGAGCCGTCGGGGCCGTCGCCGAACAGGTTCTGCTCGCCGCCGAGGCCCGAGCGAAGCGAGGTGACCAGCTCCTCGCGGATCGCGTCGAGCGGCGGGTTGGTGACCTGGGCGAAGAGCTGCTTGAAGTAGTCGTACAGCAGACGGGGCTGGTCGGAGAGCACGGCCGCCGGGCAGTCGTCGCCCATGCTGCCGATCGGCTCCTCCCCGTTCTCGGCCATGGGCCGGAGGATCTTGTGGAGGTCCTCGTGGGTGTAGCCGAAGGCCTTCTGGGCGGTGAGCAGCTCCTCGCCGGCCGGGTCATCGGGCGTGTCAACGGCCGGGAGATCGGCCACGCGGAGGACACTCGCGGCCAGCCAGGCGCCGTAGTCGCGGCCGCTGCAGATGGTGTCCTTCAGCTCGTCATCGGCGATGATCCGCTGCTCCCGCGTGTCGATCAGTAGCATGCGGCCGGGCTCGAGGCGGCCCTTCCGGACGATGTGCGCGTCGGAGATCCGCAACACGCCCATCTCGGAGGCCATCGCGACGAGGCCGTCGTCGGTGACCACGTAGCGGGCCGGGCGGAGGCCGTTGCGGTCGAGCATCGCGCCGACCTGGACGCCGTCGGTGAAGGCGATCAGGGCCGGGCCGTCCCAGGGCTCCATCAGCGAGAGGTTGTACTCGTAGAAGGCCTTGCGGGGCTCGGGCATCGTGGCGTGGTGCTCCCAGGCCTCGGGGATCATCATCATCAGGGCGTGCGGCAAGGTGCGGCCGGACTGCACGAGCAGCTCGAGGGCGTTGTCGAAGCACGCGCTGTCGCTCTGACCCTCCTGGATGATCGGCAGCAAATGCCGCATCTCCTCGCCGAACAGCGGGCTCTCGAAGAGGTGCTGGCGGGCGTTCATCCAGTTGACGTTGCCCCGGAGCGTGTTGATCTCGCCGTTGTGGCACAGGTAGCGGTAGGGGTGAGCGAGGTCCCAGCTCGGGAAGGTGTTCGTGCTGTAGCGCTGATGCACGAGCGCGATGGCCGTCTCGGTGCGCGGGTCGGTGAGGTCGGGGTAGTACTGCGGGAACTGGGCCGCGAGCAGCATCCCCTTGTAGGTGATCGTCCGGCACGAGAGCGAGGCGGCGTAGCACTCGAGGTGGTCGTCGCCGAGCAGCTCGCGCACGGCCTTCTCGATCCGCCGGCGGAGGATGTAGAGCCGGCGCTCGAAGAGGGTCGCGTCCGCGACGCCCTCGGGCCGGGCGAGGAAGAGCTGGTGGACCGCCGGCTCGCAGGCCCGGGAGGTCGCGCCGATGGTGGTGTTGTCGGTGGGGACGCGACGCCAGCCGAGGACGCCATGACCGGTCTCCCGGGCGAGGTCCTCGATCAGGGTACGACAGGCGAGGGCGCGGGTCTCATCCTGGGGGAGGAACCACATGCCGACGGCGTAGGCGCCGGGCTCCGGGACCGCGAAGCCGAGCCGGGCGCACTCCTCGGCGAACAGCCGATGCGGGAGCTGGAGCATCATGCCGGCGCCGTCGCCCGTGGCCGGGTCGGCGCCGCTCGCGCCGCGGTGCTCGAGGTTCCGGAGGATCCGGACGCCCTGCACGACGAGGGCGTGGGACGGACGGCCCTGGAGATCGACGAGGAAGCCGGCGCCGCAGGCGTCGTGCTCGAAGGCCGGGTGGTAGAGCCCGGTGGGTTGGGTGCGAGAGAGTGGCCGCATGCGCGCCTCCGTTCTGCCGCCCGTCCGCGCTCGAGGGAGCGGGTGGTAACAGGACAGGATGCCACCGCCGACCCGATCCGGTCAAGTATTTCCGGCAGACTGTTGCCGGTAACACTCCGCCGGGCGCAGTGAGGGCGGCTACGGACCGGCGTGGGGATTGACATACAACATGGTTGTTGTAAAACAGTGGTGTTGTAAAACAGTGCTGTTGTATATCGGCGTCGTCGTGGGGAATGGAGTGGGGACTCGATGCTGACCAACCCGGGGGGAATCCTGGACCCGTGTGATGTCGTCGGGCGAGACGACCTGGTGAGCGAGATCTGGCGGGCACTCGGACGTCAAAGCGTCATCCTGAGCGCCGAGAGGCGCATGGGCAAGACCTGCGTCGTGAAGAAGATGATCAATGCACCGCATGAGGGCCTCGTCATCTCCAGGTACCTGGACCTTGAGGATGTACATTCGCCCGAGGAGTTCGCGCGCCTCGCGGTCCAGGCGGTGACCAGTCTGCTCCGTCCCCAAGACCGCGTCCGGGAGTGGTGTGCCCACAACGGGGCGGCACTGGCCGGCCTGGAGATCCCGAAGGTGAAGCTCCCGGCGGGCTTGCTCCAGAGGGACTGGAAGGACCAGCTCCGTCACACGTTCGCCGCAGCCGCGAGCGTCAGGAACGCGACGGTCGTGTTCACCTGGGACGAGTTCCCCCAGATGGTGCAGAACATCGGGGCCCGGGGGCAGGGCGGGCCGGAGCTAGCCTGCGAGCTGCTTGGGCTGCTTCGGGAGATGCGTCAGACTCACGAGCCCATCCGCATGCTCCTGACCGGCTCGATCGGGTTCCCTCTTGTGCTCCGACAGCTCCGCGGGGCCCGGCTGGCAGACGTACTGGTGAACGACCTCTGCACCATCGGCCTGGGGCCGCTCGACCTCCCATCGGCACGCGACCTCGCGCGCCGCCTGATGGAGGGCGAGGGGCTCCCCTGCACGCATCCCGAAACCGTTGCCGACACCGTTGCGCACGAGACCGGCTGTGTGGCCTTCTACGTCCACACGGTCGTGCGTCGGCTGTGCCTCAACGGGACTGCCACCGTGGAAGGGGCTCGCGCCGAGGTTGCGGGACTGCTGACCAGCCCTGATGACCCGGCGCACTTCCGGCACTTCCTCGAGCGGATCCAGGGGCCGACCGATGGACCGCGCTACTATACGGAGGAAGAGACCCCCTATGCCCTTGCGGCGCTGGACGCCGTTGCGGCGAGCAGCGCCCCCCTCGCGGCGCGAGCCTTGGTCGACCTCACCCTCGCCCAGCCCGGCTGCGGAGACCGCGAGCTGGCCTTCAGCGTGCTGACCTTCCTCCAGCGCGACCACTACCTCCAACTGCACGACGATGGCACCTACAGCTTCCAGCTCGAGCTGCTGCGCCGATGGTGGCACCTGAACAGGGGGCTTGCCTGATGCCCACACTGCCCATCTCCCGCTTCACGCCGAGCCTGATGTCCCACGAGGACCTCGAGAGCGTCTTCGTGCAGGAGGAACGCGTCCGCCTCCTGGAGCGCCTCGTCGCCACGACCCGCGAGAGCGCGCTCACGGAGGCCAAGCACCACTCGCTCGTCATCGGTCCGCGTGGGATGGGCAAGAGCCACCTGATCGCGCTGCTGCGCCACCGCGTCGCGGCCCTGCCGGAGCTGGAGGGCAAGCTCGCCGTCGCGTGGCTCCAGGAGGACGAGTGGGGCGTGTCGGGCTTCGCGGACCTCCTGCTCCGCGTCGCCGACGCTCTGGCGCGTGAGGAAGGTCTTCGCCGACCGCGGCCCGGCGTGCTGTCGCGCACCGACCCGGTCGCGGAGGCGCGGGCCGCGCTGGAGGCGATGGTCGGCGACCGCGTGCTGCTGGTGCTCGCGGAGAACCTCGACGAGGTCTTCCAGGGCCTCGGGACGCGCGGGCAGCAGCAGCTCCGGGCGTACCTCCAGGAGGGCGCGCGGTGGACGATCGTGGCGACGACGCCCTCGCTGTTCTCCGGAGTCTCGCGGCACACATCGCCCTTCTACGGCTTCTTCGCGCCGCATCACCTGACCGAGCTGACCGTCGAGGAGTGCGGCGAGCTGATGGCGCGTCTCCTGGCGCGCTGGGGCGCCCGGGACAGCATGAAGGGGTTCCTCGCGCGGGCGCGCGTCCGGGCGATGCACGCGCTTGCGGGTGGCAACCCACGCGTCTTCGTGATGCTGGCGCAGCTCGTCGCGAGCGGCTCGGTCGAGGGCGCCACCGAGCAGATCCTCGCGACGATCGATGAGCTGACGCCCTACTACCAAGCGCGCCTGCAGCTTCTCTCCGAGCAGCAGCGTCAGATCGTGAACTGCCTGTGCCAAGACAACCGGACGATGCTCGTTGGCGAGATCGCGGAGGCCTGCGGGCTCTCGCCGCAAGGGACGAGCGTGCAGCTCCGCCGCCTTGAGCAGATGGGGTACGTCCGCACCGAGCGATACGGGAGGACCGCACGCTACGAGACGCGCGAGCCCATCCTGCGCCTGTCGATGCAACTCAAGCGGCATCGGGGCGAGCCGGCGCGGTTCGTCGTGGGGCTGTTGATCAACCTCTTCTGCCCGGAGGAGATCGGCGAGTGGCTGGAGCGGTGCGAGGCTTCGCCGGCGTTCGACCGCGAGTGCCTCGCCCAGGCCCTGGAGGAGGCCCGGACTGCCGACGCCCTCGAGGGAGCGCTCGCGGCCGAGCTAGTCGCCCTCGCGCTCTCGCGTGACTCTGGTACGCGGGCGCTGGAGGAGTGGCGAGCGCAGGCGGAGGAGCTGGAGGCCGCCTGCCGCCGAGTCCCGGGCCGCGAGACCCTGTGGCTCGCCGCCGCCCTCGCGTGGGAGGCAGTAGGGGACGGCCGGCGGGTCCGGGCCCTCGCTCTGGAGGCCGCCGAGCACGGGCCCAAGACCGCGTTCGCTGTGGCAGTGTCAGCGGTAGCTCTCGTGAAGGCCGCGCGGTTGGAGGAGGCGTGGGCTCTGCTTGTGCCATGCCTGCGGGCCCAACGGCACGCAGGTGAGGCCCGGCTCCTGGCCAAGGCGTTGGTCCTCCTGCTGTATGCCGCCGAGTACTGGGAACCGGCGCTGGCGCTCCTCCGCCGCATACCCGCGGATCCGGTGGGTGCGCGACCGCTCTTGGCCAAAGAGGAAGCGTGCTTGTCCATCGCGGCCGGGGAGGGTCCCGATCGGGTCATCGCGGAGCTGGCGCGAGCTACGGGGCACGAGGCGGAGTGGGCGGCGACCCTGGAGGAAGCCCTGTGGGGCGTTGCCGCCAGTCCAGGGCCCGTCGAAGCTCGGATCCGTGACGTCGAGCGGATCCTCTCTGCCGTGGGAGGGGGCGAGTGCGGAGAGGACGTAGCCGGGGGAGGCATCTTGCTCGTGACGGTGGACGCCGCGCTCCTCTGGTCTCCCTCGGAAGGTGCCCAGTGGACCTTGTGGCTGGCGCAGCGCGCTCCTGGCATGGTCACGTTCTTCGCCGACGTCTTCGGCTATGCCGCCCAGGGCGATGCCACGGCCCTGGCCGCGTGGCCCCAGGAGGTGCGGGCACGCCTGGAGGAGCTCGTCTCGCGCCGTCGCCGTCGCTTGGAGGTCGTGCGGCGCTTCCAGGCCGCACATCCGGATCCGACCGAGTTCGAGGAGGCCATCGCCGCGCTGCTCGGAGAGCCAGCCGAGACGCCGCCGCCCCGGGCCCAGCGGGGGAGAAGGAGCGGTCGGGCCGGGTAGGGGCACACGGCATACGGGCCGCCAACCGCACGGCCCGGCAGCGCGGCGTGGCGTGACGAGGTCAAGGGGTTCGTGCCCCCGGGGCCGGCGAGCCTTGCGCCGACACCGCGCGGGCCGTTCCCCGTTGCGTGGCCGGACCGGGCGGGCTATCCTAGCCGTCATCGCGGGGGGAGAGCCAGGGGGAGCGATGGAGACCGCCGACTGGGTCCGGCTCAGCATCGTCCAGGCACGGCTCCACCGGCCGGTTGTCGCCGCCCTCGAGGCGCTCGGCGGGGCAGAGAGCTTCCTCGCAGCCCCCGTTCGCGAGCAGGCCGAGGCCCTGGGGGGGCTTCCCGCACCCCGGCTCGGCTGGCTCGACTCCCTCTGGCGGCTCGACCCCGCGGAGCTGCTCGCCACGCTCTCCCGGCTCGAGGCCCGGGTGCTCCCCTACGACGATCCCTCGTACCCCGCGGGCCTCCTCGATCTACCCGACCCGCCCCCGTGCCTCTTCGTCGCCGGCGACCCGGCCTGCCTCCTCCGCCGCTCGGTCGCAATCGTGGGCTCGCGCGGTGCCGGCCTGTACGGCCTCGACAGCGCCCAGACGTTGGCCCGCGGCCTCGCCGAGTCCGGCGTCTGCGTCGTGAGCGGTCTCGCCGTGGGGATCGATGCCGCGGCCCACCGCGGAGCCCTCGAGGGCGGCGGCCCGACGGCCGGTGTGCTCGGCTGCGGCCTCGATGACCCCTACCCGGTCGCGAACCGCGCACTCCGGGACCGGATGGCCCGAGAGGGCGGGGCCGTCCTCACCGAGCTGCCGCCGGGTACCGAGCCCTCGCCCGGGGAGTTCCCCCGGCGCAACCGGATCATCGCCGCGCTGGCGCTCGTGACCGTGGTGGTCGGCGCCCGCGAGCAGTCGGGTGCGCTGATCACCGCGGGTGTCGCCGCCGAGCTGGGACGCGAGGTCGCGGCGGTGCCGGGCTCGATCCGCGACCCGTACAACCGGGGCGCCCACCGGCTGATCCGCGATGGCGCGCAGGTCGTCGACGGACCTCGCGCCGTGCTGGATCTGCTCGGCTGCGGAGCGGAAGGCGCGGCGCCCCTGACGCTCGACCTCGAGCAGCTCTCCGAGGAGCAGCGGCGGGTCTTCCTGGCACTAGGCCACCAGCCGACCCACATCGACGCGCTCGCCGAGGACCTAGGGCTGGAGGTCGCCCGGGCGTCCGGGATCCTGATGCTCCTCGCCGCCCGGGGCCTCGTCGAGCCGCGTCCCGGCGGGTCGTTCGTCCGAGGGGTCTAGAGCAGTTCCCGGAAGCTCCCGCGCGGCGCCTACCCCCGCCAGCCGGGGGGATCGACCAGATCGGGCGTGTGCGGGGCGCTCTCGAACGCCATGGGGGCGGCCGGGACCGCCTCGGCCGGGCTGCTCTCGCTGCGAGGCGGCAGGAGCCCGGGGCCGCTCTCGGTCGTCCCGGCCACGCTCGGTGAGCCGGTGGGCGAGACGTCGAGCTGCCAGATCTCCCCCCCGAGCGCGACGGCCAGGCAGGGCTCCTTGCCCGGCTCCTCCACCCAGGCGACCTCCATGACCGTCCCCGGCGCGGCGGAGTCCATCCGCCCGAGGATGCGGCCGGAGTCCAGGTCGATCACGTGGAGGGCGCCCGTGTTCGAGGCGAGCGCGAGCCAGGGGCTCTGCGTGGCGACGGCGGCGGGTCCCATGCCCTCGACGGTCGTGCCCGCCGGGAGGTTGGTCCTCCACCGGCACGCGCCATCGGCCCCGAAACCGGCGATCGCGGAGCCGTGCGCGTCCATGCCGACCGCGACCCACCGAACCCCGCGATGGGCGGCGGGGCAGTCGACAGTCTGGGCGAAGTAGGTGGACTCGAAGCGCCGGTCGGCGCGCAGCAGCCGGCCGTCGGCCGAGAGCAGCAGGGTTCCGCGCCGCGTGGTCGAGGCCAGGATCTCCGGCGCGCCATCGCCGTTGGTGTCCCCGGCGCAGACGAAGGCCGCTTCGCCGGTGGAGCCATTCTGCCAGACGGGCACCCCGTCGGCGCTCAGGAGCATCACCCCTCCGGGGGCCTGCAGGCCGAGCACCAGCTCGTCGCGCGGGTCGCCCTCCAGGTCGGCCGGGGCGACCTCGTCGATCGCGTAGCCCACGTCCCGCGTCCACAGCTCCGTGCCGTCGGCCTCGCAGGCGGTCAAGGTCCGGCCCCAGTACTCGAAGACCACGACCTCGGCTTCGGGGTCGGCATCGAGGTTCGCGAGACGGAGACAGGGCGACGAGAAGCCTGTCGGGTGTAGGTCGACCATCGCGCCTGAGGCATCGAACCGGAGCCAGTTCCCGGGCAGGCTCGCCAGCAGCGCCCCGCGGCCGTGGTCGTAGGCGACGCCCGTGAACCCGGAGGCGGTGACCATGCGGACGGAGAGGCCGTCGAGCTGGGGGTTCGAGCCCGCCGTCGGGGCGACGCCGAAGGGGTTCGCGCCATGGGCGGCGGCCGGCGGGGCGGAGGCATGGGTGCCGCGGACAAGGAGGCTGGCCCCCAGGAGGCCGACGCAGAGCACGATGATGAGCGCCACAAGGCCTACCACGATCCAGACCGCGAGACCGGCGCCGCGCCGCGAGCCGCTTGGCGTTCCGTCCATCGCCCATCCTCCTCCCGCACCGCGCGTCAGACGATCAGCATCGCGTCGCCGTAGCTGAAGAACCGGTACCGCTGCGCGACGGCCTCTCGGTAGGCCGCCAGGATGCGCTCGCGACCCGCCAGTGCCGAGACCAGCACGAGCAGGCTCGAGCGCGGCAGGTGGAAGTTCGTGACCAGTCCGTCCACGGCGCGGAAGCGATGGCCCGGCCGGATGAACAGCCGGGTCGCGCCCTCGCCCGGGACCACGCGCCCGTGCAGTCCCGCGAGGGTCTCCAAGGTGCGGACGGCCGTCGTACCCACCGCGATGACGCGTCCGCCGGCCGCGCGGGAGTCCTCGATGATCCGGACGCTCTCCGGCGTCACATGGTAACGCTCCTCGTGCATCGCGTGCAGCGAGATGCTCTCGGCCGAGATCGGCCGGAAGGTGCCCAGCCCGACGTGGAGGGTCACGCGGGCGAGACGCACCCCGGCTGCGGCGAGGTCTTCGAGGAGTCTCTCCTCGAAGTGCAGCCCGGCGGTCGGCGCCGCCACCGAGCCGCTGTGCGCGGCATACACGGTCTGATAGCGGGTGCGGTCGAGTGGCTCGTCGGGCCGCTGGATGTAGGGAGGCAGGGGGATGTGGCCGACCACCTCGAGCGCCTCCGCCAGCGGAAGTGCGCTGCGGAGGGCGACGCGGAGCTGGCCCGGCTCCGGGAGCCGCTCGAGCACCTCGGCCTCGATCGCGGCCTTCCCCTCGCCGAAGGCGACAACGCGGCCGGGCCGCAGCTTGCCCGCCGGCCGCCCCAGACACTCCCACTCCCCCTCGCCGAGCGGCCGCAACAGGAGCAGCTCGACGCGGCCGCCGGTCGGGAGCCGCCCAAGCAGGCGGGCGGGGAAGACGCGCGTGTCGTTCACCACCAGGCAGTCACCGGCGCGGAGGTGGCGGCCGATCTCGGCGAAGCGCCGGTGCTCCACGGCGCCGGAGGCGCGGTCGAGCACGAGGAGGCGGGCGTCGCTCCGTCGCTCGGCCGGGTGCTGGGCGATCAGCTCGGGCGGGAGGTCGTAGTCGTAGGCGTCCGTGCGGTCGTCGATCTCGCTCACGGGACGGAGCCTTCGCCGAGCGCCGAGCGCAGGAGCGGCGGCTCGGCGAGCGGGAGCTGCCAGGTGAACCGGAACCGGAGCGCCTCCTGGCCGCCGACCAGCACCGTCAGATCGCCGGGACCGTCGAGGGGGAGCTTCTTGCCGGTCTTGCTCGCGATGGGGAAGCAGATCCCGTAGGCCTTCGCCCGGGCCGAGAGCCCGGGCATCTCGGCGAGGGAGTCGAGGTAGGCGCCGAACCGGCGGTCGCCCCCACTGCCGACGAGCACGGAGGCGCCGGCGAGGGTCGCGTCTTGCGGGATGTCGGGGGCCATGACCATGAAGACCAGGTGGGTCTCGGAGACCTTGCGGAGCGCGCGCAGGTCGGCGATGTCCGGGGCGTTGGCGGAGAGCCGGCACAGCGCCTCGAGGAACCGGCCGGTCATCCAGACGGCCCGCACCGTCGCGGGCTCGCCGCCGGTGCGGGAGAAGACGGGGAGGCAGGCGTCGGCCAGCGAGGCGACGGTGATCGCGGCGTCCGGCGGCGTGACCGTCGTCCCGCCCGACGCGGCGCCGGCGCCGCTCGGGCCGGTCGGGGGGATCCAGCCGGCTGAGGCGAGCGGGGGCTCCTCGAAGGCGATCTCGCACTGGCTCTCGCCGCGCCGCAGCACGAACCGCAGCTCGCCGACGGGCTCGGTCGAGCGCGCGAAGGCGATGACCCGCGAGCAGGCGACCAGCTCGGGGTCGAGCAGCTCGAGCACCGAAGCGGGGACATCCTGCTGGTTCGGCCGCGTCTCGGTCGTGGCCGTGCCGGTGCGCGTGAGCAGGCGGCAGAGGAAGTCCTGCTCCGGCTTCTCGGCGGCGAACAGGCCCCCGATCCGGCTGACCGCGACGACGTTGTTGCGCGCGAGATAGGTGGCGAGGGCCTGGCGCTCGATCGGGACATCGACATAGGGCGTCATCGAGAGCAACGCGCCCTCGCAGATCCGGCTGACGCGGTAGATCCGCCCATCGACGACCCCGATACGCGTGGTGAGCACGGGAAGGTCGGTCGGGACGATCGGATCGGCGTAGGCGGGACCGAAGCGCTCGAGCGCTCCGGGGCCCTCGCCGCTCTGGAAGTAGATGGCGGCGCGGAGGGCGGCGAGGATGGCGTTGGCGCCACGCGCGGCCATGAGCTTGTCGATGTCGGCGCCGGCGCCGGGGAGGTCGCCGGCGGCCATGCGGCTCATCGCGCGGGGGGCGTAACGCGGGAAGACCTCGGTCCGGGCGACGACGAGCGGGGTCGGGCTCTCGGGCTCGTCGGGCGGGAAGCTGAGAGACTCCTTGCGGCTCGGGTCATAGAGGCCGGAGAGGGCCGCCTCGAGCTTGCGACCGACCAGAGGGTTGTCGGGGGCGAGGCGGGCGGCGACGGCCAGGTGGCGCTCGGCGGTACGGCCGTGGCCCATCGAGAGGGCCTCGCAGCCGAGAATGAACTCGGTGCGGAGCACGAAGTCGCGAGCCTGGGAGCGCAGCGCCTCCTGCCCGGCCGCCTCGAGGCCGAGGTAGTGGTTGAGGCAGCGCGAGGCGATCTCGGGGTGGCCGGCCAGCGCGTAGGCCCGGCCGAGGTAGAAGAAGGCGGCGGGCGGCGGGTTGTCGCCGGAGGCGATCCGCTTGAGTTCCTCGACGGCCGGGTCGGCGAAGGGGCTGGGGGAGTAACCCTGCTCGGCGGCGCGTTCGGCCCGCTCCACGAGAGCCTTCGCCTGCGCGAGCGGGTCCGGGGGAGCCGCCGGCGCCGTGGCCGGCTGCTGCGCGGCACAGGCCGCGGCCAAGCCCAGGAGCAACGCGAGTGGTGCCCAGGCAATCCGTCTGCGCATGTGTCGATTCCGCCGTTCCGGGGCGATGAATCACGCTCGAGGGCCCTAGCCCTCCCGTATGATAGGCGAACACGGTGCCGCGGCCAAGGCGGAGGGCGGGGAGAATCGGTCGTCAGCCGGAGGGCGCTACCCATCGGCGGCCGCCCACGCTATCCTGGGGAGCGCGACGCGGGGCGGGGGAGTCGGCCGGACGGACGGGGAAGGTGACCGAGAGTGCCGGAGGACCAACGACCCGTTCGCATGCAGCGCGAGGACACGCTGCGAAAGACCCACTTCACAGCCGTGGTGCTGATCCCGCCGGAGGAGGCCTGGGGCCCGATCCAGAAGATCCGGCGCCTCTACGACCCCAACGTGCGCCGCTGGATGCCACACATCACGCTGCTGTACCCGTTCGTCGCGCACGAGCGGCTGCCGCAGGCGGCGATCGCCTGCGCCGAGGCGGTGGCCCGGCTTCCGGTTCCGACGGTGACGCTGGACAAGCTCGCCTTCTTCAACCATCCCTCGGGTCGGGTCACGCTATGGGCCAGCCCGTCGCCGCCCGACCGGATCATGGATCTCCAGGAGGCGCTGCAGCTCGCGTTCCCGCACTGCGACGAGTCGGCCCGGCACGAGACCGGCTATGTGCCGCACCTCTCCCTGGGGAGCTTCCACGACCGCACGACAGCGCGGGTGACGCGCGACCAGCTCGAGAACGCGTGGCGTCCACTGCGATTCGACCTACCGCAGCTTTCGCTGATCGCGCGTTCGGGCTACGAGAAGGATCCGTTCCGCGTGGTCGCGCAGGCGCCGATCGGGAGCCGCGTGGTCTGATTCGGGACGCCGGCAGGATTTCGGCAACGAAGTGGCGGAACGGACTGTCTACTGATGGGGCGGCTGCTGCCTACAGGTCGTGATCCGCGTACGCGCCGCGCTCGGTCCGTGCGTCCGGATCCGTACCGCGCCAAGAGGAGATCGATGCCGCAGCTATGAGCACACTGCCCCGCGCGTCCCGGGTTCCTGCCGCGGCCGCAACCCTCGCCGTCGTCCTGCTGCTGGCCGGTTGCGCCAGCTCCTCCGGCCCCTCCTGGGATCACCTTCCCTTGGGGACAGGCCTCTCCGTCGCCCCGGCGGGCTCGTCCACCGCGGCGCCGAGCCTCACAACACTCGCCGCGCGGACCGTCGACCAGCGCGGCGGCCGGCGTGCCGTCCTCTACGGCCTGAGCGGCCGCTTCACCGCGATCCGCAACTCGGCCGGCACGCAGCTCGCGGGGGGTGGGATCGGCGCGATCCTGTACGTCGACCTCGACGCCAACGAGCTGCAGCGCGCGATCGTCTTCGGCGACCCGGGTCCCGGCGTCGAGCCCCCCGTGTTCGGCGCGACCGAGATCGCCGAAAGCCCGATCTACGACACCAGCAGCCGCGACCTCACCGACCGGCCCCGGCGCGTCGTGGTCACGGTGAGCGGCTTGTTCACGGGCGTCGACGCCGGCCGGGCCGGGACCATCGCGGGGAGCCGGAACACCGGCGCCGTCGCGGTGCTCGATCTCTTCGACCCGGGCGTGGTCAACGTCCTGTGCCTCGAGAGCAGCGCGGACGCCGAGGAGCCCGTCTCGTTCGGCGTGCCCCAGGGCGACCTCGAGGGCTACCGGGCGACCGTCTCCGGAACGGGGCCGTTCGACCGGGCCGCCGATCTGCGAGGGCTCTACCGGGCCGAGCCGGGCGGGGCGCTCCAGGCCCTGTTCGACCTGCGGAGTGGGGCCGTCGAGCAGTTCACCGTTCTCGGCGGGCCCGTCCCGGCGGAGTCCTGAGCGAGGGCGCGGCCGCCGCGCCCTCTTCCCGGAGGAGTCACCCCCATGCGCAACCTGCATGTACTGACCGTTCTCGCGCTCATCCCGGCCCTGGCGGCAGCGGTTGCCGCGTCCGAGGAGACGCCGTCGGCCGAGACGGCCGTCGCGGCGGCCGCCACCCCCGGCGCCGGTGGGAGCGTGGAGCTGAGCTTCGGCGAGAACGGGCTCAGCCTCTCGTGCCTCAATGCCGACGCCCACGAGGTTTTCGCGCGGATCGGCGTCGCGACGGGGCTCGCGATCATGGTCAACGACACCGTCCGCGACCGGATCACCGCCTCGCTGCGCAACGTGACGCCGACGGAGGCGATCGGCCAGATCGCCGCGACGTACGGTCTCTCGTACGCCGAGATCGACGGGGTCATCATGATCTCCGAGGGCGTCCCGACCAGCCCGGCGAGCTACCTCGCGAGCGACATCGCGACCGTGCCGACGCAGTACGTGCCGGCCGGCCGGGTGCGCGACCTGATGCCGACCTTCCTGCAGTACCACATCCGCGTGAACGCCGAGCAGAACGCCGTCGTCCTCTCAGCGCCGAGTGACGTACTCGCCAAGTTCCGGCGCGACATCAAGCAGCTCGACATCCCGGCCAAGCAGGTGATGATCGAGGTGCTGATGGTCGAGCTGACCGACACCAGCCTCGACCAGCTCGGTGTGCAGATGGCCTGGCAGAACGCCGGGACGGCGCTGTCGTCCGATTCGGCCGCCGGCAACTTCAGCTTCCAGGGCGTCACCTGGCTCCCGACCGGGTTCTCGGCCCGGCTGGCGGCGTTGGCGTCGGAATCGCGGGCGACGATCCGGGCGCGTCCGCGGATCGCGACGGTCTCGGGCCATAGCGCGAGCATCTTCATCGGCACCGAGCGCTTCCTCGACAAGACGGTCCGTCGCCTCGGCGACGACGACAGCTCGCAGACCTCGATCGACGCCGGCGTGCGGCTCGACCTCGTTCCCTTCAGCGGCACGGGTGACGTGATCATCGTGGACCTGCGGCAGGCGGAGATCTCGACGCTCTCGGCGCCCGACCCGGTGACGGGCCTACCCAACCGCACCTCGCGCTCGGCCCGAACCAAGGTCCGCGTCGCCGACGGCCAGACGATCGTCCTCGGCGGGCTGATCCAGCACGAGCTGCGTGAGACCGAGGGCGGGATCCCCCTGCTGCGGGACCTCCCGCTGATCGGCAAGCTGTTCCGCTCGAAGGAGTCCGAGGACATCCAGACCGAGCTGGTGATCTTCATCACGCCCCGGATCCTGAGCCAGACCGGCCATCTGCCGGAGGAGGAGGAGCAGGCTCTCCGCGCCCGGTTCGGGATCGACGGAGCGCCGGCCGATCCGACGCCGGCCACACCCTAGCGGAGCGCAGCCCATGCCCCCCAGCCCGAGACCGTCAGGCGCCGACCGCGGAAGGGCAGCCCGAGTGCCGCTCGGGCTGCTCGCCCTGTGTTGCCTGGCCGCCTCGGTCGCGGGGCAGGATGAGACGGCGCGGAAGCAGACCTACGCGAACGTCACCGCCGCGCGCGTCGAGCGGTTCACGAACGCGGTGCGGATCACCCTCCAGGCCGACGGCACGCTCGAGGCGTGGCCGGGCGATGAGATGTGGAACTACATCACCGTGCCCGCCTCGGGCTGGGCCGACCGCGACATGGCCCCCATCGACCGCGTGCCGATCGAGATCGCCAACGGCCGGTCGCTGATCAGCGCCTTCGTCGATGTCGCCGACTACCCCGTGAGCCACATCTCGCTCTCGCCCACGGGCAGCGGCAACCTGGGCGTCGGCCTGCGGTGCGAGATCGTGCTGTACGACAAGGCCGGCGTGGTCGGGATGTTCAACAGCTCGTCGTGGGACAACTGGGACGCCGAGCACTGGCGAACCGAGCACGACACGAACATCTGCTACGAGGTCCGCCGCTCGCAGGACATGCGCTCGCTGATCATCACCGTCCTGAGCGACCAGTACGAAGACACCGCCCGGGTCGCGCGGCGGCAGCCGCTGCCCGAGGACCCCGTCCGTCTCCGAGTGGGCGGCGCCGGCGACGTCGTGACCGTGGAGGCCGTGAACGTGCCCGTGACCCGGCTGCTCGAGGTGCTCGGCGCGCGCTCGGGCCGCTCGCTGGCCGTGTCGGCGCTGGAGCGCGACCGCTGGGTGACGATGTACCTGCCGCCGATGCCCGTCGAGCGCGTGGTCGCGGCCGTCTGCGCGGCCTACGAACTCTCGTGGACCCCCCTGCCCGACGGAGGCTTCGCGATCGGCGAGGCGCGCGCCTCCGACGCGGCGAGCTACGGCGCGGGCCGCACCGAGCTGCTGCGGTGCAACTACCTCGCCCCGAGCACCGCCATCAACCTGCTGCCGCGCATGGTGCTCCCCTACGTCCGGGTCGACGTGGAGCGCAGCGCGGTGGTCGTCAACGGCCCGCCGGCCCTCATCGAGAAGGTCCGCGGCGATCTCGCCGCCCTCGACCGCCCGCCGCCGCTGATCGAGATCGAGGGCTACATGGTCACCGTCGCCGATCACGCCACGCGCGACCGGCTCTGGGGCTGGAGCGGCGCCACGGGTACGATGGGAGCCGCCGTGGGGCCGGGCGCGGCCGAGGTCGGCGAGGGTGGGCTGCTCGCCGAGGAGGCCGACGAGGCCGGCGTCGGCGACCTGCTGATGGTCGCGCGACCGACCCCGCCCGGAGGCTGGGCGAGCACGCTGCGAGCCCTCGCGGCCGACCAGCGCGTACGCCTGGTGGCGCGGCCGCGGGTGCGGGTCGTCAACGGCCACACCGGCGAGCTGTTCGTGGGCGACGAGCGGTTCCTCGTCATGGCGCAGTCGAGCTACTCCTGGGGAGGGCTCCAGGCCGTCCCGCTGGGCGTGCGGCTGCGCGTGACGCCCCTGGTGGGCGACGGCGACGAGATCACCGTCGATCTCAACGCGGGCGTCTCGAGCGCCGTCACCGGCGGATCCGACGCAAGCCAGATCAGCTCCGTCGCGCGCAGCATGACCGGAGCGGCCCGTGTGCGCGACGGCGACACCATCGTGATCGGGGGGCTCCTGACCGAGGAGTCGGCCCGACACCGTCAAGGGCTGCCCCTGCTGTCCGAGCTGCCCGTTTTGCGGGATCTCCTCGGCGCCCGTGGCCGCGACGGACGACAAGAGGACGTGTGCTTTCTTCTCACCGCGCGCATTGTGCGCGATCCGACCGCCCGCGCCGACGACTCCGCCGGCGCCGTACACCTGGAAGGCGAGGCACCCTACCATGCGGCATCGAGCCACCCTGCCGATGGCCCTTATGTTCCTCACGGCGCTCTGCGCCACCCACGCGCGCGGGGCCGTCTGGGCCAACATCAAGACGGTTGACGTCACCGTCCTGAACAACGGCATCCAGCTCATGGTCAAGGCCGACGGGGTGCTGAGCTTCCGCGTCGTGGGCCTCGACCCGTGGTCCGACCCGAAGCCGACCAACGAGATCGTGCTGCGGTTCCCCAACGCGAAGAACGCGAGCGGCAAGACGATCATCAAGGTCGACCAGCCGCCCGTCAGCTACGTCGAGATGACGATCCCGCAGGGGGCCGAGCAGGGCATCGGGGTCGAGATGCGCGTGGCGTTCCTGTACCCGACGATCGCGACCGCGCGGGCGACCGACGACCAGCTCGGGGCGCTGATCAACGTAGCCAGCGACGTCAACCTCCAGCAGGCCGGCGGCGCGACGGCCGTCGAGATCGACTCCTCGCAGTCGCTCCGCGTCGAGCAGGATCCGACGAGCGGCCTGCTGAGCATCGTGGCCGTCAAGGCCAACCTCCACCAGCTCCTCGCCCGCATCGGCGAGCTGACCGAGACGAACATCCTGGTCGACGACCTGATCGATCCCGGACCGGTCGACGGCTCGGGCGGAACCCAGCTCACCATCACGCTGGCCGGCTCGACGGTGGAAGGGGCGCTGAACGCGATCGCGGCGGCGGCCGGGTTGGGCGTCGCGGCGCCGTCCGAGCCGGGGGGCACGTACATGTTCTCGACCGGCCTGCCAACCGATCTCTCGGCCTACCGCCTGGCCGATACCCGCAGCTTCCCGATCGAGAACGTCGACGCCAACACGGCCCAGGGCCTGCTGCCCAACTTCCTGTACCCGTACCTCTTCGAGAACACCGACCAGAACGCGATCGTCGTCTCGGCCCCCACCCTCATGCTCAACAAGATCGGCCGCGACCTCGCGATGGTCGATATCCCTCCGCCCCAGATCATGGTCGAGGCGATCGCGGTCGAGTTCACGACCCGCAACCAGGATGACCGCAGCCTGGGCCTCAGCTACGAGGGGATGGAGTTCCTGGGCTCGATCGACTCCGCGACCGGGGCGATGGAGTTCCGGACGATGACGCGGCTGCCCGAGGACTTCCAGGCCCGACTCCACGCCCTCGAGACCAAGGGGATCGCGAAGGTCTGGGCGCGACCGCGGATCGCGGTGATGAACGGCCGCACGGCCGAGCTGTTCATCGGCCAGACGCGGTTCATGGAGGTCGAGATCCCCTCCTACAGCGGCGTCACGCGGCAGGTCCAGGGCGTCGATGTCGGAGTGCGTCTGCGGATCTCCCCCTGGACGGGCGGCAACGGCGAGATCACCTTCGTGCTCGAGCCGGGCGTGAGCAACATCTCGGCGGTCGACCCCAAGAGCGGTCTGCCCCAGGTCTCCAACCGCGAGGCCGACACCCACATCCGGGTCAAGGATGGCGAGACGGCGGTCGTCGGCGGCCTCATGCGCCAGGAGGAGTACGTCACCCACCGCAAGATCCCCCTCCTCGGCGAGCTGCCGCTGATCGGCCACCTCTTCCGCAGCAAGAGCCGCGAGCGGATGGACTCCGAGCTGGTGATCTTCGTCACCCCACACCTGCTCGACCCGACCACCGGCCAGCGGCTGAGCGGCGAGCAGGACCCGGGCGCCCGGCTGCTCGAGGCGGCCCCGCCGGCCTCCGAACCCGCGGCCCCCGCAGCCGACGAGCCGGCCGACGCCGGCCGTCCGGTCACCACCCGCGAGCGGATGGGGCGGTAGGGGTGCGGATCGGGCTCGTGAGCGACACCCACTGCCGGCTGGCGGCCTGGCTCGATGAGGCGATGCTGGCGCGGCTCGAGGGCGTCGCGGCGATCCTTCACGCCGGCGATGTGACGGCCCCCGACGTGCTGCGGCGGCTCGAGGCCATCGCTCCGACCCTGGCCGTGAAGGGCAACTGCGACGACCTGCGCCTGCCGCGGACCCGAACCTTCCGGGCCGGGGCGCACACGATCGGCCTGGTCCACCAGCCGCCGGCCGACCCGACTCCCGACGGCCTGTTCGACCTCTTCGCCGAGGAGGTCCACTGCGTGGTCCACGGCCATACGCACCGCTCGCGTGTCGAGGAGGAAGACGGGGTCCTGATCGTGAACCCCGGATCGGCGCGGCAACCGCGGGACGGATGGCTGTCCGTGGGGGTGATCGAGGCCGGCGAGCGCCTGACGGCGGAGATTCTGCGGCTCCGGCGCGTCGGGAGCGGCGACTAGCCCGGACCGGCACAGGAGGCGGATGGATGTCTGAGATCCACTTTGGCACGGATGGCTGGCGCGCGATCATCGCGCGCGAGTTCACGTTCCGCAACTTCGGCATCGTCGTGCAGGCGATCGCCAACCTCCTCGCCGAGGAGCGGCTCCCCGGCCAGCCGGCGGGCCGACGCACGGTGCTGGTCGGCTACGACGCCCGGGCGATGGCGCGCGAGTTCGCGCTCGAGGCGGTCGCGATCTGTGAGGCCAACGGCCTCGCGACGGCGCTGCCGACTCGGCCCATCCCGACCCCCGCGCTCGCCCACGCGATCCTCGATCAGGAGGCCGTCTGCGGGCTGATGCTGACGGCCAGCCACAACCCGCCTTCGTACATGGGCATCAAGTTCATCCCCTGGTACGCCGGCCCGGCCCAGACCGATCTCACCAAGCTGATCGAGGCCGAGGTGGCGAAGGTCGAGGCCAGCCTCGATGTCCGCCGCAGCGAGTCGCCCCGGCCGGCCGTGCTCGACCCGCGCCGGGCCTACTTCGCCGCCCTGCGGAAGCTCATCGATCTGGACGCGATCCGCGACGCGGGCCTGCGGATCTGCTGCGACCCGATGCACGGCGTGACCGCCGGCTACATCGACACCCTGCTCACCGCGGCCGGCTGCGATGTCTCGGTCATCCGGCCCGACCCCAACCCGACCTTCGGGGGCGGCGAGCCCGACCCGCGCGAGGACCGGCTCGGGCCGCTGGTCGAGCAGGTCGTCAGCACCTCGCTCGACCTGGGCCTCGCCAACGACGGCGACGGCGACCGCTTCGGGATCGTCGACTCGACCGGGGCGTTCATCAGCACCTGCGACTACCTCGCGCTGATCGCCGCGTACCATCTCACCGAGCGGCGCCCGGCCGGGGCGATCCGCATGGTGCGCACCGTCGCGACCTCGCACCTGATGGATGCCGTCTGCGATTTCCCGGGGGCGCGGGACCCGGTGACCCGGGGCGGATAAATCAAATTGGGGGGGTGGGGGGGGG
>CAZRDB010000018.1:29892-40237 GCA_964598695.1 uncultured Armatimonadia bacterium
CGCGGCACGGGGCGAGCGTCACCGAGACGCCGGTCGGCTTCAAGTACATCGGCGAGGAGCTGCGGGAGGGCGCGCTGCTCGGCGGCGAGGAGAGCGGCGGGATGTCGCGCTCCGACCACATCCCCGAAAAGGACGGCATCTTCGCCTGCCTGCTCGCGGCCGAGATCGTCGCCAAGTGCGGCGGCCCCATCTCGCGGCTGGTCCGCGAGCTGAAGGCGCAGTACGGCGACTACCTGTGGTTCCGCCACAACCTGCACCTGACGCCCGAGAGCCAGAAGCACGTCATGGGCCAGCTCCACGATCTCGGGGTCGGGAGTACGGTCGCGGGACGCACGGTCACCCGCGTCGACGACCGCGACGGCGTGAAGCTGCACCTCGAAGACGGCTCCTGGCTGCTCGGCAGGCCCTCGGGCACCGAGCCGATCGTCCGCGTCTACGCCGAGGGCCGCTCGCCCCAGGCGCGCGAGGCGCTCGGCTGGGCTGCCGAGGAACTCGTGCGCAACGCGACGCGGTAGGGCCGCACGCGAAGGGGGAGGGCGATGGCTCGGGCGGCCCGTTGGCTCGCCGCGGCGCTCGCGACGGTGCTCGGGTGCGCGGGCGCCGCGGCCGCGTCGCCCGCCTACTCGCTCCGCGAGGCCCTCACCCGCGAGAGCAGCCTCTCGCTGGTTCCCGTGGTCCACGAGGGCCTGAGCGTCACCATCGACGGCTACGACGGCCGGCGCCCGGGCACGCCGTTCACCTTCGACTGGGGCGACGGCATGCGCGAGGAGTCGTTCTTCGTCGCCGAGCACACCTACGCCGAGGGAACCGGCGTCGCGCGGATCACCGTGACGGCGCACTACGACGACGGCACGACGGGCGAGGCCGGCGCGACGCTGCCGCTCCGGCCCGCGGTCACGTACCAGCGGCGGGTCCCACGCGCCGTGGCTCTCCTGCTCCCGGATTCGCCGGCCACGGTGGCGCCGGCCGTCGAGCCCGGGGGGCCACGGCTCGGCGCCTTCCCGGCCGAGGTGTTCACGGCGATCCCCCCGGACGCGATCGAGTACGTGCTCGACGTCGCGCACGCGATCCAGATCGACCTGTGCAACGGCGATGTGGCGCCGCGCGCCCGGACGCGGCAGGTGGTGGCGCGCTCCGAGGAGGGCTACGGCTGCTCACTGTGGTTCCTCGAGCCGGCAACCGTGGCATGCGCGACGAAGATGGTCGGCCCGAGCCCGGACTGGTCCTCGCTGTTCCACGAGATGGGCCACAACGTGACCCTGAACACCCCGGCGGCATGCCACCTGGGCGGCAAGACCGACGGTCCCATGAGTGCGATCGCGAGTGAGTCGCTCGCGCAGATCCTCCAGCACGCGACCGCCGCGCTGCTGTGTGCGGACGCCGAGCGCACCGGCCTCTCGCCCGACCTGCGCGACCTCATCTGGGCCTGCGCGCTCCGCACGACGGTTCCGCTGGTGGAGGGGGCGCGGCGCTACGAGCGGGAGGGCATGTGCTTCCGCTCGCGCGACCTCCCCGAGACCCCGACCGACGAGACGCTGCCGAGCTTCATGCACCTCGGGCGGGAGTTCCTCCTGCTCGCCGACGAGACGGGGGAGATCCGACTCGCCACCAAGCGGCTGATGGCAGCGGTCGAGACGTGGTCTCCCGCCGACACCGAGCGCTGGCAGCAGCCGGAGAACGAGGTCTTCCGCGCGACGTTCCTCGTGGCGGCGATGAGCCACGGGGTCGGCCGCGACCTGCGGGAGCACTTCCGCGCACGCGGCTACCCCGTCGACGACACGCTGTACGGGGAGCTGGCGATCCGGCCGAAGGCCGAGGTGCGATAGGCCCCACCCCCCGGAGCGCCGGAGCCATCACGCCTCGACCCCGAGCGCGAGGCCCGGGCGGCCGATCCCGTCGCCGCGACAGGACTCCCCTCTCGCCACCGCGAATGCTCCCGTAACGCCGCCGCGCGGGACGGGCTCCTCCTTGCATGCACACTCCCGCATCGGGCGTCCCGCTCCCGGTGCGGGCCGCGGCCGCGCGGGGCGCGCGAGGGGTGGGGTTGTTGTGCGACTGGTGTCTGTGGCGGTTCCCGCAATCCCTGTGCTACTGGCTCTGGCCCTCCCGACGCGGGCGCAGGGGTGGGACCGGGTCGATGCGTGGTCGGCGCTCGGCGAGCCCTGCTACGGCGTGGTCAGCGCCGGGCTCACGACGTCGCCGCCCGACGGCCTGCGGAGCGCTCCGGCCGGGGCCGATGGGGCGACACGCTACGCCGCGCCCCGCGTGGGCGACTCCCCGTTGTGCGTTGCTGTGGTCGGCGAAGGCGAGGGGCTCCGGCTCGTCGTCGACACGGACCGGGACGGTGACCTCGCCGAGGAGGACCCGGCGACGGTGGCGACCACACAGGAGCGCCCGCCGGGCCTCGGCAAGGAGACCGACACGGTCTGGCTCGCGCGCGTGGGGCCGGAGCCCGAGACCGTCGTCGCCCTGCGTGTGGGCGGCTTCGGCCGTGTGCTCTTCTGTGCCGCGCGCGGCTACTGGACGGCGCCCGCGGGGCCGGAGGACGCGCCGGTGGTGTTGCGCGACGGGAACGCGAACGGCGTGCTCGACGGCGGTCTCGACGAGCTGTGGCTCGATCGCGATGGCGACGGCCTTCTCGAGCGCGACGAGGGCGAGGTGCTGCTCGCCCGCGGTCGGACGCTGCTCGATCCGCGGACGCCCGTGCTGCTCTCCGTCGGGCTCCCGCTCGCCGAGGCGACCTGGAGCCATGGGCCAACGGGCTCCTGTCTGCTCCGGCCGCGGCTCCCCGACCTGGCCGAGGGGGCGTCGTGGAGCAGCCTCAGGCTGATGCTCACCGAGGAAGACGGCCGCTCGGTGGCGGTCGAGGGGCTGACCCGCTCGACGAAGGTCCCCTACGGCTACTACGCGCTGAGTTCGGCGGTGGTCGAGGCGACGGCCGCCGACGGCTCGACCTGGCAGTACACCTTCGGGGCCGTGAGCGAGGGCTGGCCGCTCGACCTGAGCCGCTCGCCGGCGCCGACGATCGAGCCGCTCGCCGGGCTGGCGGTGACCATCTCCGCGACGGGGACGCTCGAGCCCGGTGGGGTGGCCTTGCTCCGCGTCGCCTGCGAGGGCGCCCTCGCCCAGTTGGGCCTCCCGAGGCGGACGATGGGCGCCGAGGAGCCCGAGGAGGTCGCTCCCTCCGTCGCGATCGTCGACGCGGACGGCAAGACGATCGGCAGCTTCGCGATGGGCTTCGGGTGAGGCGGCGGCCCCTGCGCACACTCGTGGAGTGTGCCTCAGACAGCGCGGAGTCCGTTCACGGCAACGGTGACCTGGGACCTGGGTCCACTCGGGCTCCCGGGCACGACGGCAACGCTCGGGGGGCGGTAGGGCCCGCGGCGCGTGAGGGAACCACCTCTCGCGGCTGTCCGTCGGGAAGGACGATGGGCCATCGGCCGGCTCTACGGTGGGCTCGTGCAGGGGAAGGGGATCACTCGTGCGGTGGCTCTTGGGGCTCGTTCTCGCACTGCTCGCATCACCGGCTCTCCCGTTCACCGTCACGGGGACGGTGAACGGCCCGGATGGCAAGCCACTCGCGGGGGCCGAGGTGCTGGCCACCTCGCCCTACTACACGGGCGGTCTCCAGCCCGAGCACCGCACGGCGACCGCGACCACGGGCGCCGACGGCGGCTTCTCGTGCGCGCTGGAGGTGCGGTCGGAGGACTACCCTCAGGCCTTGGTCATCGTGCGGGCGCCGGGGCTCGCGCTCGGCTTCGCGGACGTCCGCGCGAAGGAGGAGACGGTCGAGATCCGGATGGAGGCCCCCGTCCCGCATGAGGGCCGGGTCACCGACTCCAAGGGTGGGCCGCGCGAGGGAGTGCGGGTTACGGTCAACTCCATCGACGTCCAGCGGCGCTCGAACGCCGGCACCAGCGGCATGAGCCACACGCTGCCGCAAGACCTCTTGCCCGAACTCACCACCACGACCGACACCGAGGGCCGGTACCGCTTCGCATGCCTCGGCAATGAGCCGTCCGCGATGCTCGCGTTCGAGGGGGACTCCTTCGGCCGGGCCGCGCTGTGGGTGAGCGCCGGGTGGGACGCCCGGATCCCGGATGCGGGACGGCTGACCGTCCGCATCACGGGCGACGAGGTCGCGAAACTGGCGGGATCCTGGGCCCTCTGCGCGGGGCAACTCGCGGGGGAGGGAGGCGGGCTCTCGGCGCATGCGGCCACTCGGCTCGGCGCCGACGGTCTCTTCGAAGCCGGGCTCCTGCCCGCGGGCAGTTACATCATCACGGTCTACGGCACGACCGTGGACGCGCCCAAGGTCCGGGACCGGACGGTCACGGTTGTCGCCGACGAGACGACGGAGATCGAGATCGCGCTAGAGGCGATGGCGACGGTCCGAGGACGGATCGTCTCGGCCGTCGATGGGCAGGGCCTCGAGGGCCTGCGGCTGGGACTCCGGTCCGTCGAACGCGATGCGGAGGGCCTGGTGATGCGCCTCGGCGAGGCGGCCAGCGGTACGTCGGCGGCCGACGGCTCGTTCGCGCTTCGCTGCCTGCCCGGCACTCACGAACTCACGGTCTCGCCCCGTCCCGACACGGGGCCGCCTCCTGCCGAGGAGTGGGACCCGTACCGCTCTCCCACGCCGTTCGAGGTGACGATGGAGGGGATCGACCTCGGGGAGGTCGCCCTCCGGCGGTGCTACACGCTCCCGGTCCGCGTGGTCGACGCGAGCGGCGCGCCGGTCCCCGGGGTCGAGGTGGCTCTGGAGACGACCGTCAACAACGTGCGACACAGCTTCTCCACGGGCTCCACGAGCAGCGCCGACGGGATGATCTACTGCCGGTTCCTCGACGGCCTGCACACGGTCAGCCGCGCGCGCGAGGTGGAGGTGGGTCCGGGCCTCGAGCCGTTCACGCTCGCGGTGGCGACGGCCGAGCTCTGTACGGCGACGGTGCGCGTCGTCGATCGCGACGGCGTGCCCCTCGAGGGCCTCGAGGTCATGGCCGAGTGGACCGAGGAGACCCGGGGGACGACCGCGCATAACCTCGACCGCGCGGGGAGGACCGACCGAAACGGCCGCTGCACCGCCGAGAGGCTGAAGCCGGGGATCGCGTACTCGCTCAGCGTCTGCGAGCGCGGGACGGGCTACACCGAGACCGCCGGATGGACCGCGACGCCGGGCCCCGCGCACGACTTCGGCGACCTCGTCCTCCCGCGGCCGAAGGGGACGATCGAGGGGACCGTACAGGACGCCGAGGGCATCCCCGTCCCCTACGCCGCCGTCACCGCGATCGACTCCGGGGTCGAGGTGAAGACCGAGGCCGACGGCCGCTTCGTGCTCCCGCGTGCGGCCGCCCGCTCCCAGGTCGTCGTCGTCGAGGCGGAAGGCTACGCGCTCGAGGGCATCGTCTGCGCCCCCGGCGCCCCTGTCGCGGTTGTGCTTCAGCCCGCGCAGGCCGCAACGATCGGCGCCCCCGTGCCGTGCGCCGCCCCGCTGAGCCCGCCGGCCGCCGCGCTGGAGCAGGTCTCGGCACGCGCGGCTTCCGACCTCGCGCGGCTGGCTACGGCGACCGACGAAGCCAGCGCGCTGCGCAAAGAGGCCCTGCTCGAGCTGCTCGGACGGATCGCCCCGGACACGGGCTTCGCGATCGCGGCCGAGCAGGGGGCTTCCGACGCGCCGGCTAAGCGCGGTCTCGCGCTCGCGCACCTCGAGGACGACACCGACGAGGCCCTGGCGCTGCTGCGTGACGCGGGCGCGCCGGGCGTGACGGCGCCTCCGTTGCTGCGCGCGGCCGAGCGTCTGCTCCGCGCCCGGCCCGAGATCGCGCGGGCGTGCCTGAGCACGGCGCTCGACCTCGTCCGGAGCCAGGCGACTCGCTCGCCTCAAGACCTGGTCGAGATGGCCCGTCTGGGCGAGCTGCTCCTGCGCGCCGGCGACCCGCGCGGCGAGACCGTACTGCGCGAGGCGGCGGCAGAGGCGGAGACCCTCGGCTCGGATTACCACAGCGTGCGAGGCCGCCAGCGGGTTGGCGTGCATGTCTGCGCGCTCGAACCCGAACTGGGCCTCACGTTGCTCACAGGGACGAGCGGCACCGGACCGGTGCCCCTGTGCCTGGGCCGCGCGCTCGATCGGATCGCGCGGAAGGACACCTCCGCGGCGGCCCAGCTGGCCGACGACCGGGGCGCGATGCTTGTGGGCGATGACAAGCGGGCGGCGGTGGCGCCCTACCTCTGGAGGGCCGATCCGGCCGCCGCTCGTGCCCTGATCGAAGGTCGGCTGGGGCCTGACGAGCCATCGCTCGCGTTGGGTCGCGTGGCCTGTGTGGCCGAGGGCGACGAGCGCTGTCGCCTTCTCGAGGAAGCCGCTGGACCGCCCGACCGTCGCGTGCGGGGCATGACGCGCGCGATCGAGGCCGAGTGCGCGGCACGGATCGCGTGTCTCGCCCGGCGGCTCGGGTACAGCCAGCCGCGGCAGCTCGCGCTCCGCGCGCTGCTTCGGTGGGCCCGGCGCGCACCGACCCACTCGGCCGACTGGTCGCTCGGACGGGTCGCCGGCCTCGCGGAGGCGCTGGCCCCCGTGGCACCCGACACCGTTCGCGCGCTCGTCGAGTGCGAGCTGGCCGTGTGCGGCGGGAGCGCCTACCCCACCACCTGGGTCGAGCTGCTCCATGCCGCCGCCGCGTGTGACCCCGCGTGGGCCCTGGAGCTGCTCGAGCGCCACGGGGGCCAGATCACGGCACGGTCCGAGCTGCACCGGATCGACGCCTACCAGGCGATCGGCGCCGCGCTCGCGACCACGCCGGAGACGCGTGAGTGGGAGCTTCTCGCGGAGCAGCCCGCCGACCAGAGCAACCTGAACGCCAACGCCCAGGACGGCGAACTCGGCTTGCTCGTCGAGGAGTAGCAGGCACGCCGCGTGACGGAGTGGAGGAGCCAATGCGCCCGCTGATGTGTCTTCTGTGCGCGCTCTGCGCGACGCCCGCCCTGGCGATCGAGGTGCGGGGAACGGTGGTCGACCAGGCCGGCAGCCCGGTTGCCGGGGCCGCAGTGGCGATCGTGTTCGATGTCGTGGGCGAAGGCGGAGTGGAGACCCGCACCGTGTCCGCCACCAGCGGACCGGACGGTGCGTTCTCCTGTCCCGTGCCCGACTCCGCAACAGACCGCGAGGGGTGCTCCCTGCTCGTTCGCGCGGCAGGGTACGCGCTCGAGCACCGCGCGTTGGGAGAGCCGGTCGAGGACCCGCTCGTCCTCCGGCTATCGCCCGTTGCCGAGCGAACGGGGCGCGTCACCTGCGAGGCCGGCGCGCCCCTCGCCGGGGTGACGGTACGGCTGGCGGCGGTTGAGGGGACGCGCGTCGTGCGAGGCGCCACGGTGATGATCGCCCACCCGCTCCCCTCGTCGTGGGCCGCCGACACGGCGACGACCACCGACGCCGACGGGCGGTATGCGCTCCGGTACCTGGCAGCCGGCGCGCGGCCGATCCTGGAGTTCGCCCACCCCGCCTATGGCACGGTCCAGCTCGCGACGGGCCACGGCTGGGACCTGTGGCTCCCGCGGGCCGGGCGGTTGCGCGTCCGCCTGGCCGGCGCCGACGGTAAGTGGCGGACCGGCGTAGGCGCCCACTGCTGCGCCGTGGTGCGGACCTTCCCCGCGACGACCGTGGAGTCCGATCTACCGTCCACCCCCGACGGCGCGTTCGAGGCGCCGGCGCTGCCCCCGGGCGCCTACCGTGTGGAGCTGTCCGGGCAGCCGGACGGCGGACCGCAGGCTGCGCCGCTCGCCAGCATCGAGGTGCGCTCGGGGGAGACGACCGAGGTCGAGATGGCCGTGCGCCCTCTCGCCGCCGTGCGCGGGCGACTCGTGGCGGAGGAGAACGGCGCGGGCATCGGCGACCAGGAAGTCACCCTGTCTGACAACGCCGGTCTCGGGCTGCCGTCCCGGTCGGCCGTGAGCGGCGACGACGGCTCCTTCGAGATCCGCTGCCTGCCTGGGACCTACCGCCTCTGGACACGCCCCGCGAGTGAGGACCCCGCGACCACCGAACGGTGGATGCTCGGCCCGATCCAGCACTCGGTCCGCGTGGCGGAAGACGACGTGGCCCTCGGCTCGATCGTCCTGCGGCGCGGCTACGTGCTGCGTGGCCGTGTGGTCGACGCCTCGGGCGCACCCGTGCCGACGGCCACCGTCGCCGCAGGCCGGCTGGAGGCCGACGGAACCACAAGCACCTGCAGCGTCAGCGTCGACGATTCGGGCTGCTTCGACATCCCGCACCTCGCGGCGGGCGCCTACGAGGTGCACGCGACTGCCGGGCCACTCGCGACGGCCCGAGGCGCCGAGGTGCAGCTCGGCCCCGCCTCGGCGCCCATCACCCTGACCGTCGAGGCCGGCTTGCTCTGCTCGCTCCGCGCACGGGTGGTCGACCGCGTGGGCGCGCCGATCTCGGGCGTGACCGTCGAGGTCGATGCCTCGCCCGATGAGGCGGAGGCGTCGGCAGGCGTCATCCTCCGTCACCGAGCGTGGCGGATGATGGGCGTCGAGATTGACGACACGGACGCTCCGTCCCGCACCGGCGACGATGGGGTCTTCACGATCGTGGGGCTTCCTCCGGACCGTGACTACGCGCTTACGGCGACGATGCGCGGCCTCGGGCGCGTGGTCTCCGCCTCGTGGCGGGGCGAGCCCGGCCGCGAGCACGACTTCGGCAGCCTGGTGCTCGATCGGTCAGCCGGCGAGATCGTGGGCACGGTGCGCGATGCGGCAGGTCTCCCGATCGCGGGTGCGTCGGTCACCGCGGTCGCTCCGGGCTCGAAGGCGACGACCGATGCCGAGGGGCGGTTCTCCGTCGCCCGCCTCACCGATCGTCCGCAGATCGTCGTCGCACAGGCGCCCGGGCGCCTTGCCGAGGCCGCCGTCTACCGCCCCGGCAACACGCTGGCGATCGTGCTCGAGCCGGAGGCGCCGCCGGCCTGCCTCGCCGCGGCGGCTCCCTCGGTAGCCGGCCCCGAGGCTGCGACGGAGAGGGCGCTGGTGGCCGGGCTGCTCATCGACGCGCTTCGGCTGCTGGAAGGAGAGACGCTGCGGGGTCCGGCCGCCGAGCTGGCCGGGGCCCTGGCCCTGCTCGACCCCGCCGCGGCCGAGAGCCTGGTCGCCGAGCTGGGGCTGCCACCCACCGCCCCACCCACACTGGGCAACGGGGAGGTCCACGCGCTGAACGCACTCTCGGCGGCACTCGTCGCGATGGAGAGCACGGGCCGTTCCGCGAACGAGCGCATCCGGGCGCTGGTCGGCGCGGCCGAGACCCTGCGCGCAAGCCATCCCGACTCCGCGCTCCGCTGCCTCCAGGTCGCGGCCAGCCTGTGCCCGCAGGTTGCCAGTCGCTCCCGCGAGGAGGTGCTGGACGCCGCGAAGCTGGGTGCGCTGTTGCTGGAGACCGGAGACGCCGCCGGCGCGGAGATCCTTAGCGCCGCGGGACGGGAGGCCGCCACGCTCGGGAACGAGTACCAGAGCCAGGTTGTCGCCGGTCAGGTCGGCGCACGGCTGTGCGCGCTCGATCCGGACGCCGGGCTTCGGCTCGTCGAGGGCGTCACGCACCCGCAGGTGCGGGCGGAGTGCCTTCGGCTCGCGGTCGGCTACACGGCGCTTGCCGGCGACGTCGCCCGCGCGGCCGCGATGGCCGAGGCGCTGCGCGGCACTCCGCAGGAACGCCAGGCCCTGCTCGAGCTACTGCCGCACCTCGACAGCGTCCCCGCGCCGCAGGCCGAGGCGATCCTGCGGGGCATCCCGGACCCGGCTCTGGCGCTGGCTCGAGCGGCCACGCGCGTCGAGGCGTCGCGTCGCGGCAGCCTGCTCGCGCGCGCGGCCGACCTCTCGGAGCGGCTGTACCCGTGGTGGACGCACGGCGCGCCGGCGCCCCGGACCATCGCGGCGGAGATCGCGTGCCTCGCCGACCACCTCGGCTACAGCCAGTCGCGCGCGCTCGCGGCGCGGGCGCTGGTCGTCTGGGCGGAGCGACCGCCGTGGGTCGAGACCGAGATCGAGGCCGCGACGCTCGCGCTGGCGCGGCCGCTGATCCACGTCGCGCCGGACCTCGCCCTCGCATTGCTGGAGGGGCTCGAGGCGGGACTCGACCCGACGACCGCAGACGCCGAATGGCCGGCGGTGATCGCGGTGACGGCGGAGCTGGACCCCGCCCGCGCCGTGGCGCTGGCCCGTGCGCACCTCCGCACGGAGAGCGCGTCCGAGTGGGCGAGGACGGCGTGGACGCTCGCCTCGATCGCCCAGAGCGTCAAGCTGTCGCCCGAGGAGCGTGAGGTGCGGTACCTCGTCGGGGAGCCCCGGAGGCCGCAGC
>CAZRDB010000018.1:40247-41308 GCA_964598695.1 uncultured Armatimonadia bacterium
GGGGTCCCCGTGGGGGGGGCCCGGGGGGGCCCGCCGGGGTTGGGGGGGGTGGCCCTAAAGGGGGGGGTGGTGTAGATGGGCGAGTAGGGGCTGGGCCCACAGAAGGTGGCGCCGGCCCGCAGGGAATCCCAGGCGCTCCAGGCATCATAGTCTCGGGTGAGCCCTGTGGCGATCGGTGACGCGCGCTTGGTGGAGCAGACGAGAGCGGGAGACCGCGAGGCATTCGCGGTGCTGCTCCACCGGTACCGTGACGCCGTCTTCGGGGTGGCGCTCCACCACACGGGCGACCGCCACGACGCGGAGGACCTGGCCCAGGATGCCTTCGTCCAGGCCTACGCGCGGCTCGCCGAGCTGCGCGACCCCGGCCGATTCGCCCCCTGGTTGTTCGCGATCACCCGCAGCCTCGTGGGCCGCTGGGCACGCGCGGAGCGGCGACGGCCCCATCTCTCGGAAGCCGAGCCGGCCGTCGACGGCCCGGAGGAGCCCGCCGCCACGCGCGATCTCGTCCGGCGCGCGCTCGCGGCACTCCCGCCCGAGAACGGTCTCGCCGTCACCCTGTTCCTGATCGACGGCTACACCTACGGGGAGATCTCGGCGTTTCTCGACGTGCCGGAGACCACGCTCAAAGGTCGGATCGAGCGCGGCAGGCGGCGGCTCAAGGAGGAGATGATCACGATGCTCAGGGAGCACCTCGACGAACAGAAGCCGGGCCGCGAGCTGGAGGAGATGGTCCTCCGGCGCGTGACCGGCGCGGAGATCTGGGCCGACGACGCCCACCGGCGCCAGGGGGCGCTGCCCGGCTTCCTCTTCCTCCTCGACGGTCGCCTGGCGCGGTTCGTCTTCCAGGGCGAGGGCGGCTCCTCGAGCCTCGAGGCCCGGGCCCGCCTCGTGCCGGAGGGCGCGGAGCCGGTCCGCGCCTACCGGTCACTGAGCGACCCGAACCGGCTCTACGTCTTCGGCCGCGGCCGTCTCGAGCCGGGAGGGCAGATCGTCGCCGACGGCCCCTACCAGGCCCGACCCGCGATCCGTCTCGTCCCACGCGACGAACCCGCGGGCGCGGA
>CAZRDB010000019.1:0-37671 GCA_964598695.1 uncultured Armatimonadia bacterium
CACAGTCGCCCCAGACCTCATCGGCCATGGCCCGGACCTGCTCGTCGCACATCGGGTGACCGACGAGGCTCGGGGAGCGGAGCGGCTTCGGGCCGATGACGGTCGCGCCGTCCTCCACGAGCGATCGGATCTTCGCGAGCACCGGCGGGGTGACCAGCTCCGAGGCGTTCAGTACGAGGAACCGGTACCGCGCGCCGCTGTCGAGGACGACCATGCCATCGCGGACGGAGGCGCGGTTGAGCAGCACCTCGGTGTCGCAGCCGTCGTAATCGTAGCCCTCGGGCGGGGCAGGCCGGAGCGACTCGCGCCCCGGGAGGCTCGAGGGCGCGTCCTCGCCCTTGTAGTAGAGCAGGTCGCCGAAGAAGCGGCCGCCCTGCAGGAGGTACTGGCAGCGCGCGAGGTAGCGGAGCCAGGCCGTGGATTGGTCCCACCAGGTGATCGTCCGCTCGAAGTGGGTGCCCCAGGGGCCCATCGTCATCCCCGGCTCGAGGCCGCTCCACGGTTGGTGCGCGTAGCGGTGGAAGATGAACCGGTTCACGCCGGCGGCGTACTCCGCGTCGCCGAGCGCCTTCATCGAGAACGGGTGGTTGAGCCAGCGGCCCACCGACTGGCTGGCTGTGAATGCCTCGGCGCCGACGATGTTCGTCCCGTAGGTGTGCGCGATCGAGGAGACCTGCTTGGCCCCGTTGAGGTCCGCGCCGCCGATCCAGAACTCGGTCATGACGATGTCGGCGCGGCCGCCGGCCTGCATGTCGTCGAAGTTGCCGTTGCCGTAGGGCTCGGTCGCCAGCTTGATCCCGTACCGGTGGCAGAGGTCGGCGAAGTGGCCCCAGTAGTTGGCGGCGTAGAGGTCTGCGAGCGTGCGGCGGTAGTCCCACAGGAACCGCTCCGTCTCCTCGGCGCCGCCGACCACCCGGCCGAGCAGCGCGGGGAAGTAGGGCTGCGGGTCGTAGCCACGCAGCCGGCGGAAGTCCTCCCGGAGCTTGGGGGTCCAGTTCTGCGAGCCGACCTCGTAGCTGTCGACCAGGATCTGCCGGAGCCCCTTGCCGGCGAGGGGGCCGACATCGGCCATGATCTTCGCCAGGGGGCCGTCGTTCCAGAACGCGTCGAGCGCCTCGACGCTCAGCTTGTCGACCTCGAGGCCGAGGCCGGCGCTCGAGGCCGGGTGGTTGTCCTTGCCGGTGGCGGTCGCGCCGAAGCGCACGATCGTCCAGTCGCCCTCGGGGGCCTCCCAGTCGAGCGTGCCGTCGGTCCCGAGCTTGCTCGTCAGGTCGAGGACGTCGGCCGCGGGGATCGCGAGGCCCGCGCCAACCGCGGTGGTGTCCGGCGCGAAGCCGTTCCAGCGCGTGTAGCCCGCCTTGGGGCACCAGTCGCGGAGCCGGACCCCGCCGCTCAGGACGACCTCGGCGAGCGGGAGGTTCAGGCCACGCCGGCCTTGGCGGGTGAAGACCAACCGGAAGTAGCGGCCGGTGGTCGCGGGGAAGGTCGTCGAGCCCGAGAGGCGGGTGATCTCGGAGCCGAGGATCACGAAGTCGCAGACCTTGCGGAAGCTCGCGCCGTCGTCGGAGACCTCGAGCGCGCCGCCGCGCCCTTCGCCGTTCTGCACGGTCAATGTGAGTGAGCGCGCGGTGAACGGCTCGGCGTACGCGAGCTGCACCCAGGCCGTCTCCGATCCCTCGGGGGCGGTGAGAGCGGCGCCGCTGTCGAGGTTGTGGTCGACGATCTGCTTGGCGTCGAAGTTCGGGCCGTTCGAGGTCACCGTCGGCACGAGGTCGGGCGCGTTGGCCGCTTCCTCTGCCGGCGTCGGGAAGGCGAGCACCGCGATGTCGCGGTAGTAGCCGCGGCGGCTCCAGGGGGTTGCGAGCGGGCCCTCGAGTCGGCCGGGGCCCCGGAGGCGGGCCTCGGTCGAGACGACGACCTGCATGGCATGCTCCGGCTTCACCCACGGACCGCCGGAGCTGGACCAGCCCTCGCAGTTGTGCAGGCACAGGTCGATGTCGAGGCGCGCCGCCTCGGCGATCGCGTGCTCGACGAGCGCGTACCACTGCGGACTGCCGTACGGCGCCGGGCCGTCGGGGAGGCCGAGGCCGACGTGGAACATCTGGGCGCCGCCCACGCCGACGCGGGCCATCTCCTCCAGATCGCGCGTGATGCCCTCGCGCGAGGCGTTGCCGTCCATCCAGTGCCACCAGGTGTGAGGCCTGGCGGAGTTGGGCGGGGTCGCGAAGCCCTTCTCGAGGTCCGTTGCCTGCGCCATCGCGGGCGCCAGGAGAGCGAGGATCAGCAGGATCCCCAGTAGGGGAAGTGCACGCGCGGCCCACGGGCGCGCGGCAGGGGTGGGTGCCATGGGGGTGTTGGCTCCTTCGGTCAGCAGTCGAGTGCAGGGGGCGGTTCGCCCTCGGCGCGCGGGAGTCCTGGGCCGAAAGGGGCCCCTACTCGCGGTCGCGGTCGTCGATCGGCGAGGGCGGGGCGGGCGGGGCCTTCCGCGTCATCGACATGTCGGGCAGGGCCACCTTGACCTTCTCGGGAGCGAGGGCTGCCGTCTCCATCGTCTCGGCCGTCACGGGCGACGGCTCGGCGAGCAGCTCCGGCACGCTGCGCGTCTTGAGCCATGAGCGGTCGAGGTCGGGGTCCTGCTGCGGTACGGCGAAGGGCTTCGAGAAGCGGCCGTCGTCGCCGAGACGCGACAGGTAGGTGCGCGTCAGGAGCCCGTCGTCGCGCTTGCTGCTGAAGGCCACCCAGCGGGAGTCCCGCGACCAGGAGTGCCACGATTCCGACTCGCGGCTGTTGAGTTCGTCGAGCCGGCGCCATTCGCCCGTCCGCACGTCGAGAAGACACAGGTCGGAACTCGGCTGGAAGACGGGGAAGCAGCTGTAGTCGCAGACGGTGAACAGCACGTAGCGGCCGTCGGGGGAGACCCGTGGCAGAAGCACGCTGCCTCCTGCCTCCTCGGCCGAGACCAGCGTCTCGGCCTCGCCGACGGCTCCCGTCTCGGGGTCGTACGAGACGCGGCGCAGCTCGTACCGAACCTGGTCCCAGCCTTCGGGCGGGAAGGGCGCATCGGGCTTCCAGGGCAGTGGGGCGCTGCAGAAGTAGATCGAGCGCCCGTCCGGGGCCCAGTCCGGGTAGGTCTCCATGCGGTCCAGCTCGGCGAGCGGGCGAGGGGCCGTGACGGCGCGACGCGCGACGTCGAACAGCGCCAGGTCGGAGTCGAGGTCGATGACGTCGCGCGTCTCGAGGCGGGCGGCATGGAAGAACTGGCGCACTTTGTTCAGGGAGTAGACCAGGGTACGTCCGTCCGGGCTGAACGCCGAGTAGCCCATCTTCGTGTCGAGCCGGGTCGGCTTCCCGTCCTCGACAAGGATCGCCGAGCTTCCCGCGGTATCGTTGCGGGTGCTGAACAGCATCAGATCGGTCGTTCCGGCGTGCGCGACATGGCAGTTCACGCACGAGTGCTCGGCCCGCTGACCCCGGAGGAGGGGCCGCTCCGCGTAGCTGGTCAGATCGCGCTCATGGATCTCCACGTCGCCCCAGTAGTTGAAGGCAGGGTCGATCACGCGGAACGAGATGTACGGGGAGATCTCCTCGGGGGCGACGCGACTCACGAAGGGCTCGTAGCGCAGCCACGTCCCCTCCTCGGACCGCGCCGAGACCTCGAACCGGATCTCACCGCCCCGGTTCGCCGCGAGCAAGGCCCGCCACGGCTCGGGGGGGATCGTCACCGTGTGGCCGCCGCGCACCGAGATCGGCGGACCCGCCCCGCCGGCGATCGTGACGGCGGTCCGCGATGCCCCCTCGACCACGAAGTTCGGGGGCGCGATGTTCGGGGGGAAGACCACGTCGGCGTAGTCCGGGCGGATCCTCGGCGGGCTGCCGGCGTCGGTCGCGCCGGTGGGGCCGCCCGACCGGCCGCAGGCAAGTGGCAGCAGCAGGGCGCAGCCGAGAACGGCGAGCAGGAGGCGGCGTCTCATCGCGCCCACACCCCTCCGCTCGCGCTCCGGCCGAATGCGGCGTAGTAGTAGTAGCTGCCCCCGTACTCGGCGGCGAGCCCCTCCTCGGCAGCCTGGATCCCCCGGGGCAGCAGGCTCGCGTAGGCCGCATCGAACCGCGCGAACCGCTGGCGGGCCTCCGGGCTCACCGTGAGTCCGCCGAGGTCGATCGTCTCCCCGTTCTGCTCCTCCATGAGGACCACGGCTTCCTCGAATGCGCGTGGGAGGCGCGTGTAGCCCACCTCGGCGAGCCTCGGCAGGTGGGGGATCGCGCGTCCCGGCTGAAGGCAAGCGAGGTCGTACAGGATGAGGTACTCGAGCGCCATCCGGTTGCGCGGGTTGTCGTCGAGCAACGCCTCGAGGCGCGCCCCGATCGAGAGCCCCATCTCGATGTTGTCGGTCCGCAACGCGGCCGCCCGGATCCGCTCCACCTCGGCCTCCGAGGAAGCGGCGGGATCGGTCTCCAGCACGCTGAGCATGTGTTCCGCCCAGCCACGGTGCCACACGTCGTGGCGGAGGTTACGGAGCGCGGCCTTGGCCACCTCCGGGCGGCCCTTCACGATGCTCAGCAGCACCAGGCTCCGGAGGATCTCCGGTCGCGGGCCGCGCAGGACCAGCGAGTGCTGCACCCGGTGCTCCTGCTCGCAGATCAGCCCCAGCAGGAGGCCGGAGTCGCCGATCGGGTAGATGCCTCCGCCCCGGAACTCGGCGAACTGCCCGAGTTCGGCCTTGCCGGTCAGGTCGACGCCCGACTGCCCGAACGTCACCCCGTCGTAGAGCAGGGGCGCCATGGGGTAGCGGAACGCGTCGTCGCCCAGCCGGCCGCTCTCGTACAGCGCCAACAGGACCGCGATCCCCGTCCGGGGCCCGTAGGCCGAGAGGGGCACCCGCAGGCCCGCTCGGCACGCCGCCTCCCACCGGCCCGAGGCGGTCAGGGCCTGGAGCCGCATCTCGGCCCGGGGGTGGCGGAGCGATCCGAGGGTCAGGGCGCCGATCAGCGCGAGCCAGGGGAGTGCGTACAGCGCGGCCCGAAGTCTCGGGTGCTCGGCGCGCCGGCCGCGCTTGCGCGCTTTCGGGTCTTCCGCCGGCGGGGGGCTCTTGCGGTGTCGGGCGCCGATCGCGCAGACGAGCGCGAGGAGGACCGCCATCGGCGAGAGACCGATCGCGATCGCGAGGCCGGCGAACCCCGCCTGGCCCCCGTAGTCGTTCGGCAGCACCCCGCCGAAGGCGCCGGCAGAGGGGAGCCCGAGCACCCGGACGCCCACGAGGTAGGGGACGGCAAGCCCGGCCAGCAGGGCGACCAGCGCCGGCTGGCGGCGGCGCCCCGCCCACTCGTGAAGCGCGACCAGCAGGGCGAGCGCGACGACGTGGCCGCCGATCAGCCAGTAGCTGCAGGACGTGAGCGCGAGGGCCAGCCCCGCCCGCGCGCCGTCGCCTCCGCGGGCGAGCGCCACGTAGAGCCAAGCCGCGGCGAGCGTCAGCGTGGTGGAGAGCATCGGCTGGAGCTGGTAGCCGAGCACGGTGACGAGGTAGAGCATCGCGGCCGCGGGGAGGAAGCTCACGGCGAGCGGGACGCGCCCCTCGCGCAGACCGCGCACATAGCCTGCGGTGGCGGCGGTCGCGAGCGTGCCGAGCGTCGTCAGCAGGAGCGCCCCGGCCCACGGCACGCGGTAGAGCTGCGAGAGGCCGGCGGCGATCCACTCGGCCCCGCCTCCCGGCCGCGACCACAGCTCGTGCGCGAGCCGCGCATGGGTGGCGAAGAACGGGAGGCCGGTCCAGGTCGGCGCAAAGTACGAGAGCGACGTGTCGACATGGATCCACAGGTACACGAACGCCGCGAGGCAGAGGCCGAGGGCGGGTAGCGAGGGGGGGATCTCCCTCCTCGCCGGCGCGGTCGCTTCCTTGGGCCTCGCGCGGCTCGGCATCGGCCGGCACTCCCATTCCCATCGGCACGCACGGAACGGCGGGCAGGCGCCGAAGGCGCTATTCCCCGCGGGTGCGGGCGGGACCTGCGCCGAGAGGGCCGGGGCGAGGCACGTGAACACGAGGAAGAGGAAGAGCGGGCGCGCGATGGAGGGGATGGTGAGGATCTTCACCACGGGACGCTGGTCGCCATGGCGCCAGACTGGTCGGGAGCAGGGCGAGGCGACTGAGGGACGGCCCTGGTAGCCGCGTGGGTCGGGGTCGCGCACGGAAGTCGACCGGGCCAGATGGTGGACCTGCGACTACTTCGACCAAATGCCTCTATTTCGACAACATCGCAGTAGAGTTATATTCCAGTACTACCGCTGAGCCGAGAGGAGTCGAAGGAGAGGCGTAGGCGCACTGACTGGCCGTTACAAAGGCTTTGCGCAGGGCCTTGAGCCGCTTGGGTCTGCTGTTGCTACTGCAAAATAGAGAAA
Source organism: uncultured Armatimonadia bacterium (assembly GCA_964598695.1). Lineage (GTDB taxonomy): Bacteria > Armatimonadota > Zipacnadia > UBA1398 > UBA1398 > CAZRDB01. Next base: position 6,392 of record CAZRDB010000019.1, read on the forward strand.
ATACACTCTGCGCAGATCCTGCTGATTTTACAGGAATATGCTACACTCTCACCCATGGAGTCACCCAAACTGCTAGAGCAGTTGCGCGCGACACTGGGCGGCCACGACCTCGCTGGTCGCTTCGCCGTGGTTCGAGGCCTGCATGGTCTCGTAGCGTCCGTGTGCGGTGTGTCGTTCTCGCTGCGGTTCGCGCCAACCGGGAGCGCAGAGCAGATCGGCGAAGCCATCAGAACCCCGCCGGCCGCCGACTCGGAGCTCCTGCTGGTCGTCGTGCCATCCATGCGCGACCCTGGGCTCCGCCTCTGCGCGGAGGCGAGGGTCGCCTGGATCGACTTGGCAGGCAATGCACAGATCGAGGGACCGGGGGTCTATGTCAGCATCAGAGGCCGCGAGCGCCCACAGCCCAGAGGGAGGAGGCCGGCGCCGTTCAGCGCGCGGGCCTCGCGCGTCGCTCACCGACTCCTACTTGAGCCACACGCCCGTCCCTCACCTGCGGAACTGGCATCAGACAGCGGCGTGGCTCTCAGCATGGTTCTGCGGGCTGCTGCCCGCTACGAGGAGGCCGGCTTCCTCCAGAGCGATGGGGGCAGGCCGCGACGGTACTCGCTCGTTAGCCCAGACGGCCTCCTCGACGCCTGGCGGGCCGACTACGACTTCTCTCGCCACACGGTGACAAAGGGCCATGTCGCCGCGCGCTCGGGCCAGGAGTTGCTTGAGAACGTCGTCGGGGCCTACGCAAGTGCGGGGCAGGCCTACGCAGCGACCGCACTCGCTGCCGCGTGGCTACTGGCCCCCCACGCCGGCTTCCGCCTGGTCACGCTCTACGTGGAGCACCCGCCCAGCCCCGACATCCTCGAGCCGCTGGGCTTCCGCGAGGAGCCCCGCGGGGCGAACCTGTGGCTGGCGGTCGCGAGAGACAGCGAGCCGCTCGAGCGGTCTCAGGAGACGCGGGGCATCCGGCACGTCAGCGCCGTGTGGGCGTATCTCGATCTCAAGGGTCACCCGGAGCGATCGGAGGAGGCCGCGGAGGAGCTGCGGACGCAGTGCCTCCGCTGGGGGAGGAGCGGCTAGGTGTCGCGGACGGGCTACGAGGAGTACATGGGGGCAGACCACGACCTGACGGTGAGCGGATGCCTCCACATCGCCAGCGTACTCGGCGATCTTATGGAGCATGTGACCCTCGTCGGGGGCCTGGTTCCCTCCTTGCTGGCCCAGCGAGAGCCGAGGAGCCCTCACGTCGCGGCAATCGAGGCCCACCCGGGCTCGACGGACATCGACCTCGGGCTGGAGCTGGCCCTCTTCGAGGCCGAGAGCTACGCCACGATCGTGGAGGTGTTGGGTGGCGCGGGGTTCCGGCCCGATCTGAGCGAGGGGACGGGCAACGAGACGCACCAGAGGTGGCGGAGTCCGGACGGGCCGGGGTGCCCGGTACTGGTTGACTTCCTCATCGACCAGACGGAGCGCGGCGAACGGCCTAGCAGTGTGAAGCACATCGGCAAGAGCTTCGGCGCGACGGTGACACCCGGGCTGGAGCTAGTCTCCCGCGATCGGTGGCTGTGCCCGCTGGAGGGCACGAACCTGGCCGGTACCCGCCTGAAGCGAGACCTGTGGGTGTGCGGCCCTGCGTCGTTCGTGATCCTCAAGGCGCGCGCGATCCGTCGTCGCAGGAAGGAGAAGGACGCCTACGACCTGACCTACGTGCTACGGACCTGTGCGAGCATCCCAGCACTCGCCGCAGCCCTCCGGCCTCTCAGCAGCCACCCGGCCGCGGCGCAGGCGCTTCGCTGGCTCGCCGAGGACTTCGAGACGCTCGACCACATCGGGCCGACGGACGTGGCGCGGTTCCGGTACGGCACCACTAACGACGACCTCCAGGCCGACGTCTGCGGGCTGGTGCAGGACCTCCTGCGCCACCTCGAGGCCCCCTGACCTGGCCTGTGCTACAATCCTCCCCGTTGGAACCCCACTCCCCGGGAGGTACCTGCGGTGAAGTTCCCCATCGAGATCAAGGTGCGGCTCAAGCCCGGCGTGCTCGACGCCGAGGGCAAGAACGTCCAGAAATCGCTCGAGCTGCTCGGCGTACCGGCCCAGTCCGTCTCAGCCGTCAAGACCTACTGGATCACCTTCGAGCGCCCCGACGAGGCCGCCGCGCTCGAGGCCGCGAACGAGGCCTGCCGCCGGCTCCTCGCCAACCCGGTCGTCCACGACTACACGATCCGGGTGCTCCCCGAGGCCGAACTCGCCGCGGGCGCGGCATCGTGAGCGGGGGAGAGACGAAGATGGCGGAGTCCCTCTACGAGCGGATCGAGGCGCCCTTCAGCTTCTTTCGCGTTCACCTCCTGGAGGCGACCGACGAGGAGCTGCTGCGGATCTCTCGCGAGCGCAACCTCGCCCTGAGCCTCGACGAGATGCGCATGATGCGGGACTACTTCCGCACCGAGGGCCGCGACCCGACCGATGTCGAGGTCGAGGCCGTCGCGCAGGCGTGGTCCGAGCACTGCTCGTACAAGTCGAGCTGGACCGTCATGCAGAAGAACATCTTCCGGATCGAGGCGCCCCAGAGCCTCCTCATCATCCAGGAGGACGCGGGTCTGGTGACCTTCGACGACGACTACGCCTACGTGGTCGCCATGGAGTCCCACAACCACCCGAGCGCGCTCGACCCCGTCGGCGGCGCCGAGACCGGTGTCGGCGGAATCCTGCGCGATGTCCTCTGCATGGGCGCGCAGCCGATCGCCCTGCTCGATCCCCTCTTCTTCGGCCCCCTCGATCTCCCGTACAGCGAGGTCCCGGAGGGCACGAAGCACCCGTTGTACCTCTTCCGCAACGTCGTCGCCGGGATCCGGGACTACGGCAACCGCGTCGGGATCCCGACGGTCGGCGGCATGGTCGGCTTCCACCCGGGCTACACCAGCAACTGCCTCGTCAACGTCGCCTGCCTCGGGATGATCCGCAAGGACGGCGTCATCCGCAGCCGCGCCGAGAAGCCGGGCGAGAAGCTCATCTTCGCCGGCGGCCGCACGGGCCGCGACGGCATCCACGGCGTCAGCGGCCTCGCGAGCCAGGTGCTCGACGAGGATAGCGAGTCGGTCGCCCGCAGCGCGGTCCAGATGGGCGATTCCATCACGAAGGAACCGCTGATCCACGCGACGCTCCAGTGCATCGAGGAAGGGTTGGTCTCCGGCTGCAAGGACTTCGGCGGCGGCGGCCTCTCGAGCTGCATTGGTGAGATCGTCTACGCCGGCGGCAACGGCGGCGACATCGTCCTCGACGATCTCCCGCTCAAGGTCGCCGACATGGCCGCCTGGGAGATCTGGGTTTCCGAATCGCAGGAGCGCATGGCGCTCGCGGTGCCGGAGGACAAGGTCGAGCGTGTCCTGGCGATCATGGCCGCATGGGACGTCGACGCGGCCGTCATCGGCACCGTCGATGACACCAAGCGGCTCAAGGTGCGCTACCGCGGCCACAAGGTGCTCGACCTGGACCTCGAGTTCGCGACCGGCGCCGTCCGCTACGAGCGGCCCTACAACGTCCCCTGTCCCGCATTCTCCGCCGAGTTGCCTGCGCCGGCGGCCGACCTCGCCGAGGCGATCCGCGCGATCCTCCGCTCGCCCAACGTGGCCTGCATGTCGTGGATCACCCACCAGTACGACACGCTCGTGCGCGGCGCGACCGTCCTCGGGCCCAACCAGGGCGAGTACGGCCACCCGAGCCCCGGCGACGCGGCCGTGCTGAAGCCGCTGCTCACCTCGAACAAGGGCCTCGCGGTCACCACCGACGTGAACCCGTGGCTCTGCGAGCTGGACCCCTACCACGGCGCCGCCTCGGCCCTCGAGGAGTCCATGCGCAACGTGATCGCCGTCGGCGGCCGGCCGCACTCGTGGGCCGACAACCTCAACTTCGGCAACCCGGAGAACCCCGACCGCATGGGCGAGTTCCGTGCCGCGACCGACGCGATGTACCACGTCGCCAACGCCCTCGGCGTTCCGTGCGTCTCCGGCAACGTGAGCTTCTACAACGAGGGCCCCACGGGCCCGATCCCCCCGACGCCGGCGGTCTGGATGATCGGCGTGGTGGAGGATGTCACGAAGGCGGTCTCGTGCGAGCTGAAGGAGGCGGGCAACCCCGTCTACCTGATCGGCGAGACCAACGCCGAACTGGCCGGGTCTGAGTACTTCCGGCTGCTCGGCGCGGCCGACGCGACCCGCGTCCCGATGGTCGATGCCCCGAGCTTCGCCATGAAGCGCGACGCGCTGCTCGGCTGCATGGCCGAGGGGATGATCCGTGCCTGCCACGACGTCGCCGGCGGCGGCCTCGCGGTGACCGTGCTCGAGATGCTGTTCGGCTCGAGCGTGGGTCTCACGGCCGACATCACGGAAGCGGCGAAGACGGCGGGCCGGCCCGACCTTGCGCTGTTCTCCGAGTCGAACGGCCGCTTCGTGGTCGAGGTCGCGAATGAGTCGGAGGCGGCCTTCCTCCAGCGGATGGAGGGCATTGCGGTGAGCCGCCTCGGCACGGTCGAGGAGTCGCGCACCTGCCGCTTCACCTGCGGCGGCGCGACGCTCGCCGAGATCCCGGTCGAGGAGGCACGCTCGATCTGGCACGGAGCGCTCCCCGCGCTGCTGGGGTAGGGCGAGCTTCGCCGGAGGACGCCCTCCGGATCACCCGTCATCTCGCGGGGTGGGGGCAGAACGCATGCCCTCGCCCCGTGGTCGTCTGAGCTCCGGCGTTCCGCGGCGGAGCCGTCACGCTCCGGGCGGGGCGGCGGCGCCCGTCATCTGTTCGAGCCACGCGGCGGCGCGCGCCAGCTCCTCCCGGACCCGTGCATCCTGCTCGACCTCGAGGCGCTCCCGGATCAGGGCGAGCGCGCCCTGGCTCCGCACCGCTCGAAGCCCCTCGACGGCTGCCCGCCGCGTGGCTGGATCGTCGCTGCCGAGGAGTCTCCCGAGGGCGCCCAGCGCCGGCTTGCCGATGCGGCCGAGCAGACGGCACGCCTCGCCGCGGTCGTGCTCGGGCGACTCGCCGGATGCGACGAAGTCCTCGAGCGGCGCCACCGCCCCCGCGCCCAGTTCCTCCAGCGCCGTACGGGCGTTGTGCGGCCGGGAGCCCGTCACCGCGCCCGGTCCGCGCGCGAAGGCGATCGGCACGAGGCGTGGGGCCACCTCCTGAGGCGCCCGCCGCACGAGGGCGAGCATCACCGCACGCTCCACCGTCTGCCCGGCGGCGTCGCGAGGCGGCTCTCCATCGAGCCGCTCGAGGAGGACGCGCGTGACCTCCGGATCGCGCGGCTCGGCCTCCCCGACGGCTTCGATCACTCGTGCCCTGGCGAAGCGGTCCATTTTCTCGTCGCCGATCGCGTCGATCACCGCTCGGGCCGCGTCCGGATCCACCCCGGACAGCCCGGCGAGGCACCGCAGCAGCTCCTCCCGCTCGTCCGCGTCGCTTGCGCCGGCGAGACGCGCGAGTAGGGTTGGGATCACGGGCTTCGCCCAGTCGCCGCGTCGCGCGAGCCCCCTGACATCGCCTTGGCCGAGCGCGTCCCCGGCCTCTGCTCGGTGGAGCAGCGGGCCGATGGCGACCCGCTCGGGGGGTCGGATCGCTGAGCGGAGGGGGCCCAGGGCAGGAGGGCTCGTGGGCGCGGGGCCAGGGTCGAGGGCGATCAGCAGGCCGTCTCGGCAAGCGACGTAGACCGTCCCCCCGGGGCCCGCCGCGAGGCTCATGCGGGGACCCCAGGGCAGCGAGGTTGTGGGCGGCAGAGCGGAGAGCAGGATCGGCTCGATCGGCGCGCCATCCTCGCGGAAGCCCCGCAAGGAGCCATCGCGCCCCACGTACCGGACCTCGCCCCCGGCACGGAACAGCAGGGCGCTGGCGACGTCGGTCGCCCCGGGGACCTCACGCAGCGCAGGGGGGTCACCGGGTACGAGAACGTGCACGGCCCGGCGGGCTGCGAGGTAGATCGCTCCGCTGGGGCTCCGCTGCAGGGGACCACACGGAGCGTACACGCTCCGTTCGATCTGCACCGGCTCGCGACCCCGCGAAGCGAACCAGACCCCGACCACCGGACCGGAGCTGGCAAGCGGGCAGTCCTCGAGGAAGTAGCACGTCCCGGCTTCGTCGATGAGGATCTCCGCGAATGGCGTCGCGCGGGGCTCGCTCCACAGTACGGTCCCGTCGCCGTCGAGGGCATGGAGGCCGCCTCCCCCGACATAGAGTGTGCCATCCGGGCCGAACGAGGGGCTACCGACGCCCGGTAGCCGCGGGACGGGCAGGGCGCAGGTTCGGAGGACCCGCCCGGCGCCATCGACGGCGCGGAGGCTGCCGTCGGTGGAGCCGAAGTAGACGGCGCCGTCAGGGCCGATCACCGGTGGACCGCTGACAGTGCCGAGCGAGAGGACCCGCCAGAGGATCTCGCCGTCGGGGCCGATGGCGACGAGATAGCCATCGGCGGTGCCGACGTACGCGGTTCCATCCGTCGCGATCGCGGGCGGCCCGACCGTGGTGTTCCCCGTATCGGTGCTCCAGAGCAGGTCGCCCGTGGGCGAGAAGGCGAGGAGGAGGGAGTCGCCCGTGCCCACGAGGATCGTCCCATCGGGCCGCACCGCGATGTCTCGGAGGTCGGCCGAGTGGGTGTACCGCCAGTGGACCGCGAGCGGACCGCCGCTTGCGGCGGAGTCGCTCTCCGCGTACGCCGCGGCAGCGACGACGGAGACGGGAGCCGGAGCGACGGAGCCCTGTCCCCCGGATCGACACCCGCACGCCACCACGGCCGCGGCCACCAGAACGCCGAGATACCGAAAGCCCCAACGAGCCACTGCGTGCACCCCCTACCTCGGATCCCCCAAGGGAGTGTCCCTCCACCAAGCGAGCGGGTTACGCTCACTACTAGTGGAGCCCCCGCGCCCGTATCCGATTCGGTGGGGCCTGCATGGCGTGTGGCCGGCGGCGCAGTGGAGCCGGACTGGCCTTCCGCGTTCGGCGGCAGCCCCGCCTCCGCACGGGCTGTGCGGCCTGCTGCCGTGCCTTACGCTCCGCCCCAGCGCACGCCACCCGGTCGTCCCTCGGCGATTGCGGGTCGGGGGCGCGGGTGTGGCCCCCGACCGCAATCGCGCGGGGTGTCCCGAGGGCAGGCCCTCTGGCGGGGTGCGGGGCGGAGCCCCGCGGGCGGACTTCCGCTACATCGCCATGATCTTGCGGATCGCTTGGGCCGTCTCCTCGTAGCTCGCTTCGCCGGGGCCGACCTCGGAGACGAGCGCGCCGTCGAAGCCGAGGGCCTTGAGCTCGGCCATGACCTTCGGGAAGTCGACATCGCCGGTGAGCAGCGCGGGGAACGAGGCGGTCGACCAGTTCTCGAACTTGAAGTCCTTCGCGTGGACCCGCTTGAGGTGCTTGCCGCAGATCCGTGCCCACTTGTGAGCGTAGCTGTGGATGGTCATGTTGGCCGGGTCGAAGTATAAGCCGACCCAGGGGCTGACGACCTCGTCGAGGAGGTTGCGCATCTCGAGCGGGCTGTTGAGGAACTTGTTCCAGACGTACTCGACCGCGATCGCGACGCCGACCTCCTCGCAGTACGGCGCCAGCTCCTTGAGCGACTTCACGCACTGGCCGTAGGCGACGTCGTAGTACAGGTCGGCCGGGAGCGGGAAGACGAGCGTGTGGAGCATCGCGGTGATCCCGAGGCCCGAGGTGGTCTTGAGCATGCGCTTGGTGAACGCGACGCTCGCGGCGCGGGCGGTCTCATCGTCCGAGATCAGGTTGACCGGGAAGCCGCTCTGGGCGGGGCAGACGGAGACCAGCTCGATGCCGACCTCCTTGGCTTTGGCGGCGAGCGCGGCGAGCTGCTCGGGCGGGGTGTCGACGGTGATCTCGCCGTCGTCGGTGATGATCGGCTCGAAGGCCTCGTAGCCGAACCCCTTGATCTTGACGAGGGTCTCCTCGAAGCTCCACTCGCGTGGCGTGACGAGCCCGGTGATGCCGACCTTCATCCGTGTCTCCCTCTCTCTCATCCCGAACCGATGGTTGCCGGCGCGTCAGGGGGCGGCTCCCGGCGGGTCGTCCGCGAGCGTCTCGTGGCTGACCCAGTCGAGGTAGTCGTACAGGCCCTCCTGGATCCCGAGCGCGACGATGCAGGGGCACTCGTAGCGGTGGAGGGCCCGCACCCGCTCCTCAAGCCGGCTGTAGAGCGTGCGCTTCGTCTTGAGGAGAAGCAGAACCTCCCGGTTCTCCTCGAGCGTGCCCTGCCACCAGGAGAGCGACGCGACGCCCTCGATGAGGTTGGCGCAGGCCGCCAGCCGCTCGCCGACGACGGCCCGGGCGATCGTCCGTGCCTCCTCCGCGCTCGCGCAGGTGACGTACACGAGGTAGTGGTCCATCCACGGCCTCCTCTCGGGGCTCCGGTACCTCCTTCCGCCCGCGCGGGAGAGGTCCTCGTGGGGGAGGGGGCGGCGGTACGGTCCGGCGACATGGTTTGCACGTCAGTCCGGAGACATGGTTCACACTTCGAGGCGTTGAGCGGAGACGCTCTCGATGCCTTGGCGTCCGCCTCGCGCTACGCGCCACCGGGGCGATCCGTCTGCCCCGCACTGACCTCCACCTCGTACCACGCCACCGGGCCGGCGGCGTCCTCGACGGTCAGGAGCACGCCCTCGGCCGTCCGCTCGAACGGGAGCGCGCGGCGGCTCCCATCGTCGAGCACCTCGGTGACGGACTCGACGCCTGTGCGGAGCGGGATCTCCACCCGACCGGTCCCCGTCGCGGCCACGAGGAGGGTCGCGGCGCCCTCGGGAGCGCTCCCCGCCCCAGCAGCCACCACGAGCACCCGGGCGGGTCCGCTCTCCCCCACGAGCGGCAGCGCCTCGGCGACCAACGCGCCCGAGGCCGTCTCGCGGCGGCAGACACCGGCCTCGGGGTCGTAGGCGCAGCGGTCGCCCGCGCGAACGGGCGCAAGGCGAGCGAGGTGGAGGATCGAGTGCAGCCGGCCCGTCCACTCGACGGAGAGCGGCCGTCGGGCGTTGTCCCGGTCGCCGCGCCACAGCGCGCTCATCAGCGTGAAGGTCCCCCAGACCGGCCGCTCGACGGCCTGGGCCTCGAGCGCCTCCTCGTAGGCGTGCCAGTCATCGCAGTTGGCCCACTCGCCCACGGCCAGCGCGACGGCCGCGCGCCGCCGGTAGGTCTCGGGGTCGGCCGTCCAGTCGTCGTTGAGGCGGCAGACGTCCTGCACGCGGCCCAGGAGTGGGTTGGCCGAGACGCAGGTCACGAGCGCATCGGGCTTCGCCTGCTTGAGCGTCCGGTAGACGAACCGCAGCACCTCGGCCCGGTAGCGCTCCCCCGCGCCGGCCCAGGCGGGATCGGCATGGAGGGCCCACACCGGCGCGGGCGTGTAGGGGAAGTCGAGCTTGATCCCGTCGGCGTCCCAGCCCTCGGGCGAGACGTAGGAGCGGAGCGACTCCTCCATGTGCGCGCGGACCTCGGGGAGGGAGTAGTCGAGGATCCAGTTGCTCGGGTCGTACGTGAGCGGTGCACCGGTGGCGTCGTGCATCGCCCACTCGGCGTGGCGGGTGGTGTCGGGCCCCCAATGCGGCTGGGTCCAGAGGACCACATGACGGCCCTCGGCATGGAGCGCGTCGATCGTCGCGGGCGGGAGCTGCCACCAGCCGGCGTCGAGCGCGACGAGCGGCGTCTCGAGCCCGCCCGCCTCGAGTGCCCCGAGCCATCGCGCGAGCCGTTCCTCGGTGAGCGCAGCGCCGTCGAGGTCGGCGGGGTCCTGGCGCGCGTACTCCTGGTCGCCCCAGGTGCAGTACTCGGGGCCGCTCCACCACTCCTCGCGTGGCGCGGGCTCACGGGGCGGCAGCGCTTGGAGATAGCGGGCCATCGCGTCGGCCCTGGAGGCGGCGGGGAGGATCGCCAGGCGGGGCCCGAGGCTCATGCCGCCGGCCGCCAGACCGGGAACAGTCGCGAGCAGGAACGGGCAGGCGAGGGCGCCGTCGCGGTACTCGACCCGAAGGCCGTCCTCGGCGGAGGGGAGGTCGAGCGTCCCGAGCCCCCACCAGCCGTGCGCGCCCTCGACGGCCACGAGGTACGGCGGAAGGAGGAAGCGTCCGCCGGAGGTGACGTTCTCCGGGACCGCCTCGCGCGTGCGGTCGAGCGATGTGAGCGAGACCGTGAAGCGGCCCGCGAGCGGTACGCGGTACGCGTCCGGGCACCAGTGGTGGAGCGCGGCGCCCACGAGCCGGACGCGCTGCCAGCCGTCGCCCTCGGGGCTTGCCGCGAGCGCCTCGGGGGGGCCGAGCACACACGGTCCGCGCCAGATGCCGCCCGCGCCATGGTCGTTCCCGACCTCCACCCGTAGCTCGTGTGTGCCGGCCGCTGCGGGGGCGACGCCGTAGCGTCGGACCGCCTCCCACGAGGCCGCGGCACGGTCGGAGGGAGTCCGGCCGATCTCCCAGCCGTCCCACGTCGCAACATCGCCGTCGTCGACCCCGCCGAGGACCAGCCGGAGCGGGCCCGGCTTCGCGTCGAGCGCGATGGGGCGCCGGTAGGGGAGGACCCCGGTCCGGTGCGTGATGCAGGGGACGGGCGAGGGGAGCCAGCGGCCGTCCGCCTCCGCCTCCCAGAGCCCCTCGAGGTCCCAGCAGCCTGGCACGAGACTCCCCCCGTAGACGAGCCGCACGAGCCGTGTCGGTCGCTCGCGCCAACGGAGGCCGACCTGGATCTCGATGCGGTCGGGGAGCAGGCGGTAGGTCTCGATCTGCTCCAGGAACGGGCATGGGGCGGGGTAGCGCCACCGCCACGTAAGGCGCGTGCCGCGGTCGGCTGGCGCGACCTCCGGCGACCGTGGCGGCCGTTCCGGCTGGGCGGCGAGGGGCACGTGGGGCTCCGCCGGCGAGCAGGCCGCGCCAACAGGCCAGCGGAGCAACTCCTCCCCGGCAGGGGTGAGCACGGTGAGGGTGTCGGCATCCCACCGCACGAGGTACGCCCGCGCCGCGTAGTGGCCGGCGATACCCTCGACGACGGGGCCTCCGTCGGCGAGGGCCGGGGGAACGCAGAGCAAGAGCCAGAGGGCGGCGAGGATCGGGCCGTGGGTGCGCATGTCGGGGAGTTCCGTGGCGGCGTCCCGCTCCCCTACCGGAACGCCTCGGCCGGGCCGTAGGGGGCGTGCGCGACCATGATGTAGCCGTTGATCGGCACATCGCGATGGGCGTGGGCGAAGCGCCACATGCGCCCACACAGCTCTCGGACGAGGTCGGCGTGGGCGGGGTCGCGCGCGAGGTTGCGGGTCTCGTCGGGGTCGGCGGCGAGGTCGTACAGCTCGTCGTAGTCGAAGCCGTTGTAGACGTACTTCCACCGGTCGGTCCGCACCGAGCGCTGGATCCCGTACAGCTCGTTGCCGTTGCTCTGCGTGTGCAGCTCATCGCGCCAGTCGGGCGGTTCCTCGCCTCGGAGAAAGGGGGCCAGGCTGCGGCCGGAGAGCGGCCGCGTGGGCTCAATGCCGGCCAGCTCGAGGAAGGTCGGAGCGAAGTCGGCGAGGGAGACGAAGGCCTCGACGGTCCGGCCCGGCTGCGCGATGCCCTCGGGCCACCACGCGACCGTGGGGATGTGGTAGGCGCCCCGGAAGCACGGGAGGCCCTTGCACCACAGGCCGTGTTCGCCCGCGTAGTCGCCGTGGTCGCTCACATACAGCACGAGCGTGTTGCGGAGCCCGCCCGCCTGCTCGAGCGCCCGGAAGACACGGCCGAACAGGTCGTCCTCGAAGGAGCAGAACGCGAGGTAGTGGCGCAGCGCCTCGCGCTGCTCGTGTTCGGAGAGCTGGTCGAAGCGGTCGCGGGTCCGCCGGTAGAGCGCGGGCTTGTCCTCCATGCGATCCGTGAAGCTCGCCGGCAGTTCGAGATCCTCGGGCGGGTACCGGTCGAGGATCTCCGGGGGGACCACGTAGGGGTCGTGCGGCCCGAGTGTCCCGACGAACTGGCACCACGGGCCACCACCGCTTCCGCGCGCCTCGATCTCCCGAACGGCGTCGTCGACCACCGCGCGGTCGAACTCCGTTATGAAGTGCTTGCCGGCGCCGTAGTGGGTGTAGCGGTCGTAACCCGGCCGCAGGATCTCCCCGGCGCCGCGCGCCGTCGGCTCGGCCGTCCTCGCGATCCGCTCGTAGGCCTCCCACTCATAGGTGGGCGGATGGCTGTCGGGCAGGCGCTCGGGCGGGAGCGAGGGCTTCGCCTCCGGCCAGCCGACCCTCCAACCGTAGTCCTCGGGTGTCCGGATGGAACTCACGTGCCACTTGCCCGAGAAGTGGAGCTGGTAGCCGGCCGCGCGGAGATCCTGGCTGAACAGCCGGACGTCCTCGTGGGGGCCTCGCGAGAGTGCGTTGCCGACATCGACGTTGTTCCAGACGCCGTGCTCCGAGGGGTAGAGGCCGGAGTGGAACGTGGCCCGCGAGGGGCAGCAGTGGGGCGAGGGGGAGTGGGCCTCGCGGAAGGACAGCCCCTCCCGCGCGAGGCGCTCGAGGTTCGGCATCCGGGCGCGGCCCCAGGGCGGGACGGTGTCGCCTCGCTGCTGGTCCGACATGAAGATCAGGATGTTGGGGCGCTCGTCCACGCGCCGCTCCTACTTCTTGTAGATCTTGACCCCCTGCACCTCGCGGTTGATGACCCCGTCGGGGCTCGGGTTGTCGGGCGTGAGCCCACGTGCGAGCGAGGCGAACAGGGAGAGGATCTGGATGGGGACGACGTTCACCAAGCCGCCGCAGATCCCGTACTGCCCCTGCGCGTGCTCGAGGAACGTGTCGGCCATCTTGCGGACCTGCGGGGGCGTCGAGTTGCCGCCGATCAGCAGGAAGTGGCTGCCCTGCTTCTTCGTCTTCAACTCGGCGAGCATATCCCGCTCGTAGCGGATGACCTCAGGCTCGCCCGAGAGCATGGCGATCACGAGCGTTTCCTTGTTGACCATCGCCTGCGGGCCGTGGCGCAGGCCAAGATAGGTTTCGGCGAAGCTCGCGACCTGGCCGTTGGTCATCTCCTGGAGCTTCAGCGCTCCCTCCCGTGCGGCCGGCAGGAGCCACGGGGGCGCGAGGACCACGGCCCGGTTGAACTCGAGCTGGGCCACCTCGCGGAGGGCTGTCGAGGGCTCGCCGAGGACGTTCTCGGCCGCGAGCGCCGCCCGCTCGATCGAGGCGGGGAAGTCGGGGCTGCGGGTCCAGTGGCCGAGCAGCAGCGCGCCGAGGGCGAGGGTCGTGAAGGAGACGGTCATCGCGAGGCCCTGGTCGTGCGCGGCCTCCGGTAGGGGCATCAGGGCCGCGCGGCGCATGTCGTCAAGTTCGGTGACGAGCGCTCCCGCCGGGTTGCACACGATCCCGAGGTGGAGCACGGTGGAGGCAGCGCGCCGGACCATCCGGACGGTCTCGAGGCTCTCCGGGCTGTTGCCGCTCCGGGCCAGCGAGACCAGCACGACGCCGGGGTAGTCAAGGCCGCGGGCCGGGGGCCCGGAGGTCACCAGATCGGTCGTCGGGATCGCGCGGGCGCCGAGGCCCGACTTCGCCAGTAGGAGGTTCGCGGCGTACTCGGCCGCGTAGTAGCTGCTCCCCGCGCCGACCATCAGGACGCCCATGGGGGGCTCGGAGGTGCCCAGGAGCGCCTGGAAGAGGTCGCCCTTCTTGCCGAGCAGGCCCCGCACGGTCTGGACCGTCTGTCGCCAGACATGGGGCTGGACCGCGATCTCGGACGGCGTGTGGACCAAGCCGCGCGCCTGCTTCTCCGCATCGGGCAGCCGGAGCAGTTCTGCCAGTGCGCCGGTCTCGGGGATCATGGGGCCTCCTCCATCTTGTCGAGGATCTCTTGGTGGGTCAGCGGCACAGAGGCGCCGCCGGTCTGGGTGCATGCCAACGCGCCGGCGGTGACCGCGTAGCGCAGCGCGTCGAGCACCGGCCTGCCGTCCCCCACGAGCCGCTTCACGAATCCGGCGTCGAAGGTGTCACCGGCCCCCGTCGTGTCGATCGGCTGCACTGCCGGCGGCCGGGCATGGACCGGCTCGCCGTCCTGCCACGCGTAGGCGCCTGCCGGGCCGCACTTCACGCACGCGATGCCGGGTGTCCACCGCTTCAGCTCCGCGAGGGCGTCGAGAGCCTCCGTCCGGCCGGTGGCCGAGGCGGCCTCCGCGTCGTTGGGGAGGAGGATGTCGACGCTCGCCGCCATCTCGCGGAAGCCGGGCCAGCTCTCGGTGGGATCCCACTGCGGGTCGAGCGAGACGGTCGGGCCCAGTGCTCGGATCGCGCGCAGGAGCCCCGGCATCCCAGCCGTCAGGCCGGTCTGGACGAAGGCGGAGGAGAGGTGAACATGGTCGAAGCTCGCGACCGCATCGAGGTCGATGCGGTCGGGCGTGAGCGCGCCGATCGAACCGAGGTGGGTGAACATCGCGCGGTCGGTAGGGAAGCTGAGCACGTAGGTCGCGCCCGTGGCGACCGACGGATCGACCTGGACGAGCGATGCGTCGACGCCCGCGCGCTCGAGCGACTCGACCATCAGCCGGCCGTCCGGGTCGTCGCCGACGACGCCGAGGAAGGAGACGGCCTCACCGAGCGTCGCGAGCCGGCAGGCGAAGATCGCCGAGGAGCCCCCCATCGTGCGCTCCACGCTCTCGCAGAGCAGCTCGCGGCCCATCTGGGGCAGGCCGGGGAGCCCCTGCACGATCACGTCCGCGTTGACCTCGCCGATGACGAGGAAGCGCTTCGGCACGCACGATCCTCCTTGGTCGAGCCGACTCCGCCCCTCGTCCGGCCCCGGTTGCTCGCTAGGTCCCGCTGGGGGCGAGGGTGATCGTCCTGGTGATCGCCGTTCCCGCGAAGAAGCCGACATCGACCGTGACCTGCCCGGTCGAGTAGCCGCTCGCCGTCACGGCGACCGTGTACGTGTAGCCCGGCTCGACGCGGAACACCGCGATCCCGTCGGAGCCCGTCGCGAGCGTCTGCGAGTTGGTCGCCGCGCGGAGGCTGGCATCGGTCGTGCCGCTCGTGGTGCGGGTGACGGTGACCGAGGCTCCCGTGATGGGCACCTCGCCGGAGCCGTCGCCCGTGAGGCCCAGAACCGCCACGCGGAGCTGCTTGGTCCAGGGGCTGCCCGTGCCGGCGCAGCCGCCCTGGAGCAGCGCGAGCGCCGTGGCGAGCGCGAGGACGGTCAGGACTCGTTTCACCGTTCCACCTCCGAGCATGGCCCGCGCGGGGCGCGGGTTCGGCCCCGATGGGGGCCTCTCCCTAGTCGCAGTATACCGGGTTGGTGTAGGCCCGGCGTCCGTGGTCGTCGGTGACGACGAGGCGCCAGTAGGGCACGTCGGCCGGGATCCGCAGCTCGGCCTCCTCGAGCGTCTCGCCCGGGGGCGCGGCGCGGTACGAAGCCTTGGCGCCGATCGAGACCAGGCTGATCACGCGTGCCGGGCTCGTGCGGACGGTGAGCCGCTCGCCCTCGCGCTCGACCGCGCGGATCGTGGGGCCGCAGCTCGAGTAGAAGTCGCCGCGCGCCACGGCCTCGAGGATCGCCTCGGGGGTCCGCGCGGCAGCCCGGAGCCAGATCCAGCCGCCGAACGCGTCGACGACGGCGCTGTGGCAGTCGTCGACGGCGAGAGCCGGTGTGCGGCGCCCGGCGGCGAGGATCTCGTCCCAGACGGGGCTCGAGTCGCCGCGCGAGAGCGTCACTTCGCAGGTGGAGTTGAAGACCTCCATCGCCGTCCAGCCGGTCAGCTCGAGCATCTCGGCCGCCGTCGTCATGTGCCACCAGGGGTGGCAGAGGATCGCCCGCCCGCCGGCCTCGCGGATCTCGTCGATCGTCGCCTGCGCGCCATAGCCGCGGGTGCTCTCGATCCACCGCTCGATCCCCAGCGCGACAATGTGGTGGGCCTCGCCGACGCGGTTGGCCTTCGGATGGCACTCCTGGCCCGGGATCAGCACCAGGCCCTCGATCGCGGCGGCTGAGGGGTCGGTCCGCTTGTGGTGGTCGGTGATCGCGAGGAAGTCGTAGCCCTCGTCGCGGTACCGCGCCGCCAGCGCGGCGGGCGCGAGGTGGCCGTCCGACTCCGTCGTGTGGGCGTGGAGGTTGCCGCGCAGGAGCCCTTCAGGCGCGGTGAACAGGTCGAGCACGGTCGTGACCTTTCCGGGCGCCCCGCCCGCGCGGCGATGCCGACGGCCGGGGGGGGGGAGAAGTGGGGAGGCGCCGCCTCCCCACTCCCGCTGCGCGAGCTAGATCCCCCAGTACTCGTTGATCGGCTGCTGGTAGGCCGAGACCTTGCCGGAGTAGACGTCGTCGATCGAGACGGCGCTTCCGCCGGCGTGGGCCGACTCGTAGATCGCGAGGCAGAGCGCCTTCGCGCGCTTGGTGTCGTCGGCGTCGATCTCGGGCCGGCGGCCCTTCTGGATCGAGTCGATGAAGTCCCAGCACTCGAGGGCCATGTCGAACTCGACGCCGTAGGGGAAGAGGCGGTCCTTGTCGGCCTGCGAGAGCTGGGCGCGGTAGTCGGCCTCGATCTCCTCGTACGGCTTCTTGCTGCCATCGGCGAACGTGATGTCGCCGCCGTTCTGGAAAGGATGCATCCAGCCGCCGCGGTCGCGGACGCTCCCCTCGGAGGCCCACAGGACCTGCGTGCCGACGGTCTCGCCCTTGGCGGTGAACGACCACGACCAGTTGCAGAGCAGGCCGCTCTTGAACCGCAGGATCGCCATCCAGGTGTCCTCGACATCGAGCGGCTGAGGCCCGAGTTCCGGCGAGTTGACGATCGGCCGCTGGAGGGTGGTCATCGCCCCGGTGGCGCTGACGGCCTCGCCGAAGAGGTAGGTCACCATGTCGGCGAAGTGGACGCCGGCATCGAAGATCATCCCGCCGCCGGTGAGCAGCTTGAGGAAGCGCCACTGCATCGCGTAGCTGCTGGCGGCGGCCTCGGTCCAGTCCTGGAAGCTCCAGCCCTCGATCACGAGGATCCGGGGATCGCCGATCAGCTTGGCCTCGGTGAGCGCCCACTTCATCGCGCGCGCCTTGATCCCGCGCCGAACCTGCTCGGCGACCGCCACGGTCTTGCCGGCCTTGCGGGACGCCTCGAGGATCACGTCGGAGGCCTTGATCGTGATCCCGCAGGGCTTCTCGACCATGACGTGCATCCCGGCTTCGAGGCACGGAACGACCGTCGTGTGGTGGAATGCGTGCGGGGTGCAGATGTCGACAGCCGCGACGTCCGACTTCTCGGCCAGCTCCTCGGCGCTCGAGAAGAAGGGCGGGCGGGTGCCGAACTTCGCCTCGACCTTGTCCGCGAACGCCTCGAGCCGCTCGGTGGAGTTGTCGCACAGGGCCGCGATCTCGAACTCCTCACAGCCGGCGGCCTTGAGCGCCGCATAGCCCTCCAGGTGGGCGCCGGCGATGCCGCCGGTCCCCAGGATCGCGAGCCGAACCTTCTCGCCCATGTAGGGTCACTGCCTCTCGTATGCTCGATGACTCAGCCCCGGCGGGGCGGGTCAGACCCGGTCTGACCGCTGTCGTTTCGGGGACGGGCCGCCGCCACCTCCCCGCCCTCGGCGACAGGAATCCGGGGAAGCGCCCCGAAGCCCTTGGGCGCACGCCGCGGGCCGACGCGTGGGCCCGCCGAAACGGAAGGGGCACGACGATGGGACCGAGAACGGCTCTGTGGGTTGCCGCGCTGTTGGCGCTGGTGCTGCTGGTGGGGTGCGGAGGCTCCGCGCCGGGCCCCGGGGCCTCGAAGATCGCGTTCTGCTCGAACCGGACCGGCCTGTACCAGATCTTCACGGTGGGCAGCGACGGCGCCGACCTCGTGCGGGTCTCCGACGGTTCCACGCTCGAGACCGACCCCGCCTGGTCGCCGGACGGCACCCGGATCGCCTTCACGCGCGGCGCGACGGGCGACATCTACGTCATGGACGCCGACGGCTCCGACGTCACGCGCCTCACCGACGATCCCGCCGTCGACGCCTTCCCCTGCTGGTCTCCCGACGGAACGCGGATCGCCTTCGAGAGCAACCGGGCCGGCTCGTACGACATCTGGGTGATGGACGCCGACGGCACCGACGAGACGAACCTCACGGCCGCCTTCACCTCACAGGACCGCGGACCCGACTGGTCGCCGGACGGCACGCGGATCGCCTTCTACTGCGACCGGGCCGCGGGCGACTACGACATCTGGTCGATGACCCCGACCGGCGCCTCACCCACGAATCTGAGCAACACCGTCGGCACGGAGATGGCGCCCCGCTGGTCGCCGAACGGCCTCCGGATCGCCTACGAGGCGATCCGGGCGACGCGCGACATCTACGTGATGGACCCCACGGGCGCGAACCAGGTCAACGTGACCTCGGCGACGACCGCCTCGGATGAGGGGCATCCGAGCTGGTCGCCCGACGGCTCGCTGCTCGCCTTCCACAGCAACCGGACCGGTCCGCAGGAGGTCTACACGATGCTCGCCTCGGGCGGCGCCGCGACGCGGCTCACGACGACGGACGGCGGGGCCTGGAGCTGGTACCCGGCCTGGAGCCCGGCAGAGTAGGGGAGCGGGTGTCGGCCGCGGGAGCGATCCCGTCGGGGTCCTCGGCCGCCGGCGCCGTCAGCTCCTCACGCCCGAACACCCCCGGCAGCAGGCGCTCGGCCTGGTCGCGGAGCCAGAAGCCTGCCGCGAGGCACACGAGGCCGTACAGCAGCAGGCCGATGGTGACCCACTTCACTCGGCCCGGGCGCCGCACACGCGGGCGCTTGCGTCGCTGCGCCTGCGCGGCGCAGCGCGGGCACTCGGCATCGAGGTCGGAGAGCTGGTAGCCACAGGTCGGACACTGCATCGCGACCCTCTCCCTCCTACCCCCGGAAGTGCCCCTCGAGCGCCGGCGGGAGCGCCCGATAGCGCTGGTAGAGCGGCTCGTAGGCGGCGCGGTCCGTCGAGGGCTCGTAGGCGCGCTCCACGGTCTGCACGCCCTGGGCCTCCTCGACACTCGCGAAGACCCCCGCGCCGGTGAACGCGAACATGGCGGCGCCCAGCACGGTCGCCTCCTTCTGGCGGAGGGTGATGACGGGCACGCCGCAGACATCGGCCCGGATCTGGTTCCACAGCTCGTTGCGGGAGCCGCCCCCCACGGCGCGGATCGCCCGGACCCCGGCGGGCTCGAAGCGCCCCAACAGCTCGACGGCATGGCGGAGCTGGAAGGCGAGACCCTCGAGCCCGGCGCGGTAGACCTGGCCGCGCGTCGTGTGCAGGTCGAGGCCCAGGATGCCCCCGCCCGTGGCGTGGCGCTTCGTCGGCCCCGCGCCGCGCACGAACGAAGGCAGGAGGGTTACCTCACCACTGCCCGGCCGGAGCCCACGCGCCTCCTCGACCATCAGGCCGTAGGCCGCCGAGCGCTCCGTGACCTCGCCGTAGAACCGGTCGCGGATCCACTCCAGCGTCCCGGATCCCATCATCAGGAACTGCGGGTTCGTGAGACCGGCCACGGCGTCCAGCTCGATCTGGATCCCCGCCTCGTGTACCTCGCGCGTCAGCGGGGGCGCGGCCGTGCGCGTCGCGAGGATCTCCCACGTGCCGGAGCTGAGGACCGCCTCGCCCGGTCGGGCGCCGCTGCCCGCAATCGCGAACTGGGTGTCGTGGCCGGCCGCGACGACGGGGAGCCCCGCGGGGAGGCCGAACGCCTCGGCCGCCGTGGCCGTGAGCGGGCCGATCACGGCGCCGGGCTCGACCCAGCGCGGGAAGAGGGCGGGGGAGACGCCGGCGAGCGAGAGCATGCGCTCCGTCCAGGTGCGCGCGGCGAGGTCGGTGGCCATCGTGGTGCCGGCGGCCGTGGCGTCGATCGTCAGCTCGCCGGTGAGCCGGTGCGAGATGAGCCCGGGCATCATCGTGAACGACGCCGCGTCGTCGAGGCACTCCGGCCTGTGGCGGCGGAGCCAGATGAGCTTGAGGATCGTGTTGAAGTTGAAGATCTGGTAGCCGGTGAGCGCGAACGCCTCGTACGGGTCGCAGACCTCCTCGGCGAAACCATCGGCCAGTGGGTTCGTGCGGTCACACTGCCACGAGATGACGGGATGGAGCAGGTTCCCGGCCGCGTCGAGCACCGTGCCGTCGGCGCCCCAGGTCGTCACGGTGAGCGCGCGCAGGTCGGCCGTCTCGGCTCCGAGCCGCTCGACCACCTCGCGGCAGGCCGAGGCGAGGTCGCGCATCAGCCCGTCGAGGTCGAAGGTGAACCAGCCGTCGGGGCCGCTCGGGTCGGGCGTGGGCGCGCTGGGGCGCGAGGCCGAGGCGCGCACCGCACCGCCGGCCGTGACGGCGATGACGGTCAGGTTGGTCGAGCCACAGTCGAACACGATCGCGAGCGGTTCCGCCATCTCGATCTCACCTCTCGGGTTCTCCCGCTACGGCTCGCAGGGCTCGACGCGCACCTGGGCGCGGAGCTGGGCGACCCTCTCGGGTTCGACGAAGCCCGGCCCGAAGACCTCCACGTTGGCCGCGCCGCAGGCGACCGCGAGCTGCAGTCGCTCCGCGAGCGCGCGGCCCTCGATCCAGCCGGCGAGGTAGCCCGCGAGGAAGGCGTCGCCCGAGCCCACCGCGCTCACAACGTGGAGCCCACATGCGAGCGTCGCGTGGAGCGCCCGATCGGCCTCCACCGCGAGGGCGCCGCTCTCGCCCAGGGTCACGAGCACCAGGCCGGCGCCGAGAGCCACGACCTCACGCGCCGCGGCGATGGCGCCGGGGAGGTCGTCCACACCGCGGCCCGCGATGGTCGCCAGTTCGGCCTGGTTCGGCTTGAGGACGTCGGCGCCCGCCGCGTAGCTGCCGAGCAGCCACTGCCGGTTCGTATCGAGCAGCACGGGGATCCCCCGGCGCCTGGCGAGCGCGACCATTCGGGCGTAGATGTCCTCGGGCGCGCCGGGCGGCGCCGAGCCACCGATCGCGCACCACTGCGCGGTCTCCAGCTCGCGCTCGTAGGTGGCGAGCATCCGCTCGGCCTCCTCCGAGCCGATCGAAGGGCCGAGTTCGTTGACCTCGGTGTGGGCGCCGGCGGCGGAATCGAGCAGCGTCGTCGCGAGGCGCGACTCGCCCTGGATGGCGACGAGGTTGCAGGCGAGCCCCTCGGCCTCCAGCTCCCGGCGCATGTAGTCACCCGCGGAGCCGCCGGCGAAGCCGAGGACGCGCGCTTCGTGGCCCAGCCGGCGCAGCACGCGAGCGAGGTTGATCCCCTTGCCCCCGACGCAGCTGCGCACGCGGGCGGGACGGTACACGCCATGCAGCGAGAAGCCGGGCACCTCGTAGATCTTGTCGGGTCCCCCGTTGAGACAGACGGCGAGTACGATAGGTCAGCCCTCCTCCGGCCGCGTGGCGACCGGTCAGTTCCCGAGTTCCCGCGCCAGCTCGACGATCGCTTCGGCCACGCGCCGGCGCTGCTCGTAGACCGGCGTCGAGTCGACGGTGTAGCGCGTCGCACTCTCGGTGATCTCGGCGGGGACGGTGAGGAGCCTCTCGTAGGGCTCGAGCATCTTCTCCGGCATCCCGTCCCGGCGGGCTTGCACGATCAGGTCGCGCAGTGTGGCGAGGTACTCGTAGTCCTCGATCCCCTCGCGCAGCATCTCCCATCGGATCGAGTTGACCGGCCCCTCGAGGTACTTCGTGGTCGTGTCGGAGGGGTCGCGGTTGGGTGGGTAGAGGAAGCGGCCATCGCCGTTGCCCCAGTGCTGGACCTGGCCCGGCGTGAGGCCGTAGCCCGAGACGTAGCTCATGGGGTCGCTCCACGGGTTCTGCGGGGTGTCCGGGAACGCGGCGCCGGAGGTCCAGTAGTTGGAGGCCCAGACAAGGATCCCGGTGATCCCGTTGCCGAAGCTCTGCCAGAGCCAGACCCGGAGGTCGGTCGCGGGGTGGTCGATGAACAGCGTGCACCACGGCGCCTTCGGCCCGGTGCAGACATACCACCAGAAGCGCTCCCCCTCGGCCATCCGCGGCTCGGCCTGCTCCTTGCGGAACTCGTTCGAGATCGGGCACCAGATGTCGACCGAGCCGAACAACTCCTCCTCCGGCTGCTCGGTGAGCATCCGCGCGACGCCGGGGGCGTGGCGGTGGATCGTCGCCATCCCCTCGCGGACGAAGTCGTAGTCCTTGGGCTCCGGCTCGTCGAACCAGTAGACGTACGCCTTGTCGAGCCAGCCCTTCTCGCGCAGATGGGCCTCGACCTGGCCGAGGTAGTCGCGCATGGCTGCCTCGTACTCGGGCGTTCCGGCGCGGTGGCCGGCGATCTCGCCCGGAGTGCGCGAGAAGAACGTGCCGCTGCCGAGGCCCTGGACGTTCAGGGCGAAGACGGGCATCCCCATCTCGTCGAGGCAGCGCGTGGCGGCCTTGTCGAACTCCGTCCAGTCGATCGTCGCTTTCGGCGACGCGGGGCCGGCCTCGAAGCCGGCGTCCTCCACCAGGTTCGGGCCGCCGGGCTCGCCGAGGAAGACATCGTCGATGTGGATCGAGCCCATGCGGCCGCCCGTCTCCGACCACAACACGGGGCGGAACAGGAGGCTCACCCGCGTCGCTCCCTCGCGGAGACGGCCGGGCTCGATCGTCAGCTCGTGCCGCTTCCACTCCGTGCTTCCCTCGCAGGCGATGTCGACGTTGCAGCCGGGCATCCAGGCGCCGTCGGCGTCGTAGCTTCTCACCGTGACGAGGAAGGCCTGGCCCTCGACCGGGGTCCGGGCCGCGAACCGTACCGCGAGCGGCTGCGCGCGATCGACGGCGTGTGTGTCGCTCGTCTCGAGGCCCGGATCGCTGGTCTCCTGGTCGTCAACGACCAGCGCCGACGCCTTCCCCTCCGCGGCGTCCCGCGTGTCGAGCGTGAAGCCGTTCCAGCTCCGGCCCTCGAACCGCAAATGGTAGGGGTGGCGGCCCATGGGGTCGTACGGCGAGATCCGGTGCTCGGCGAAGTTGCGCAGGTACAGCTCCCAGACCGCCTCGCGCTCCTCGGAGGTCATCAGGTTGTGGTAGCGGTCGATGCTGAAGGCATCGAGGCCGAGCGTGGCCGAGACGTGAGGCTTCTCGGGCAGATCGAAGCCGAACGCCTCGAGCCGTACGGGGACGCGCAGCGGGGCGGAGCCCTCAGGGAGCAGACGGACCTCGCCGGCGTAGGTCCCGGGAGCGGTGCCGCGCGGGACGAACACGCGGATCCACAGGGGCGTGTTGACGTCGGGCGTGAGCCGGATCGGCTCCGTGACGGGGGGGAGGGGATCGGGCCACATGCCGCTGCACCCGGTCGGATCGGTCGGCGTCTTGACCTCGACGTACCCCACCTGCTCGACGGAGATCCCCGAGGACGGGATCCGGGCCCCGTCGGGGCCGACGAGGTCGGTCACCTGGACGTCGACCGGTCCGGCCAGCTCGGACGAGGGGTTCAGCACGAGCTGGAAAGGCTCATACTCCCCGCCGGCCGCGGCAAGTCGGATGCCCTCGGGCGGCGCCTCGACGGAGGGGAGGGGACGGTCCCGCGCGATCTTGCGCGTCGCGTCGCACCACCACAGCCTGAGCGGCCCCTCGGAGGGCAGCGCCTCCCCGTAGTCGCTGAGCGAGAGCACCGTGACGGGGACGAAGCCGGTCGCCCGGTAGGCGACGTCCTGCCCGCAGCTGGCCTCGAGCCGGAGTTCCGTGAGCCCCACTCGGTCGGCCGCGAAGGGGAGCGGCACCGAGGCGGCCTCGTTCCGCTTGAGCCGTACCGTCTTGCTGCAGGGCTCGGCGCCGTCGAGCCGGGCCGTGATCGTCCAGTCGCTGTCGTGGACGATGTTGCTGCGCAGCTCGAGCCGGACCCCGGCGGGCAGCAGCTCGCTGAGCGCGACATCGGCGGTCGGGGTCGGCCGCTCCTCGGCCAGGTACAGCGTTCGCCCGGTCGCGCTGCCCATGTCGCGGTCGAGCCGCGCGCGGTAGCCGTACCCGTGGATCTGCAGGTTGGCGCCCGGGCTTCCCGAGAGTCGGACGAGGAGACGCTCGGCCGGCAGAAGCGTCGCCGGCGCCTCCCACTCTCCCGAGCCGACGGCCTCGAGTCGGCCGATCTCCGTCCAGTGGTCGCCCTCGCGCGAGACCTCGACGCGGAGTGAGCCCGCACGGTGGTAGCCGACGGTGACGGCGACGCTGGCCGCGACCTGCCCGGTCCCGAGCCGGTGCTCGTAGACGACCTCGCTGCCCTCGTAGACCCACCACCGGTTGCTGTTGTAGGTCGTCCGGGCGCTGCGGAGAGGGCGGGCGTCGTTGGCGCCCTCGCTCTGGAAGGGCGCGCGGAACTCGTAGACCTCGCCGTGGAGCGTCTCGCCCTCGCCGAGGCCCGAGGGGTCGCAGACGACGGCCGCGACGGGCGTCACCTCGACGTCGTCGAAGTAGCAGGTCCCCTTGACCTCCCACAGGCCGAGGTGGAACGGCGAGACCGGCCCGGCGTTGTCAGGGATCCGGCAGACCGAGGAGAAGCGCTCCCACTGGGCGGGGAGGCCGTAGTCGCGGTTGACGGAGTCCGGTCCGGAGGTGATCGAGCCGCCGGTGCCCTCGGCCCGCGCCCAGAAGGTCACGCGGTAGGTGCGTCCGGGCTCGAGGGGCAGATTGGTGCGCCAGGTCCCGGCCGTCGGGCCGTCGCCCGTGGCGGCGATGCACTTGCCGCCGAGGCGGCCGCCCTCGACGATCGCGCAGGCGCCGGTCGCGCTCCACTCGGCCGGCGGGGTGTCTCCCCATCCCTCGAAGCCCTCGCGGAGCAGCGAGGCCGGCTGGCCGATGCTCAGTGCCAACAGCAGGGTCCACATGCGACTACACCTCTCGTGGTTCGGAGTTCCGTCGAGGGGGAGGGTTCGGTCGCATCGCGTGGCTTCCCTCGTCCCGGTCGGAGGGAACCGTCGCGGCCCGGCGAAGCTGCGTCGAACATCCGAACCGGAGGACCACGCGATGACCCCGAGAGAAGCGATGATCCGCGCCCTGCGCCGCCAGCCGCCCGAGGGCCTGGTTCCCCACCTCGAGCTGGAGTACCAGCTCACCGCGACGGAGTTCGGCCAGGCCGCGGTCGGGTGGGATGCCCTCAAGGAGCTGTCCGGCAGCGCACGGGATGATCTCCTGAAGCGCAACGCCGAGCTGTGGGTCCGCGTGGCCGAGCGCTTCCGCTGGAACGTGATCACCGGGACGCACTGGCTGCCGCTCGACGACCAGTGCCGCACCTTCGAGCTGATCCGCGAACTCGCCGGCGACACCTACATGCTCTCGGCCTTCCTCGACCCGACCCACGCGATCCCCTCCGGCACGAACATGATGGAGCACGTGCTCCACCTCGCCGACCACGCCGAGGAGACCAAGGAGGCGAGCCACCGGGCCGTGGAGAGCCAGCTCGCGGCCGCGCGCACGCTACGCGACGCCGGGGCCGAGATCGTCTTCATGTGCGCCGACTACTGCTTCAACGAGGGGCCGTTCCTCTCGCCCCCGATGTTCGCCGAGTTCGTGACCCCGTTCCTGACCGACTTCGTGACCGGCTTGCACGAGCTGGGCATGTTCACCGTCAAGCACACCGACGGCGACATCCTGCCGATCCTCGACCAGCTCGTCGGCTCGGGGACCGATGCGCTCCACTCCCTCGACCCCATGGCCGGGGTGGACGTGCGCCGTCTCGCCGCCGAGGTCGGCGACCGCGTCTGCCTGATCGGCAACGTCGACTGCAGCTACCTCCAGGAGGGGAGGGAGGAGCTGATCCGCGCGTCGACGCTGTACGCGCTCGAGTACGGTGGCGTCGACCGCGGCGGCTACGTCCTCGCTTCGTCGAACTGCATCTTCGCCGGCGTGCCGCAGGCGAGCTACGACACGATGCTCGCCATCCGTGAGGAGTACGGTCGCCCCGGGGTGAGGCGCCCCGTCGAGCACCTCGCCCCCCCGAAGCGGATGGGGGAGCGGTAGCGCCGCCCCGCATCGCGCAGCCCTGGAGTCCGTTCTCTCCCGCTCGATGGTCCTCGTGCTGGCCCAAGGGATTGTGGGGCAGCGCCCGCGGGAGCGCAGCGACGCACGGGGCGCTGCCGCGCAATCCCCTCGGGTGGTCCGGAGGGGGACCCTCCGGCGGGTGTGGGCGGAGCCCACGGTCTGCCGTTCGCGGGGCGGGTGTGGGCGGAGCCCACGGTCTGCCGTTCGCGGGACGGGTGTGGGCGGAGCCCACGGCCTGCCGGAGGTCAGGAGACGCGGAGGAAGCGGGGGAGGTCGGACTCCGGCCGGTAGGCGCTGAGGCGCCGCGACTGGAGGTCGAACTCGAGGATACGCTTGGCGACGCGGTCGCGTTGTGCGGCGACGAAGACGCTGACGTCCTCGCGGAGCGCGTCCCATTCCTCTTCACTGACGCTGAGGAACGCCTCGACCACGGTGGGGTCGAAGTGCTTGCCCGAGCCCTCCCGGATCGCGTCGCTCGCGGCTTGGTAGGGCAACGCGCGGCGGTAGGGGCGGTCGGAGGTCATGGCGTCGAAGGCGTCGGCGACGGCGAAGATGCGGGCTCCGAGCGGGATCTGCTCGCCGGCGAGGCCGCGGGGGTAGCCGGATCCATCCCAGCGCTCGTGGTGGGCGTAGATGATCTCGGCCGCGCTCGCGAGGAAGTTGACCGAGGCGAGCATCGAGAAGCCGATCCGCGGGTGGGTGCGCATGACGGCCCACTCGTCGTGCGAGAGCTGGCTGGGCTTGAGGAGGATCGAGTCGGGGATTCCGATCTTGCCGATGTCGTGGAGCAGCGCGCCGCGCTCGACGTAGACGAGCGCCTCGTCGGGCAGGCGCAGCTCCCGGGCGAGCCGCAGCGAGAACTCCATGACGCGGTAGGAGTGCTCGCGCGTCTCGCTGTCACGCGTGTCGAGGGCGGCCGCGAGGGAGGCGAGCGCGTCCTCGTAGGCGCGTCGCGTCGCGACGTTGGCGCGGAGCAGCCGCGTCTCCGATTCCCGCAGGCGGCCCGTGGAGTGGTCGAGCGCCTCGGCCATCTCGTTGAACGCCGCGCCGAGCACGCCCATCTCGCGGAGGCCGGCCTCGTTGACGCGGGTCTCGAGGTTGCCGTGTCCGACGGCGCGGGTGCTGGCGACCAGCACCTCCATATCCCGCGCGACGCGGCCTCCGACCGCGACGGTGGTGAGGAAGGTCAGCGCGATGCACAGGGCGGCCGCCGCGCCGACGATGGAGATCGTGGCCCAGTCGGGCCGCACCAGCGCGACCGCGGGGGCGGCGATGCCGAGGTAGGCGGCCGGCGCCGTACCGGGGTCGCGCGAGAGGCCCCAGACGCAGGAGAGGTCGCCGGCCGGGGTGAGTTCCGTTCTGCCGACAACCCGGCGTCCGAGCGCCAGCGCGGTCAGGTCGCGCGCTCCCACGAGGCCGGCGAGGTCGGGTGGGAGGGTGCGGCTGGTCGACGCGATCGAGGTGCCGTCGGCTCCCCAGAGCGAGACGGTCTGGCCGACGGCCGAGGAGAGCATCCGTAGGTAGGCCAGGTCCATCGTGCGTCCGACGACGACGGTGCCGGCGTAGCGGCCCGTCGGGTCGAGGAGCGGCGCCGCTCCGACGAGGATCGGCACACCGGAGGACTCGCTCTCGGGGAGGCCGCCGGCGGAGGGCCGCAGCACCTGGACCCCGGATTCGGGAGCGCAACTCCACGGTCCGTTGTCGCGCGAGGAGTAGAGGAGGTGGCCGTCGGCGTCGCGGATCTCCACGAAGTGGTCGGCCGGGAGGCGGGCGGGGAGGTCGAGGGAGAGCCAGCCCTCCGTGCCGTCGCCGGCCTCCGCGGCGAGGTGCGCGCGCAGCGCCTGGTCGCGAGCCAGTCCCGCGGCGAGCACCTCGAGACGCGCGACCTCGGTCGCGGTCGTGGCGTCGGCGCGGTCGCTCAGGATGCCCAGTTGCTCGGTCGAGCGGGCCTGGGCGCTCCGGTTCGAGACGACGGCAACCGCTCCGACCGCAACCAGGGCGCTGAGGACAACCTGACTGCCGATGATCAACACGAGTCGCTGGCGCAGTGACATCTCCACCGCCTGGTCTCACGACCATCTACCGCTGGCGCCTCGCCGGAGCCTTGCATGGCGTCCGAACCGGCGACACGGGTCCAAGCCGGGAGTGGCTCTGAGACCCGCGCACGGCGATCACCGCCCGTCCCGGACCCTCCAGGCAACACACCTTGAACGCGGCCGGCGGGCGCGGGTTCAACCCGGCAGGTCGGAGATTCCTTGTGTGGAGGTGTAGCGGTCGGGGGGCGCCGGGGCGGCGCAACAGCGCCCGGGGCGAGGTTGTGGGGACGCGTTCCGGTGGGGCGGCGGCCTCAGGCCGAGCGCTCGCGCACCGCCTCCGGGTCCTTCCACCAGACGCGGTTCCGGCCGTCGCGGCCGCCGTTGCGCCGGGCCGTGCTCGGGGTCTTGCCGGCCGCGATGCGGTGGAGCGCGAGCCGAATGCTCTCGAGCGAGACGCGCTCGCCCGTCTGGTGCTCGCGGAGCTGCTGGAGCGTCTCGAGGGTCCAGCGGCCGCTGCCGAGCCCATGCTCGAGCGGGCTCTGGCTCAGGGCCTCGGGCAGCCACTCGACGAGGCCCTCGCGGACCGGAGCCTTCCGGGGGCCGCGCTTGCGCGTGCGCAGGCCCTCGAGCCCCCGCTCGCGGAAGCGGCGGATCCAGCGGCTGTGGCTGGTGGGCGATCCGCCGAAACGCTCGCGGATCTGCTCGTAGGTCGCGCCCTCGAGGAATGCGAGCACGATGCGGCCGCGCCAGACAAGCGAGGCGCTTCCGCCGCGTGCCAAGAGGGCTCTCAGTCTCTGAACTTCGATCGGGTCGGCAGCGCGAGCCTGGTCCCGCACCCAAGATCACCTCGGCCCCTGTCTTCGGGTGGGTTCCGCGGGTTCCTGTCTCTGCGGCTACACGATTTGTGTGGGAACGCGCCGGGCCCGAGGTCGCCGGCGCGCCGCGTTCCTTGCGAGCGGGTGTAGTGATCCCGGAGGCCGGCTACAGCCGCCCGGCCGCCTCGAACCGCTTGTAGTACACGAGCGACCACCCGGCCGGTAGCACGAGCCCCGCGACAACGAGCACGAAGGCGATGGCGGGCGGCATACCGATCACGACCAGCAGCGCCCCCAGCAACCCCGCGCCGAAGGTGAGCCGCGCGGCGAGCCGGTGGGTGGCGTCCCAGACGACGTCGCTCGCGAGCGTCCAGGGGGTCCGGACGCCGATCCAGAAGTTCCGGCGCACTTTGCCGAGCACGTTGCCGAGCAGGCCGAGCGCGATGCAGAGCCCGCCGATGAGCCATCGGCTGAGATCCCAGTCCGGGTGGTAGGCCTGGACGAACGCGACGGCATGGATGCCGCCGAAGAGCACGGCCATGAGTGCCATGATCGTGTGGTAGGTGGTCCGGAAGCCGTCGACCCGGAACTGGTGAGGCGAGAGCCAGGGCAGAACCCAGGTCAGCGCGGCCAGCAGGAGAGCCAAGCCGGGGACGAACCACGCCCCGGTGGCGCGCGGCCACCACCCATCGACCTGACCGCTCGCGTTCCAGTGCATCGGGATCACGTCGGGGAGAGTGGGGTACAGCGCCAGCGTCGCGCCCGCCGTCGCGAGCACCACGAGCCCCTGCACGATCGCGGTTGCCTTGCCACTCATTGCTGCTCCTCCTCCTCCTCGGGCGAGCCGTCGCGCCGCAGCAGCGCGAAGACCACGGTCAGCAGGTCCTGGAACGCGGTCGTGTTGAGCGCGTAGTGGATCTGCTGGCCCTCCCTCCGTGTGCGGACGAGATCGGCCTGCTTGAGGACGTTGAAGTGGTGCGACATCGAGGGGGCGCCGATCTCGAAGTGGGCGGCGATCTCGCCGGCGGTCATCTCGCCGTGCTCGAGCAGACGGAGGATCCGTCGCCTCGTCGGGTCGGCCAGCGCCTTGAAGACCGCGTCCATCATCGCCCGTACTCCTTCGATATTTCGCCAAACGTCAAAATACGAGACGCACGGAGTGGCGTCAAGTGATGGTGCCTGGCGCGGTCTTTGCCGCGGTAACGGTCGAGGCGAGGCAGGGGACAACGCGGTAGGGGAGGGCCTCGCCGCCGCACCCCAGAGCCTGGTGAGCGCCGAGGTCCTCCTGGGCAAGGGAAGGAGTGGCGCGATGCCGATGGGACGGCGCACGACGGTCATGACGTTCGTGCTCATCTCGCTCTGCTTGTTCGCCCCGGCGGCGTGGGCGAACGTGGGCTCGCCCTACGTGCTGACCAACCTGTGCTTCCTCGTCCTGGGGAACGCGGCCATCGCGCTTGTTGAGGCGTCGCTCCTGGGTCTGCTGTGGAAGGCGCCGTTCGGGCTCTCCGTCGGACCGATGCTCGGCGCCAACTACCTCACGGCATTCGTTGGTGTGCTGCTCCGAGAGCCCCTGGGGGGGCTGTGGAGTCGGCTCACCGACCCCGATCCGCTCGGCCGCGTGGCCTGGGTGACCGCGCTCGGCTACCTGATTCTCGTCGCGCTGTCCGTCGCGTTCGAGTGGCCGCTGTGCCACGTGGTGCTGTACCGTGCAGCGGCCGGGAGACGTCGGCGTCTGCGCAGCGCGGACGAGCCCAGGCCCAGTGCCCGCAGCTCGCTTCTCGCGAGCCTCGCGGCCACCGGAACCACGAGTGCGCTCCTCGCGCTGCTCTACCTCTCGTACTTCGACGTTACGGCCCTCACCCAGGTCCGGCGCGACGACGGCCTGGTCCCCTCGACGCCTGACACCGCGACGGTCTACTTCGTGGGACCCGACGCGCACTTCTGGCGCGTCCGCATCAACGGGGCAGGGCCCACCCGCCTGTGTGGCCCCGTCCAGTATCTGTGGATGGCGTGGACCCCCGGCGACTACCGGGCGCGCCTGTCCCTCGAGCCCAACGCCGAGGGAGACGTCAGCCTCCACGCGCCAGCCGCGCACAGCGACGCCCTGGACGAGTGCGTGATCCCGGCGATCGCGCGCCGCATGCCCGACTCCCTGGGGGGCGAGCAGAGCCCCGCCGACGTGGGCAAGCTCCGACCGCGCTCGGCGTTCTCTTGGGTTCCGCCCGGGGAGACGCAGTGGCGACTCCGCTTCGAGCGATACGACTGCCCGCGCCTGGTTGTCGAGACCATGCAGCGCCCGAGCGAGGCGTACCGCGTCGGCTTGGAGCTTCCCCCCTACGCGTTCTGGCCCGCGTACAGTCCGTGGCTGCTCCCCGACGAGAGGGTTGTGTTCCAACTCGGGCCGAACATCGTCCTGCTCGATCCCGAGAGCCGTCGCATCGCGATCATCGCCAGGGGGACGAACCCGGTGGTCGTGCCTGACAGCGAGGGCAGAACGCCACGACCCGAAGCGCCC
>CAZRDB010000019.1:37771-40367 GCA_964598695.1 uncultured Armatimonadia bacterium
TGACGGCGTGGGCGCAGCAAGCAGCGCCCCTACGGGTGACGGCGTGGGCGCAGCAGGCAGTGGCCCTACGGGTGGTGGTACTCGCGGTCTTCCGCCCATCGGGCGGGGTTCGTGGCGATGTACTCGCGCGCCGCGACGAGCTCGGTCTCGTCGCGGAGAACCCGCTCGTAGTACCCGCGCTGCCAGACGGCGCCGGTTCCGCCCAACTCACGATTGATGGCGACTGCCGTGAGCGACTTCCAGGCCCTCATGACCCGACCGAGCGTCGGCGTCGGCTCGGGCGCACTGACCCCGGTAGCCGCTCCGTACAGGGAGTCCTCGCCCGGGTCGCCGAGCCACAGGATCGCGTGGACGTGGTTCGGCATCACGCACTGGGCGTCGAGCGATACGGCAGGCCACCTCTCCGGCAGGCGCTCCCACACCGCATGCACGAGACGGCCGGCGACTGACAGCGCAACGTGGTCGCCCTGTACCTCTCCCAGTAAGCGGCGCCCTGCATGCGTGCGGAATGTCACGAAGTAGGCGCCGTCCGAGGCGTAGTCGTACCCGGGCAACCGGATGGACCTGCGTCCCTCGCTGCCAGGCCGAACTCCCATCGCTCCCTCCACGCACCCCCGCGTGGCTGCTCTTCGGCCCTGCCCCCCGCAGGCCTTCACACCGTGGCCCTCGAACGCGATAGGGGAGCGGGGCCGGCGAGACGGACGCTGCCACGATGCTCGACGAGATCGCCGCGTACAACCAGGAGCGCTGGGAGGCACTCGCCCAGGCGGGCGTGGAGTACTCGCGCCCGTTCCTCGATCTCACGCCCGAGAGCGCGATGGGTCTGGTCAATGGCCTCGGGCTGCTCGGCGAGAGCCTCGCCGGTCTCGAGGTGCTGTGCCTCGCCGGCGGCGGGGGCCAGCAGTCGGCCGCTTTCGGCCTGCTCGGCGCGCGCGTGACCGTGCTCGACCTCTGCGAGACGCAGCTCGCCCGCGACGCGGAGGCCGCGCGCCACTACGGACACGAGCTGCGGCTCGTGCAGGGCGACATGCGCGATCTCTCCTGCTTCGGGGCCGGCAGCTTCGATGTCGTCTGGCACGCCCACTCGCTCAACTTCGTGCCCGAGGCCCGTCGGGTGTTCGAGGAGGTCGCGCGGGTGTTGCGGCCGGGCGGCGTCTACCGCCTCTCCTGCTGGGACCCCCACGCCCACGCCGTCACAGAGCTGTCGTGGAACGGCACGGGCTACGTCCTGGGCCATCCCTATGGCGAGGGCCACATCGACTGGATCGATGAGACGTGGGATGTTCCGGACGCCGAGGGCGTGAACCAGCGGGTTGTCGGGCCGAAGGAGTTCCGCCACTCGCTCGAGACCCTGCTCGGCTACCCGCCGCAGCTCGGCTTCCGGCTGCTGCGGCTCCAGGAGGAGTCCGACGGGCTCCCGGAGGATGGCTCCGCGCCCGAGCCCGGCTCGTGGGGCCACTTCGGGACGGTCCTCCCGCAGTGGCTCGTGCTCTGGTGGCGGCTCGAGCCGTAACGCGCGCCGGGCTACACCCAGCCCAACGTCTGGCGCAGCACGCAGACCGTCGCGTAAGCCCCGAACGCGGCGACGAGGAGCGCGCCCTGCCAGCGCGCGATCCGGCCGGTGGTCGCCGTCAGCAGCAGCACCACCAGCGTGAGCGCGAGGCCGGGCAGCATGTCCCAGAACAGGGCCTCGCGCGGCACCGAGATGGGGGCCACGCAGGCTGCCAGGCCGAGCACCATCAGGAGGTTGAACAGGTTCGAGCCGACCACGTTGCCGATCGAGAGGCCATGCTCGCCCCGACGCGCGGCGGCCACCGAGGCGGCCAGCTCGGGCAGCGAGGTCCCGACGGCCACGACGGTCGCCCCGATGACCAGCTCGCCGATGCCGATCGACCGGGCGATGTGGACCGCGCCGGAGACGAGCAGGTTCGCGCCGAGCGCGAGGCCGCCGAGACCGACCGCCACCCGCCCGGCATCGGCCAGTTTGTGGGTCCGGTGGTGCTCCTCCTCTGCGGGTGTGGTCCGCGCGGCCCGCACGGCGCGGGCGACGCACCAGCCGGAGTAGAGGAACGAGCCCCCGAGCAGGACGGCGCCCTCCCAGCGCGCGAGTTGGCCGTCGAGCGACATCAGGGAGAAGCCGAGCGTGACGGCCGCGAGCAGGGGGAGATCGGAGCGGGCCATCCGCGGCTCCAGCAGGAGGGGGCGCACGAGCGCCGCCGCGCCGAGGATGAGCGCCAGGTTGGCGACGTTGCTGCCGAGCACGTTGCCAACGGCGAGGTCGCCCGCCCCTCGGAGGACCGAAACCGTGGAGACGACCGCCTCGGGGGCCGAGGTACCGTAGGCGATGACCGTGAGGCCGACGATCATGCTCGGGACGCGGAAGGCCAGCGCCAGCCGGGCCCCTCCCTGGACCAGCGCCTCCGCCGCCCAGCAGATGAGCGCCGCGCCCCCGACGAGCGACAGACCGGACTGCACCATGCGGCGATCCTCCCGTGGAGAGTGGCAGGCGTCGGAGCCGTCGGGCAACGCGCGGGCCCGAAGGTTGTCCATGCACATGATGCAGGGGCATGGCCGGCCCGGCAACCGCGATCGCTCG
>CAZRDB010000020.1:0-12992 GCA_964598695.1 uncultured Armatimonadia bacterium
GGGGGATCACGTCCTCCGGTGAGTTGCGCGGGCGGGGCGCCACGCGGGCGCCAAGTGTTCGCGCCGGGGGAGGGGTGTTCCTGCGGGCTCCGTCGGGGAGGGCCTCTCCGCCGAGAGGCGAACCACGCGGTATGAACCCGCGATCCGCTCGGCTTCAGCGCGCACCCATCCCGGCCGCCCTCCTCGCCGCCTTCGCGTTCCTACGCGCGCCCGTCGCGTGGGCCGATGTCACCGTCCTCGGACGCGACCTCGCGGCGGCCGGCCCCACTGTGGCGCCGGCGGAGGAGGCGTGGGGCGGGCTGGTGGTCTGCCATGGCTCCGGCGGCTACGAGGAGTGGCTCGTCGAGGTCGAGGCCGCCGGCCTCTACTACCTCCACGCCTACTACGCCTCCGGGGAGTCCCGGCCGGTGCGCCTGGCGGCCAACGGGGTCGAGCGCGCGGAGCCGTGCCTTGGCGGCGTCACGGGTGGCTTCTTCCGCGAGAACCTCGCCTGGGAGACCGTGGGGCCGGTCACGCTCCAGCGCGGCGCCAACCGGCTGCGCATCGAGACCGAGGGCTACATGCCCCATCTCGCGGGCTGGGTGATCTCGACGAGCGCCGAGACGTGGGACCGGGCGCCGCTCGAGGCGGCCTTCCCCGATCCGGTCGAGCAGGCGCGCCAGGGGGCGCTCGCGCTCGCCGACCGGGCGCGGGCCGAGCGCGAGGGGTTCCTGCGTCGGACCGGGATCGAGTCGATCCTGTTCGTCCAGCGGATCACCTACACGTCCGACCACTACTACACCGAGTACATCAACTCGGGCTGGACGTCCGGCGGAGGCATCCGAATCCTCTCGCTGCGCGATGGCTCGGTGCGCGACGTCGCTCCCGAGTTGGCCGGGGGAGTCTTCGGGCGCATGGACCTCTCTCCTGACGCGCGGCGCGTGGTCTTCGACTGGAAGCGCGGGCCGGACGAGGGCTACCGGATCTACGAGATCGGCATCGACGGGACCGGTCTCCGGCAGGTGCTGGCTCCACCGCCGGAGGAGGCCGCGCTCGTGGAGCGCTACCGGTTCGCCTACCACCACGGCACCGACGACATGCACCCGTGCTATCTCCCGGACGGCGGGATCGTCTTCATCTCGACGCGCTGCCAGAGCGGCACGCTGTGCGATGGCGTCGACAACCTCACGACGACGGTGCTGTACCGGATGAACGCCGACGGCTCCGGCCTCACGCAGCTCAGCCATGGGGCGCTCAGCGAGGCGACGCCGACGATCCTGCCCGACGGACGGATCCTCTACACGCGGTGGGAGTACGTCGACAAGGGCGCTGTCGGCGTGAAGGGTCTGTGGGCGATGCGTCCCGACGGCAGCGCCTCGGTCGAGGTCTACGGCAACGATGTCCCCTTCCCCCCGACGATGATCCAGGCGCGCGCGGTTCCGGGCCGGGAGGGCCGCTACGTCGCGCTCGGCTGTCCCCACTTCCCCCAGAACGCGCTCGGGACCGTGCTCGCGATCGACACCGGCATGCCGCTCCGCACCGACGAGCCGATGACCTACCTCACGCCCTTCGTGAAGGTGCTGGCCGAGTGGGGCTGGTCCTTCGACGACCTCGGCTCGGGCGAACCGGTGACCGACATGGCCGGGCAGGGGCCGCTCTTCCGCGACCCGTACCCGCTGGCCGATGGGAGCATCCTCGTCGCGCACAAGCCTCGGGGCTTCGGGGGGCGGTACACGCCGAACGGCTACGGGCTCTACGTGCTCTCCCCCGACGGCGCGCTTGCGCCGCTGTTCCACGATCCCGAGATCTCCTCGTGGCAACCGATCCCGCTCACCACGCGGGAGAGGGCGCCGGTCGTTCCCTCGACGCTCGACCCCAGGCTGGCCGCACGGGGCATGGCGCACTGCATCGTGACCGACGTCTACCGGGGGATGGAGGGCGTCGAACGCGGCTCGATCCGCCACCTGCGGGTGCTGGAGCAGATCCCGCGGCCGTGGAGCGCGCGCCGGTCGGGCAATACCTTCATCGATGAGTACGACCAGCAGCACGCGGTCGTCTCGAAGGACACCGCACTGGGACTCAAGGTCCAGGATGGGATCGTGCCGGTCGAGGCCGACGGCAGCGCCAGCTTCCTCGTCCCGGCGAATGCGAACATCTTCCTCCAGGCGCTCGACGCGAACTACCTGGCCGTGCAGACCGAGCGCACCTTCGTGAACTACATGCCGGGTGAGACGCGGTCCTGTGTCGGGTGCCACGAGACCAACCACGATGCCGTGCCGGGGCCGCCGCCCGAGGGGCTTCTCGCGCTACGGAGGGAGCCGTCGCTCCCGGGCCCCCAGCCGGGCGAGACCGACGGACGCCGTCCGCTCCATTACCCGAGCGATGTCCAGCCCGTGCTCGACCGCCACTGTGTCTCGTGCCACGGGACGGAGAGTCCCGCCGGTGGGCTGGACCTCACGGGCACGATGACGCGGCTGTTCTCCGCCTCGTATGAGAACCTCCTGACCGAGCGGCGGGGGGCTCGCACGGAACGGGTGGAGCCGGATCTGGTTCCGACGATCGGCGAGAACCACCCGAAGACGGGCCACGTCCGCTACCTCCCGGCCCGGAGTCTCGGCTCGCACAACAGCGTGCTGATGGCAATGCTCATGCCGGAGGCGATTCAGCTCACGGGAGATGCCGACCGCCTCGCACGGGTGGCGCGGCTCGTCGAGGCGCACCGGGACGTCCGGCCGAGCCGCGAGGAGCTGCTGCGGATCTCGAACTGGGTCGACACGAACGCGCAGTACTACGGCTCCTACTTCGGCCGACGGAACCTCGCGGAGCGCGACCGCTCCGACTTCCGGCCCACGCCGACGTGGGAGGAGGCGACGGGCCGCGCGCGGCCGTAGGGCCGGCGCTCGCAGCTCCCCCTCTCCTCGCGAGCGTAGCGAAGCAGGGAGAGGGGGCCGAGGGGTGAGGCAGGCTCTGTCGGCTCTGCCACTCAGGGCTCCACCGAACCGCGCTCGGCCCTCCGCTTGCCCTCCAACGCCTCCACGGTCCTACGGTGCTGGGGCGAGGCGACGGCGCCCTCGAGGATGGGGTCGTCCGTCGCGCTGAGGTGTTCGAGGAGCTGCCGCGAGAGCGTCGCGCGCAGCTCGGCCTGCTCGGGGTCGCGGGCGAGGTCGTGCTGCTCCCAGGGGTCGGCCTCGAGGTCGTACAGCTCGATGTCCTCATGGTAGGCGACGGCTCGGCACGCGGGAACGACCGTGTCGGACCTCGGTCGCCACTGCTGTGAGGGGTCCATGAACGCGGGCGCGGTCGTGAAGTTGGCGATCAGCTTGTGGCTCTCCGTCCGAATGCACCGCCGCGGGTCGTAGTAGTCGTGGTAGGTCATCTCCGCGAACACGGCGTCGCGCGCGGCGTAGGGGTCTCCGTCGAGCAGCGGCGCCAGAGAGCGTCCCTGGAGCCCGGCCGGCTTCTCCAGGCCCGCGAGGTCGAGGAGGGTGGGGAGCACGTCGATGTTCGAGACCATCGGCTCGAGCGTCCGACCGCCCGACCACCCCGGCCGGCTCGGCAGCCGCAGCAGCAGAGGCACCTCGATCCCCGGATCGTACAGGCTGCACTTCGCGCGCGGCATCGCGATCCCGTGGTCGGCCGTGAAGACCACCAGTGTGCTCTCGCGCAGACCGAGCTGATCGACCGCGGCCAGGATCCGGCCGAACTGCCGATCGACGTGGTGGACAGCCCCCTGGAGGCCCGCCAGCTCGGCGCGCGTGCCCGGCGTGTCGCGCAGGTACGCGGGTATGTGTACGCCGAGCGTCTGGTCGGCAGCGAGATGCGGCCCGGGGAAGCCGTGCTCCTGCGGGAGCCATCCCTCGGCGGCGGGGTAGGGGAGGCGGTGCGGCTCGACGAAGCCGACGGAGAGCAGGAAAGGCTCGGGCCGCTCGTGGGCCGCGTGGAGCACCTCGATCGCCGCCTCGGCGGCCTCGGCGGCGAGGCACGGCGCGTGGTAGCTCTCGTAGCCGCAGCGGGCGGCGCCCGCGGAGGTCTCGTGCACGACGCCGACGGCGGTGGTGGCGTAGCCGGCCTCGCCGAGGTACTGGGCGAGGTGGCGCTCGCGGGGGTTGAGGTCCCAGGCGAACTGCCCGTGCGCGAGACCGAGCATCCCGTTGCTGTGCGGGTAGCGGCCGGTGAAGAGGGCGGCGCGGGAGGGGCTGCAGGAGGGCGCGGTGCAGAAGCTGCGCCGGAACCGGACGCCCTCGGCCGCGAATGAGTCCAGGTGGGGAGTCCGCACGGTCGGCACGCCATAGCAGTGCAGGTACTGGCCGAGATCGTGGCAGTGGACGATCAGGACGTTCGGACGCGGCTCCATCGGGCGTTTCCTCCTCCGGGGACATCGGGGCAGACGGTTCGCCGCCGCCGGCGCGTCGCCTGCGCAGGCAGGGCCTCCGGGGCGGGCGCCGAAGTGCATCGCGACACAGCGTCGCGCTCGGTCGCCTCCGAGCGCCCTCGGGAGGCACTCGATGGTTGGGATCACGTGCTGTGCGGCTCTCGCGTTCGTTCTCGTGGCGGCGGCTCAGGCCGGCGCCGAGCCGGTTACCGTCGATGTCGGCGACTACGGCGCGGTCCCGGACGATGGTCTCGACGACACCGACGCCCTCCTCGCCGCCTTCCGCGCGGCAGCCGAGACAGGCGCGAAGCGCGTCGTGCTCGCGCCCGGCCGCTACGACCTCACCGCCGGTCGCAACCCGGCCAATCCGCAGGTCCTCTTCCCACTCTCGGGCCTCGAGGGCGTGACCCTCGACGGGACGGGCGCGGAGCTGATGGTGAGCGGGGCAACCAGCCTGTTCACCTTCGACCACTGCCGTGACATCACTGTCCGGGGCCTGACGGTCGATTGGCCCCGTCCGCCCTTCTCGGTGGGCGAGGTGGTCGCCGCCGAGGCGCGGTCGTTCGATGTCCGGGTGGACGACGAGTTCCCCGTCGTGGGGGGCGAGCCCGTCGGGGCCTTCATGGACTACGATCCGGTGACGAAGCTCCCCGCCTCACACGGCCTCGACGTCTACGGCGGTGTCGAGGGCACCGAGCTGATCGCGCCCCAGACGCTGCGGGTGCGGCTCAACCGCGAGATCGCCGTCCCGGTCGGCCATCTCGTCGTGCTTCGCCACTGGGTGTACGGCCACAACGCGTTCGTCTTCAGCCGCTGCCGCGATGTGGCCGTCGAGGATGTCACGATCTACACGACGCCGGGGATGGGCGTCATCGGCCTTGTCACCGAGAACATCGCGCTGACACGGGTGAACGTCCTGATCCGCCCCGGCACGAAGCGGCTGATGTCGGCCACGGCCGACGGGAGCCACTTCGGGGGCTGCAAGGGAACGGTGTCGCTCACCGACTGCACATTCGAGGGCATGGGCGACGACGGCGCCAACATCAAGTCCGGCCTCTACCTCACCGTCGTGAGTCGTCTCGACGACCACACGGTTCTCGGACAGCACAACCTCAAGATGGTCGATCTGCCGGATCCCGGCGACACGCTGGAGCTGATCCACGCCGACACGCTGCTCACCTACGCGAGCGGCGAGGTAGTCTCGGCGGCGCTCGAGCCGGGCGAGGGCAACCTCCACCGGGTCGCGTTCGCGGAGGCTCTGCCGGCCGAGCTGCGCGAGGGCGACGTGCTCGGCAACGCCTCGCGTACGCCCCGGCTGCGGATGTCGGGCTGCACCGTGCGCCGCAACCGGGCGCGCGGGGTGCTGTGCCAGACACGGGACGCGCGGATCGAGGACTGCACGTTCGAGGATTGCACCTCGGCCGGGGTGCTCGTGATGACCGAGGTGATCCACTTCTTCGAGAGCATCGGCACGCGGGATGTGACGGTGCGAGGCTGCACCTTCCGCAACTGCAACTACGGCGCCGCCTCGGCCGAGTCCGCGCTCCAGGCCTTCGCCTGGCTGGGCGGCTGGGCCTATCCGCCCCTGCCGGGCGTGCACCGCAACGTGGTCTTCGAGGACAACACGATCGTCGGGACCGACGAGGCCGCGATCTTCGCGGCGGGCGTCGAGGGACTGACGATCCGGGGCAACCGGATCGAGCAAGCGTGCCGGGCGCCGCTGCGGGAGCTGGGCCACCACGCGATCCACGTGATGAGTTCCTCGGATGTGACCATCGAGGGCAACGCGGTGGCGCCCGAAGCCCAGGGGGCCGGCTTCACAGACGAGGTGTTCGTCGTCGAGTAGGCGCGCCGGCGGCGCGGGCGGTTCAGCCCTCGGTCACGACCTCCATCGCGATCCGGGCCCACGCGAAGAGGTTCTCCGGGTGGTAGCGGACGGTGCTGATGTCCTTGAGGATCAGCTCGAGCGGGCAGCCGTGGCGCCTGCAGACCTCCCGCGTCGTGACGAGGCTCGCGCGCACGGCATCGGCATCGAAACGGTCGGGCGCGAAGACCGCCGGGCTCGGCTTCCGCGAGTAGACGAAGTCGGCGCCGATCTCGGCGGCGCCGCGCTCCTCGTCGACCCACGGGCTCATCGAGACCTTCCGGACGTGGGGGATCATCCGCACCTCGGCCATCTTGCCGTCGAGCGGGTCGCAGCAGCCGTAGTAGACGAGCCCGAACCGCTCGCAGATGCGGCTCGCGTAGTCGACCTCGAACTCCCGGAACGTCGCGGGTGAGACGGTCGAGAACATCTGCGCCAGCCCGAACATCCAGAGGTCCTTCGTGCGCGGCCGCGCGGGATCGTAGCCTGGGGCCGGCAGCTCGTCGGTGTATGCGCCGGTGCAGTGGATCAGGCTCTGCGGCCCGCACAGCAGCCCCTGCTCCTCGAGCTGGTCGAGCATCGCGAGGTAGCCGTCGGTCACGCGGCCCACGAGCCGATGCATGTAGTCGGGCCGGTCGATGAGGGCGTAGAGCGCGTTCTCGACGCCCATCCAGGTCGAGATCGGGTCCCAGAGCGAGAGGTAGGGATCGGCGCCCTCGGCGCGCACCGCGAGCAGGCCGTCGAACAGCTCGTGGGCGAGTTCGAGCCGGCGTTCGGTCTCGGCCGCGTCGTGGCCGATCTCCGGCACCCGGATCCGCTCGAGGTCCTCCTCGGTCTCGAACTGGTTCAGGAACTTGTGGCCGAGCACGGCGCTCGTGGGGTCGGTGACGGCAGTCTCCTCGACGACGCCCACGCCGAAGCCCGTGTTGCCGATCGCCTTCGGGACGGCCACGAAGGGCTCGACGACCATGTCGACCGGGAAGTGCTCCCACTGGTAGAGCTGGCGTCGTAGGATGTCCTCGTAGCGGCGGCACCAGGGATCCTCGCAGTGTAGCGCCAGCTCGCCGTTCGGCCCCATCTCGTTCCAGCAGACCTGGTCGATGGCGACCATCGGCCGCTCGGGCCGGAGGCCGTTCAGCTTGCGCCACAGCGTCCGCTTCTCCTCCTGGATCGGGAGGGCGGCGATCTCGGCGGTGCGTGCGGCCAGCTCCCGCACGATCGATACATCCTGCCTGCTGGGCATGTCGCGGTCTCCTTCGTGGGCGGGTGTGGGTCGGCGTCGTTCCGCCGACGTCACGTTGTTCGTCGCGCGAGCGGCGAACACCTCAGATCACCTTCGACGGCCGTGGAGGCCGAGGCCCGGTTGTGGGTCCGGATGGCGGTGCTCCGGCCTCGGAAGTGGCCGATGGTCTGGGGAGGGGAATTCCCCGCCGCGCGGGAACACCATGGCGAGGTCGGTCGTCCGGCTCTTGGGGCGCCGGCTCGGCGCCAGGATCCGTCGGGGGATCCACGTCCCCCCCGTTGCTCGCGAGGCTCTGCCCGTTACCGGCG
Organism: uncultured Armatimonadia bacterium; assembly: GCA_964598695.1. Classification (GTDB taxonomy): domain Bacteria; phylum Armatimonadota; class Zipacnadia; order UBA1398; family UBA1398; genus CAZRDB01. The sequence continues at coordinate 7,767 of CAZRDB010000020.1, forward strand.
AAGGGGGAAACCCATGCCTGCCGACCGCCTGGACCTCCACGCTCTCCGCGCCCTTCCTCCCGAGCACAGCGACCCCGCGTTCGCGGTCGACCGCCTCACCGGCCGGCGCGACCCGATCGTCGTCTCGCGGCGCGACTTCTTCGGCCTCGGCGGCGCCTCCGTCGTCGCGGCCACCTCGCTCGGCCGGGGCGCGCAGTCGGCCTGGCTCGGCCCCTTCACCGTGGCCGAGCGCGGCGGTTGCGTCGCCTTCGCGCTCGAGGGCCTGGAGCGTTGGGTGATCGACCCGTCGCTCTTCGCGGGCGAGGCGCGTCTCACGCTCGAACGTCCGGGATCCACCGGCTACCGTCTGTCGCTCGTGGGCGCTCGGTACCCGGGCACAGACCTGCCCGCCGACTTCGCCTGCGAGCTGCAGCCCGCGCTGCTCGGCTGGCGGATGGAGCTGCACCTGGCGCTCGGCGACCTGCGCTGCGCGGCCCCGTTCGAGCGATGGCTGATGGGTCGCGAGCCGGCCTGCGGGATCGCGCGGCTCCCGGCGACCCAGTGCGCCTTCGGTCGCGCGCGGCTACGGCTCGAGGGGACCGCCGACGGCCGGTACTGGCCGAACGGCGGGCTCGAGCTGCAAGGCCGCGGTCTGGCGCAGCTCGATCACGACGGCGCCGCCTGCGACTCCGATCGTGTGCACATCGCGCCGCTGACCCGCGGGGCCTCGAGCGTCCTCGAGGAGCCCGATGCCCGGCGCACGCTCCTCAGCCTCGAGCGAGGCGCGCATGCCTGGGGCGGGCTCACGCTGCCGCCCACCGACGGCTGCGGCTCCCTGCGCGCGGGCGAGCGAGCTTTCGAGATCGCGCGGGTCGAGGCAGGCGAATCGGGCGCGGCCGCCTTGCTGTTCGAGGGCGCGGACGAGGACCCCGACCTCGTCTACACGCCCGGCCCCCACCTGCGCGGGCCCGACGACGAGCCGGCGACCGTGCCGCTCCGGGAGGCGCGTCTCGCGGAGACGCTCGCCGGCGTCGGGGCGGGGCACGCCGCGCTTGTGGCGCGCCTGCCGCGGGAGCCGTTCTGGGTCCGCGGCGAAGGTCTGGGTCTACGTCTGGCCGACGCCGAGGGCGATGCGGCCTTCGCGCTCTCGGCCCGCGGTGGCCAGACCGAGAGCCTGCGGCTCTCGCCCGGCCTGCGTGGCTGGCACGCGCCGTTGGCCGGCGCGGTCTCGGGGACCGCGCCGGCGCCCGAGGGCGCCCGCATCGACCTCGTCTCCTTTGCGCAGTCCCGTGAGACGCCGACCCGTCGGGTTGACCCGGCGCGACGCGCGCCAGGCTCACGGGGTCCCGTCGCGCGCGACCCGGAGGTGAAGGTGGAGCCCGGGGCGCTCCGGCCGGGCCGGCGGCTTGCTCCGGCGGACCGCGAGCGGTTGGTCGCGGGCCTCGCGATGGAGCAGTGGACGCTGGACGCCGTGCGGCCGGCCGACCTGCTCGCGCTGACCTTCGAGTTCCGCAACCTGATGGTCGATGCGCAAGCGAAGCCGGCCGTCCTGAAGCGGATCAAGCCGGCGGCCGAGACCTGGGTGATCGTCCACTTCCCACCGCAGCACATCGGCGAGGAGGCGTTCTTCGAAGCCGACCCGGGCTTCGTGGTCACCAACCCGGAGGACCCGGACTACGGCAAGGGCACGCTGGAGCCCACGGCGCTGCCCGTCCGCTCGCGCCTCTCGGGCCCGAGCCGCATCGCGTTCCGGATCCCGAAGTCGGTCGCCACGATCCCGTACTCGCTCGAGGGTCTGCTCGACTGGAGCCGGTTCGAGCTGTCGGTCGGTCCGGCCGCCGCGCCGCCGCCCGTGCCTGCCTCGATCGGCGACGTGACCGATGCCGGCCTGATTCAGGTCGAGGCCAGGCCGGTGGGCGTCGTGCGGGAAGGCGGGATGGCCCGCCTGCCGTCGCTGGCCGATGCGAGGCGGATGCTCGACGAGGTTGCTTCGGTCTCGGAGCTGGAGGTGACCTTCGGGGCGGCGGAGGCGGCTGCACGGGACCCGCTCGGGCCGCCGCTCGAGACCGAGACCGCGTTGGAGATCCCCTACCGCCTGACCGTCTCCCCCCATCGGTTCGCGGGCTGGGCCCACCGCTCGGACGCCGCGACGCGCGAGGGATGGACCGAGCTGTGGCACACGCGGCTGGGCGTTCGGACCTCGAAGGGCCACGTCTACGACAGCCACTGGGAGTTCGCCCCGGGGGAGAACGGGCTTCGCGTCGTCGATGAGTCGGTCGGCGAGCTGTCGAGCGATCGGCTGCGCACGCTCCGCGCGATCTGGTCGCCCGACGCCGGCGCCAAGAGCACCGTCCGGCCCGACGACGAATCGTCACCCTTCCGGATGTCGCTTTCGCCGTGCGACCGCCACGAGCTGGTGTGGCTGACCTCGCGCGTCTCCGATTCCCGCACGCGGTTCGTCCGCACCGATCGGCTGATGCTCAGCAGCCTGGGCGGCTGGATCGACTGCCGCTATGCCGACGAGCCACCCGCCCAGATGAGCCTCGAGGAGTGGCGTCACCAGGCGACGATGGGGCGCGACCAGTACGTGCGGGTGGTCACGAAGGGCTACCTCTTCCCGTTCGGCCACCGCGCCTCGCTCGTGAAGGTGACGGAGCGCAAGTTCCAGCCGACCCCCGATCGCTCGGGGACGATGGCGGTTCTGCGGCAGCGGATGTACATCATCGTGCGGCAGCCCGAGCGCCTCTACGGGGCTTCCGGGTTCAAGGACGACGGCAAGTCGGTCGACCGCCAGATGCCGTTCGTGCGGGTGCGGATCCACACGCGGGTGACGCCGAACATCAACCCGCCGAGCGGCTCCTACGCTCCGGGGCTGGCGACGATGGAGGCGTTCTGCCCCGGGGTCGGTGCGAGCGACTTCCTGTTCCACCTCTCGGCCGAGGACGTGATGGGCAACGTCTCGGAGTTCACCGCCCCTCTCGTGTTCGTCTCGAGCGTGAAGTCCGACAGCGCCGCGGCGATGGGGTCGGTGGCGGGCCAGTACGCCAAGGAGGACCGGCGGAGGCGCCCGTGGGCCGGCCAGAAGGTGGCGTTGGCGGAAGCGGATTCGCCGACGTCCGAGGACACGACACTCGAGACGCATCGGATCGGCTTCGCGGCTTTCGTGCCCGCGCAGAACGTCGCGCTGCCGCCCGACCAGCCGCGCTTCCTGCCCCTCGTGACCGAGGCCGAGGTGGGAATCCCCGCGTTGGCGCAGCTCACCGGGGCGAGCCACCAGCCGGTCGTCCGCTACAACGCGACCTACCTCGCGAGCGGCTTCGACCCCGGGACCAACAAGGCGGGCATGTTCGCCGACATCGACCCGGCCTCAGGGCCTCCGGCGTTCCGGTTCCCGGCCGAGATGGCGGGGGCTTTGGTCGCGCCCAGCGCCAGCATCAGCGGCCTGTCGCGCATCTATGGCCCGACCGCGGGCGATGTGGGGCTGCTCACCGCCGGCACGTTCAAGCCGTCGCAGTTCCTCGACCAAAGCGCGCAGATCTTCGGCTGCATCCCGCTTGCCTCGATCATCGCCGAGGTGTTCGGCGGGGAGCGCGTGCCGGGGATCACCTCCGAGGTGGAACGCGACACGGCAGGGCTGCCCACGGCGATCCGGAGCCGGTTCGACTGGAATCCGGACGTACAGCCATTCGACCCCTTCTTCAAGCCGCACGGCTCGGCCGAACTCAACATGCGCGGAGAGATGACGACGCCGATCGCTCCCTCCGGTGCGCCCGGGAAGCCAACCTACTCGCTTCGGACGACGCTGCGTGAGTTCGACATCGATCTCTACGGGTTCATCATCGCGGAGTTCGAGTCGCTCGAGTTCGTCAGCCGGAGCGAGCACAAGCCCGACACGATCGTGAAGATCCGGGACGTGCGCTTCGGCGGCCCCCTCACCTTCCTGAACCCGTTGCGCGACTTCCTCGGCGGCTCGGCCTTCACCGACGGTCCCGGCCTCGACATCAGCCCGGCCGGGGTGACGGTCAGCTACTCGATCGCGATCCCCACGGTGGCCGTCGGCGCCTTCAGTCTGCAGAACCTGAAGCTCTCGGGCGCGCTGTCGATTCCCTTCGACGGCACGCCGCTCGGCTTCCGGTTCGCCTTCTGCGAGCGGCACGACCCGTTCCTCGTGACGGTCAGCCTCTTCGGCGGCGGCGGCTTCTTCGCGCTCACCCTGTACCCGAAGAAGGAACTCATCAAGATCGAGGGCTCGCTGGAGTTCGGCGCCTGCGTCGCGCTCAACCTGGGCGTCGCGAGCGGCGCGGCCTACATCATGGCCGGGATCTACTTCGCCTGGCAGGACAGCAAGGCGGCGTTCTCCGGTTACCTCCGTGCGGGTGGTAGCCTGAGCGTGCTGGGGCTGATCACGATCAGCGCCGAGTTCTACATGTCGCTCAACTACGATGACGGCCGGGTCTGGGGCCAGGCCTCGCTGACGGTCGAGGTCGAGGTCCTGTTCTTCAGCAAGACGGTGTGCATCACCGTCGAGCGGGAGTTCGCGGGGGGCGGCACCGCGCTCCTCGAGCAGGAGGTGCAGGTCGCCGCGCTTCCGAGCGTCCTGCCCGGCCTGCTGGCCGCGCCCCCGCCCGCGATGGGCGTGCGCGAGGCCGTCTCGATGCGCAGGCCCGTGCGGATCCGGGAGTCCCTCACGCCCGAGGACTGGGGCGCCTATTGCGCGGCGTTCGCCTAGCGAGAGGACCGGAGCGGCGCCCCTCGTGGCGGAAGGAGACAGCCGATGGCCCAGCAGACGATCAAGTGGACCGCACTGCCGAACGGTCAGGCCGATGGCACGCTGCGCCTGTCGGTCTTCGTCACGCCCACGCTGACCGCGGTGGGCGACGCGACGCTGGAGGGTTTCCCGGACTTCCTCGACTGGCCCGCCCGCATGGCGGCGGCGCGGTTCCGGGTGCGGTTCGGAGGCGCGACCCCGCTCGAGGCCACGCGCGTCAGCCCGGACCCCGACCCGCTGGACAGTGGTCTCTGGACGGCGATCTTCCGCCCCTCGACGCTCGTGAAGTCGGCGCTGCCCCCGCTGCGTCTGAGCGACCGGATCGGCAGCTTCTCGGTGCGCGACGTGACGGCCTCGATCGAAGACCTGGTCTCGGCCGTGGGCCTCGATTCCCCGACGGAGCCTCCGCTGCTCCGCGCCGACGAGGGCCTCACGCGGGCGCGCCTCGATCGGCCGCTGCGCCGGGTCGACAGGTCACT
>CAZRDB010000020.1:13002-39910 GCA_964598695.1 uncultured Armatimonadia bacterium
TCACGCGCCGCGGGCGCCGCGACCGAGAAGAAGGCCTCGTCGCCCCGCCTCGACAGCGCCCTGCGGCTCCGGGAGGGCCTCCGGCGCGTCGCCCCAGGTGATGCGGGCCCCTCCGTCGGCAGCGTCAGCGCGGTTGAGCGGCGCACGGATATCCGTCTGGCGGCCGACGCGCGTCTCGATGTCGCCCGGGTGAGTGCCGAGTTCTCGCGGGCACGGCGGTTCCACATGCCGGTGCTGGAGGGGAAGCCACCCCGCCTCGGCGCGAAGGACCTGATCGCGGCGCTCAAGCGGATCGACTTCCACGAGATCGTCTCGGCCCTGGGCCGGTATCCCCGGCTGCTGCGGCGGCTGGGGCTCGTGGTCGACCTGGAGGTGCCGGCCGCGGGCGTCCCGGCGAACTCGGTGGTCGCGGTCGAGGTCGACTGGACGCCGAGCGTGGCAACCGACCAAGCCTTCCCGTGGACCCGCTGCCGCACGGGCGGTCCGCAGGGCTTCGCGGCGGCCCCGCGCGATGCGGACGCCGGCGACCTCGCCGACGGAATGCTGAAGCTCGGCGACCCCGACCGCTTCGACCTGATCCAGATCGACGTCGACTCGGCCGCGATGCAGGTGATGGCGCAGCAGGGCGAGGGCGAGGACGCACCGGTGCCCTCCCTCCGCTCGACGGGCCTCGCCGTGGCCAAGGTCGATCGCGCGGCCTACCTGGCCCTCACGCTCAACCGCCAGTTCTCGCTCGAGAACCTCGTGCTGGTGAGCGCGGCGGCGACCGGCGCGGGGGCGCCCCCGCCGCTTGCGGCGCCGGAGGTGCTCTACGCCGCCGACCTCGTGCGCGGGTACCGCATGGACATCCGCGACGAGGAGACCGGGGTGTGGCACTCGCTGTGCCGGCGGGTCGGGACCTACCGCGTCGCGGGCCACTCGGGCGATCTCCGGCTCGAGGACGAGGGCTGGGCCTCCTCGGCGGTGACCAAGCCGAGCGGCCCGGACTCCGACGAGGTGCTGGTCCACGAGATCCTCTTCCGCTGGGAGGGCTGGAGTCTCGTCGCGCCCCGCCCGGGCAAGCCGGTGCAGGCCGAGGGCGTGCCCGACGGCGATGTGCGCTTCGGCCTCGATGTCGCCTTCGCCCCGCCGGAGGGCTCGCTGCCGCGCTTGCGTTTCGGCAAGGAGTACCGGGTGCGTGCGCGCGCGGTCGACCTCGCGGGCAACGGCGTGCCCTACACGAGTGGAGACGATTCGCAGGCGAGCGAGGTCGAGCGCTACAGCCGCCATGAGCCGGTCGCGGCGCCGGTGCTCACCCCGCGCGAGAGCCTCCTGCCGAAGCCGGGGGAGTCGCTCGAGCGCCTGGTGATCCGCAGCTACAACGACGCCCCGGCGAAGGACGCCACCCAGTGCAAGGAGCAGGCGGAGCGCCACGTCGCGCCGCCGCGGGTCTCGCAGCAGATGGCCGAGCAGCACGGGATGTTCGACGGCCCCAACGGGCTTCGCGGCGACGCGGCCACGTGGAAGATGCTGCTCGACCACGACGAGATCCCGCCCGAGGTGGATCCGGCGGAGCAGCAGAAGCTCGTCTACCTCCCCGACCCGCTCGCCTACGGCGCCGCGCTGCGTTACGTGCCGCCGCCGAACGCGAAGCCGCGCACGGGCGAGACCTACACCTTCCGGCCCCCGGCGGGGACTGTGCTGCAGATCCGGACGCCGTACGGGACCGACGCCAACCTGCTGCACATCCCGTTCCGCGGAAGCTGGCCCGAGAGGCAGCCCTTCCGCATTCGGATCTTCGAGCCGACCGACGGCGCCGACCAGCCGTACTTCGAGGAAGCCAAGCGGATCCTGCACGTACCGCTCGAGAAGGGCGAGATGGCGGAGATGTGGGTGAGCTGCTATCCCGAGCCGGCCGAGTCCACGCCTCACGGGCTGTGGCGGATGATGGCGGCCGATGTCGCCCGCGCATCGCTTGCCCGGGCGCGCAAGCCGCTCTCGTCGGTCCGGCAGCTCACGGCGAAGATGGGGCGCGCGTACGCCGTGGACGATTGGTCGCGTGAGGCCCGGCTCGAGCCCGAGGAGGTCGCGCGGCTCGAGACCCTGGGCGTCCACCTCTCCGCCGGCCTTCACTGGATGGTGACGCCCTACCGCAAGCTCACGCTGGTACACGCGACGCAGCAGCCGCTCGTCGCGCCCGACCTCGTGGCCACCAAGATCGGCATCCTCCGCGGCTACGGCAGCACGTGGGCCTCGATCGACCACGACGGCCCCATCGCCATCAGTGGCCGGAGCACGGCGAAGGTCGCGATTCGCGCCGAGTGGACCGACCTCTTCGACACCGGGGAGGATGACGATCAGCCCCGCAAGCTCCAGGCTCGCGCCGTGCTCCCCGACCGCATGGTCGAGCCCACCGACTCGGAGTTCACCGTCTCGGGCCGCCAGACCCGGCAGAACTTCGGCGACACCCGCCACCGGCTGGTGACCTACACGGCGGTCGCCACCTCGCGCTTTCGCGAGTACTTCGATGTCTCGCGGATCGACGCCGGCCAGCTCGAGATCACCCGCGCGGGAACGCCGGCGGCGGTCCATGTGCCGAGCACCGCGCGGCCGCCGGCGCCTCGCGTGCACAGCGTGCTGCCGGCCTTCGGCTGGCAGCGGATCGGTGCGGCGGCCTCGCCGGCCCCGCCCTCGACCGTGGCTCCCGGCGCCGCGAAGCCACCCATCGGGGGCGCGACCGCGGTCGGCAGGCAGCGCGCGGTCCGTCCGCCGCGCGACATCCGCATGCCGGCCGGGATCGCCACGGCCAGCCGTCGGGAGGGCGGCGGGCTTCGGGTCTACCTCGAGCGGCCGTGGTTCGCCTCGGGGGAGGACGAGATGCTGGGCGTGGTGCTCGCCACGCCCCGGGCCGACGGCGGCCGCAACCGCAACGTCGGGGTCGCGCCCAGTCCCGCGCCGATCACTCGCTGGGGGAGCGACCCACTGTGGGTCGGAGCCCCGATCGAGGGCCTCCCGGCCCCGGAGGACTTCCTTCTCGCGACCGACGGGGCGGAGGGTCTCGCGACCGCCGAGGATCCCGAGGGCCCCACGGTCTCGGTGGTGGGCCATCCCGTCGCCTACGACCCGGTCCGACGCCTGTGGTTCGCCGACATCCAGGTCGACACCCACGGCGCCTACTGGCCGTTCATCCGTCTGGCGCTGGCCCGGTTCCAGCCCTACTCCATCGCCGGCGTGCATCTCTCGCCGATCGTGGTCGCCGACTTCGCGCAGCTCCCGCCGGAGCGGTACGCGACGATCGGGCTCGACGCCAAGGACGCGGCAAAGGTCACGGTGAGCGTCTCGGGCCCCACCTACCGCCACCAGACGCTCACCAGCCGGATGGAGGTTACCGTCGAGCAGCGGAGCGCGGCAGGCGGCGACCTCGGGTGGATCCCCGCCGCCGACGAGCCGGTGGTGCTCGAGAACGCCGGGAAGGGGACGGAGGGCTCTTGGAGCGGCACGGTCACGTTGCCGGCCGCGCGCACGGCGCGCCCGTTCCGCCTGGTCGTGCGTGAGTACGAGGTGCTGCTCGCCGATGGCGCGCCGGAGCACACCGCGCCGACCATCGCCGCCGTCGGACCGCTCGACAGTCACCCGGAGCCTCGGCTGGTGTACGCCGACGTGCTGCCCGTGGAGGGCTAGAGCGGCTCCCGAAAGTCCCCGCAGGTTGTCGCTCTTCGCTCCTGCGCGCGGGAACGTGCGAGAGCTTCTCTAGCCTCGAAGCCGCCACTTCGCCTGGCGGAGAACGGCGCACGGCGAGCCGGCCATGACCTCGTACCAGACGGTGAGCAGGGCCCCGTCGGCCAGCTCGACGGTGGAGGGGTAGCCGAGGTCGCCGCCGGGCCCGTCGCCGGAGACGACGATCGGATCCGACCAGGTCGCCCCGCCGTCGGCGCTGACGCGGGCCTGGTTGCCGAACGGCTGTCGGCGGTGGCCGTAGGTCATCAGAATCCGTCCGTCCCGCAGCCGGGTGAGGAACGATGGCAGGCCCCACACGCCGATCTCGTGGGGCGCCGACCAGGTCCGGCCCCCATCGCGCGACTCCGTCTGGAGCGTCTCGCCCTCGCTGTGGGCGTTGTGGTTGCGGAGATGGACGACGAGGCTCCCGTCGGTCGCCTCGACGGCATGGAGTTCGTGGTACCGGCCGGAGTCGTCGCCTTCGCGCGGCGCGATCTCCGCGAGGAAGCGGAACGTGACGCCGTCGTCGTTCGAGTGCCACACGCCGGTGCACCGTTCGTCGCGCTCGGGGTGCGGGCCGATGCCGGCGAAGAGGATCCGTCCGTCCGAGAGCTGGACCGGCCCGTGGCAGGCGTTGCATCGGACCTTCGTGGGGCTGCTCCACGAGGCGCCGCCGTCGTTGCTCCGCAGCAGCCACGATTGCTGCCCGCCGCCCGCGAGAAGGCTCTCGGGGATCGCGTCGTGGGCGGTCGTCCAGCGGGTGAAGCGCCCCTCGGACCACGTGCCCTTGCCGGCGGCTCGGGCCTCGACCTCCTTGCGGTACGCGGGCAGCCAGGCGAGCGAATCGAACCAGTTGAGCAGCAGGGCTCCGCTGGCGGTCTCGAGCACCCCCACGTCGCGATCGTCGAGGACGCTGTCGTGGAGGACCACCGGCTCCGACCAGGTCTCGCCGTCGTCGCCGGAGCGGATGATCTCGGTCCGGCCGAAGGGGCAGACATGGCCCTCGCGGCCGCCCGAGTACCCGACGAGCAGCTCGCCGTCCGTCCGGCGGCAGACGGTCGGCCAGCCGTGGTAGAGCTCGGGCCGGTGCGAGATGACGGCGGTGGAGAGGATCTCGGCGCTGGGCATCGCGTATGCTCCCTCCCGCCCGACGAGGGCGAACGCGCCGCCGGCGAGGGCGCCGAGGCGGGCGAGGAACCGTCGGCGATCGCCGCGCGCTTCGTGTGGGGGGTGTCCGGTCATCGTCTGCGTCCCCTTCCGCGGGCGCGCTACGGCCCCCACGCCGGCTCGCACGAGAGGCCGTCTGTGGTGAGCTGCCGCGGCGCGCTGCCGTCGAGCCCGATGCTGTAGATGTCCGAGGTGTACTGCCGGCGCATCAGGTCCTCGACCTTCAGCCCGGTCGGCTTGCCGGTGATGAGCGTGAACGCGAGCCGCCGGCCGTCGGGCGAGAAGCTGGGGTTGATCGCCATCTGGTTGGGCGCGACGCGCGTGATCTGGGTGAGGCCGCTGCCGTCGGCGTTGACGAGCCACAGATCGCCGGTGACGTCCTCGCTCATCCACGAGCGGCAGAAGGCGAGGCTCCGGCTGTCGGGCGACCAGGCGATCGAGCCGCAGCCCACAAGCCAGGCACGGCCCATGGTCTGGGGCGAGGGGAGGAGACGCTCGCCGGCGACGACCGGCCGGAAGCGGGGAGTTCCCGCGAGCACGTCGGCCGTGTCGAGGAGGACGAGGTTCTCCATCGTCGGCTGGCCGGCTCCGCAGGCGATGCTGCGGCCGTCCGGGCTGACGACGGCCCCGACGAGGCTGGTGGCCCCGATCTGCTCGGGGCTCACCTGCGCGGCCGGGCTGCCGGTAGCGATGTCGTAGAGCGTCACGCTCGACGAGCCGCCCGTCCTGCCCAGGCCGCCGGTCTTGCCGAGCGTGCCCTGGTCGACGGAGTTGACGACCGACATCCCGACCACGAAGCGGCCGTCCGGTGTCAGGCTCGGCTTGCCGGCCGAGAAGGTCGCCTCGTTGATCGACACCTTGCCGAGGTCGGTCACCTGGTTGGCCTCGACAGGGCAGGTGAAGACCCGGCCCACGTTGGAGTTGACCCAGATCTTGACCCAGACGGAGTTGCCGGCGGCGACGTGCGGGATGACGAAGGCGCGCGGCTGGTCGCGGAGCGCCTCGATGATCTCCTGGGTCGCGCCGGGGGGCGCCACCCCGGGATGAACGATCCCGAGGGCGCCCTGCGCCGTGATGTGGATCCCGGCGAGCGTCTGTTCCTCGCCGGCGACGATCGCGGAGGCGTTGTCGACCACGATGCCCAGGATCATCCCGTAGCCCCGCGGAGCCGGACCCTTCAGCTCGTTCCCCGTGATCCGCATCGCGGGCGTGCCGTCGGTCGCGCAGACGAACAGATCGGAGAGGAGGGCGCTCCGCTCGGGCCGGAAGTCGGAAGTGAACGCGAGGCGTGTGTAGTCGCCGCTCCAGCGGGGCTCCTTGAGCGAGGTGGCCGGCTCGCCGAGCAGGAAGGGTTGCTGGCCGCTCCCGTCGCCGGCCATCACGAACAGCTTCGGCGTGGGCGCGACGGCGTTGATCCCTCCGCCCTGGAGCTGTAGCGGCACGAGGCGCGTGAAGACGATGTGGCCCTCCTGCGTCGGCTCGAGCGCCGTCTGGGGCACGAGGTCGCCGGGGCCCGCCGCGGGCGGCAACGGGGCGGGCTCCTCGCCGTTCGGCTCGAGCGGGGCGGGACCCTCTCGCGCCTCGCGGGCGAACTCGACGACGTTGCCCGCCTCATCGGTGACCCGGATCGCGTCATCGCCGGCTCGCTCGACACGCAGCCGCATCACGTCGCCATCCTCGGTGGTGAGCGTGAGGACGTCGTCCTCCATCCGGTAGGTCCCGCGATAGGTCTCGGCGCCCTCGGCGGTCCGGACGGTCTGCGTGAACGAGCCGTCGTCCTTCGCCTCGAACCGCACCTTCAGCTCGTCGGTCTCGAGCAGCCAGGCGCCGACGATCTCGAGCGGGGCGGCCCGGCACGACGCCGCAAGCGTGAGAAAGAGCAACCCCAGGAGCCCGTGCAGCCGCATCGTCCATCTCCCATCCGTGTGTCGTGGGCCGGGATGCGGGGCGCGCCCCCGGCCGCGGGAGCCGCTCCGCGCTACGCTTCGCCCTCGTGGGCCGGAGGGGTCGCGCGCGCCTGCATCGCCTCGAACAGCCGGTCGGCGATGAATCGCATGCCCTTGTCGCCCGGGTGGCCGGTGATGATCCCCGTGTAGTAGGGCTCCGCGCTCGCCAGGTTGGCCGGGTCGTGGCCGAACGCGCTCATGTCGACGAAGGCGCGGTGCTCGGGGTCCTCGGCACAGACCTCACGCTTGATCTCGTCGATCACCCCGCCCGGGCCGAGGATCTGGCCCGTGACGAAGACCATCGGCGCGCCGGTCGCGTCGAGCCCGGCCAAGAGCCGACGCAGGCCGTCCCTGAGGGCCGCGGGGTCGAGCGTGTCACGCGGGACGTTCTCGCCGAACTCGAGGACCACGAGATCGGCGCCGAGTGCGAGCTGCGGCGCGAGCCGCGCATCCTCATAGGTCGCGTAGTTCCGCTCGAAGATGTCCGCGATGTTCACGAGGTTGGCCGCCAGCTTGGGAGCGTCCGGCCCCTCGGGGCTCTCGGACTCGGTCGCGCTGACGCGGAGCGCGACGCCCGTGCACTCCGCAATGCGGTCCGCGAGGACGTGCACGTAGTCGGCCTCGGGCACGCTGGCCGCCATCCCGCAGTTGTGGAGCCAGCCGTAGGGCTCGTGGGGACCGTGCAGCGTAATGCTGTTGCCGAGGACCAGGATGCCCCCGGCGCGCATCGCGCCCCACATCGAGTCCTCCGTCCCCGCATCGGCGCGACAGGCGCCGGCTCCCAGTACCGCCCATGCCGTGAGCGCCGCCGCCAGTGCGCTACCGACGCACGGTGAACCTGTGATCGCCATCTCGAGTCCCGCTCTCCCTTCGGGCCGGGGACTCGCCCGGTCCGGCAGCGAGGGTTCGCCGTGGCGGGCCGCGAGACCTGGCAGCGACGCGCGGTGGCGGCCCCAAGGGAACGCCAGCCGTCGCGAGGAACCTCCCCACGCGCCGCCGACGGGCTGCGTCACTGAGAGGAGAGGCATCCGATGCCGCGTTCCACGGTTCACCTCGTCTGCAACGCCCACCTCGATCCGGTCTGGCAGTGGGAGTGGGAGGAGGGCGCGGCCGAGGCCGTCTCGACCTTCCGTGTCGCTGCCGACCTGTGCGAGGAGTTCGACGGCTTCGTCTTCAACCACAACGAGGTGAACGTCTACCGCTGGGTCGAGGAGTACGAGCCGGCCCTGTTCGAGCGGATCCGTCGGCTCGTCCGCGAGGGCCGCTGGCACATCATGGGCGGGTGGTACCTCCAGCCCGACTGCAACATGCCGAGCGGAGAGAGCCTCGTCCGCCAGGCTCTCCTCGGCCGGCGGTACTTCGCCGAGAAGTTCGGCGTCCGTCCGACCACGGCCGCCAACCTCGACCCCTTCGGTCACGGTCGGGGCCTGCCGCAGATCCTCCGCAAGAGCGGGTACGACAGCTACCTCATCTGCCGACCGGGCCAGGAGGACTGCCCGATCCCCGCCGACACCTTCACCTGGGTGGGCGACGACGGCTCCGAGGTGACCGTCTGCCGCACGGGGGGCTACAACTCGTCCCTGGGCGGCGCGCGCGGCAAGGTCGAGCACTGGATGCGCGGGAACGAGGGGCGCGCGGTGGGCCTCGTGCTCTGGGGCGTCGGGAACCACGGAGGCGGCCCCTCGCGCCAGGACCTCCGGGACCTGGCCGCGCTCATCGCCGAGTCGGAGGCCGAGATCGCGCACTCGACGCCCGAGGCCTACTTCGCGGCTGTCCACTCCGCCGGTGACCTGCCGCGCGTGGACGGCGCGCTCAACCCGTGGGCGGTCGGCTGCTACTCCTCACAGGTGCGACTCAAGCAGCGCCACCGCGAGTTGGAGAACGCCCTGTACTCGCTCGAGAAGATGTGCGCCGCGGCGTGGCTCAACGGCCGGATGGAGTACCCCGCGTCCGAGATCGGCGCGGTTCAGCGCGACCTCGCCGAGAGCGAGTTCCATGACATTCTCCCCGGCTCGTCGGTCCAGCCGGTCGAGGAGACCTCGCTGCGCCTCCTGGATCACGGCCTCGAGATCGCGAGCCGCCTCCGGGCGCGCGCCTTCTTCGCGCTGGCGGCGGGGCAACCCAAGGCAGCCGAGGGGGAGATCCCGATCCTCGTGTACAACCCGCACCCCTTCCCCGTGCGGCGCATCGTCGAGTGCGAGTTCATGCTCGCCGACCAGAACTGGACCGACACCTACACGCACCCGACCGTCTTCCACGAGGGGGTGCCTCTCGCGAGCCAGTGCGAGAAGGAGCAGTCGAACCTCCCGCTCGACTGGCGCAAGCGCGTTGCGTTCGAGGCCGATCTGGCGCCGTCGGCGATGAGCCGGTTCGACTGCCGCCTCGAACGGCTCGAGAGGCGTTCCCCGATGCCGACGATCGAGGGCGACCGCTACGTCTTCGTCGGGGAGGATCTCGAGGTGGAGATCGGCGCCGCGACCGGCCTGCTCGAGGCGTGTCGGGTCCGGGGCGTCGAGGCGCTCGGACCGGGCGCCTGCCGCCCGATCGTCCTCGCCGACGACGAAGACCCCTGGGGGATGCGCGTGCGGGGCTTCCGGGAGGTGGTCGGCGCCTTCACGCTGATGCCGCCGGAGCGGGGGACCCGGTTCAGCGGCCTCCACGGCGCGCCGATCCCCTCGGTGCGCGTCGTGGAGGATGGCAGCGTCCGAACGGTCGTCGAGGCGGTCCTCGAGTTCGGCGACTCCCAGCTCTGCCAGCGGTACAAGCTCCCCAAGCGCGGCACGCGGATCGAGGTCGAGACGCGGGTCCATTGGGCGGAGAAGGACCGGATGCTCAAGCTCGCGCTGCCCCTCCCCGATGCTCCCAGCCGCCTCCTCGGCCAGGCCGCCTACGCGGTTGACGATCTCCCGACCAACGGCGACGAGGGTGTCGCGCAGAAGTGGGTTGCGGCGGTCTCGCCCGATGGCTCGCGGGCGCTGACCTGCACGAACGCCGGCGCCTATGCCGTGAGCCTGGCAGGCTCGGAGCTACGGCTGACGCTGCTGCGGTCCCCCGCCTACTGCGGCCACCCCATCTGCGAGCGCCACATCGTCCGCCAGGACCGGTACAGCCCCCGGATCGATCAGGGCGAGCGCCTCTTCGCGTTCTCCCTGGACGCCGGGGCCGCGGCCGAGCGGCTCGCGGCCGTCGATCGCGAGGCCCTGGTCGAGAACGAGCGACCGTTCGCCCTCTCGTTCTTCCCTTCGGGCTCGGGCGACCCGCCCGAGCCGTTGGCCACGCTGAGCGATGCCGTCGTGCAGATGGCGTGCGTGAAGCGCGCCGAGGACGGCGACGACCTGATCGTGCGTCTCTTCGAGCCGACCGGCACGGGGCGAACGACCACGCTGACCCTGCCCGTGCTGGGCCTCAGCACGGAGCTGACGCTCGCGCCCTTCGAGATCCGCACGCTGCGGGTCTCGCCCGCGACCGGCACGTTCCAGGAGGCCGATCTGATGGAGGAGGCGCTCCCCTGAAGGTGCGTCGTGCCGCGCGCGCCCGAGGGAGGCGCCTGCAGGCCCCGAGCCGAAGCACCAGACCGTGGGATGTCATCACCGGACCGGAGGTACGGCGCCGCCATGGGTACTTCTCGCTGCCGTTCGGATCGTCGCCCCCCGCGCCTGGTCGCGGCGGTGGCGCTCGCCCTCTCCGCCGCGCTCGGGGCCGCCTCGGCGTGCAGGGCCGACCAGTTCGCCGACCTCGCCCGGCCCAAGGAGGGCCGCAGCATGAGGGCGACCTCGGCGCGGCGCGGCCCCGACGGCGCTTTCGCCCATGAGAACCAGGACGCGGAGGACGTGAAGCCGGGCGCGACGGCAGTGCTGCTCGATGCGGACGGCCCGGGAGCGATCACGCACATCTGGTTCACCTTCCGCGGGCCCGAGACCAGCCAGTGGCCCGAGGGCGTCGCGAACCACCAGGAGTTGCTCCTCCGGATCTACTACGACGGCTCTGATCGGCCGGGCGTCGAGGCCCCGATCGGCGACTTCTTCGCCTGTGGCTTCGGCCGTCGCTCCGAGGTGATCAGCCTGCCGGTCGTGGTCGAGGACGGCGACTCCTACAACTGCTTCTGGCGGATGCCCTTCCGGCGCCACGTCCGGGTCGAGGTCGTTAACGAGAGCGAGCGGACACTCCGCGGCCTCTACCACGCGATCGACTGGCTGAAGCTCGACGCGCTCGCCGACGACACGCCCTACTTCTACGCCCAGTACCGTCAGGAGTACCCGGTCGAGCAGGGAACGGACTACGTCCTGCTCGAGACCGAGGGCGAGGGGCACTACGTCGGCACGGTCCTCTCCGTGCGAATGCGCAGCCCCTCGTGGTTCGGCGAGGGCGATGAGAAGATCACGATCGACGGCGAGGAGCGGCCCTCCATCTGGGGCACGGGGACCGAGGACTACTTCCTCTCGGCCTGGGGGCTCAAGAAGGCGAGCACGCCCTACTTCGGCACGCCCTGCTTCGACCTGCGCGGCCCCGGTGGCCACGTCTGCTCCTACCGCTGGCATCTCGAGGACCCCGTCGTGTTCCATACCGGGATCCGTGTCGCGATCGAGCACTGGGGCTGGGTCTCGCCCGACGAGAACCCGCAGTACAGGAGCACGAGCTGGAACGAGCGCCAGGACGACTACGCGAGTGTCGCCTTCTGGTACCAGACCGGAGCGCCGACCTTCGCGGCCCGAGCGCCGCACGCCCGAGAGCGCGCCCTGCCGAGCCTCGATCGCGTCTTCACCGTGACCGAGAGCGTGGCCCGGGGCAGCGGCGCCTGCCGGCTGCAGAAGGCCCACTGGCTCGAGGGCGAGCAGGTGCTCTACGCGCCGCAGGACGCCGACAGCGCGTGGGTGGAGATCCCCTTCACGGTGGAGACGAAGGAGCCACGCCGGCTCGTGGTGCGCGGCACCCGGGCGTCAGACTACGGCACCTACCAGGCCTTCCTGAACGGGGTGAAGATCGGCCCGCCGATGAACGGGTACGCGGAGGCGATCACCGACTGGGAGTGGCACCTGCTGGACTTCTGGCCCGAGCCCGGGGAGTACACGCTCCGACTGGAGTGCATCGGCAACGACCGGCGATCGACAGGCTTCCTCCTGGGGCTGGAGTCGCTGCGTCTGCGGGAGCGCCGGCCCCGCGTCGCCGAGTGGGCGTTCGACCGAGACAAGGACTGGCGGACCGACCCGATCCTCTACCGCTAGGCTCCCCGCTCTACGTCGGTCGACCGAGCATGCACGACGCAGCATGACGGAGCGGCCCCTCCGCCGCGTGTCCGCCGCCGCCCTCGACTGCCGCACCGGGAACGCCGCCCGGCCGGCTGCGCTCTGGGCGACTCCCTCTCCTCCTGTGCGGTAGCGGCCGCGATCCCGCGTTATCGGCAGCACCGGCGCAACCCGTGCGCTGGTCGCCGCGCGACGCGCGGACGGATGCGATCGGATGGGAGAGGTTGCGATGCGGAGTGGACAGGGAACGAGGCTGGCGCTTGTGGCGCTGCCCTGCGTGGTGGTCCTCACGTGGATCTGTTGTGCCGGCTGCGGAGGAGGAACGTCGGAGCAGACGCCGGTCGAGCTGTCGTTCGTCGGCGGTCTCGATCTCGGCAGTGACTCGCTCGGCTTCGACCTGCCGGCGATGCAGTCGTCGGACGTCTCGGCGCTCCAGGCCGCCGATGAGGAGCTGCTCGGGACGGTGACGCTCGCCGGCGACGACGCGCCGGAGGTCCTCGCCCGACGGACCACGCGCGTGCCGATCCGGTTCACGGTGGTGGGCATGGGCCAGTTCGAGGCGACCCGCTGGCGCGTGGCGATCCATCGCCAGGGCGGGGGCGAGCCGACGGACTCGCAGGAGAAGGACACGGAGCTGGAGGGCCGGTCGCGCGCGTACCTGGCGTTCCCCGGCCTCGTGCCGGGCCGGTGGGACACGACGCTGGAGCTGTACGGGGTCCGTCACGGCAAGGCCGGCAGCCTGCTGGCGGTTCTCTCGCCCGGCGGCTCGATCAACGCCGACCCGACGTTCCTCGACTTCGGGACCTATGAGACCGATCTGCCGCTGGAGATCACGGTGACCACCGGACCGGGGGCGGACCCGATCGCCTGGACGGCCTCGACGGAGACGCCCTGGATCAGCCTCTCCCCCGAGAGCGGCACGGGGACGGGCACGGTGACGGTGACGGTGAACCGCGTGGGTCTCGATCCCGACGTCTACACCGACGGCCTGGTCACGATCTCCACCGATGCCGGCGCGATGGAGGTCGCCGTGGCGATGGAGGTCACGGCCCTCTCCGGTCGGCTCGTCTACATCAGCGATCGGAGCGGGAGCTACGAGATCTACACCGCGGACGCCGACGGCGCGAACGAGGTGCGCCTCACCTACACCCCAGGGAACGAGATGCACCCCAAGTGGTCGCCGGACGGGTCGAGCATCCTCTACACCCGCAGCGACCCCGCCTACCACCTCTACGTCATGGATCCGGACGGCGGCAACAGCCAGGTGCTGTGCCCCAGTCTCCCGCTCAGCTACGGGACGTGGTCTCCCGACGGGACACAGATCGCCGCATGTGGGGAGGACAGCTCGGAGTTCCCGAATCACAACGACATCTACGTCCTGAACGCGGACGGCAGCGATCCGGTCTGCATCACCACCGGCACCAACCACCAGTGTGACCCCGCCTGGTCGCACCTGGTGAACCGGATCGCGTTCACCAGGCTCGGCCCGGCGAGCACCATCGGCACGATGGACCCGGACGGCACCGACCTGGTCTGGGTGACGGACGGCACCACGAACAACGGCTACCCGGCATGGTCCCCCGACGACGCCAAGATCGCGTTCAACTCGAACCGCGACGGCGGCGACTACGAGGTCTACGTGATGAATGCCGACGGCACGAACGAGACGCGCCTGACGACGCGCGCCGGCTACGACTACGCCGCTGCGTGGTCGCCCGACGGAACGAAGCTCGTCTACGCAAGCGAGCGGGGCGCCAACCAGAACGACATCTACATCATGAATGCCGACGGCTCGGACCCCGTGCCCGTCATCGCCAGCGCCGGCTTCGACGGCGAGCCCGACTGGCGGCCCTAAGCACGCACGGTCGTCCACGCGTGGCGCCCCGGCCCTGAGTGGCCGGGGCGCCGCGCCTCCAGCGCGCCACTACTCGCCACGGAGCCGGTCCGCGATGCTCCGGACGAGGTCGGCGTCCGGGTTGCGCTCGAGGACCCGCTCGTACTGCGAGAGGGCCTCCCGGCGCATCCCGAGTCCCTGGTAGACGAGCGCCAGCGGGAGCGGGTCATCGCGGAAGCTCGCCTCGGCCTCGGCGAGCTGCTCACGCTCCCCACCGCTGAGGATGCGGAAGCGCGCCGGCGACGTGAGGCTCGGCCCGCCTCGGGCCAGAACCCAGAAGTAGTCGCCAGGGGCGAGCGGCGCCCCGACCCGGAGCGTTAGCTCCGTGATCCCCGTGTGCCGCTCGACACACCGTTGCGGCGCCGCGGTCCAGATCTCCACGTCGACGGGGCCGCCATCGGAGCCCATCCAACGGAGCGTGGGGCGGTCGTCTCGGATCGTCTGCGTCGGCTCCAGCGCCACGAGCCCCGAGGGGGGCCGCTCTTCCCCATCCGGTCCCGGCGAACCGTCTGCGGCGCGGACGGGGGAGGGCTGCTCGCGCGGGGGCGGGCCGGCGGCTTGGCGGACCGCCTCCCGGAGGGCCTGTCGAGCCTCAGGGGGGAGGGGGGGGAGCCCGGACGGGAGCAGGAGCCCGCGGCGCGCGATCGAGATCCGACCCGTGCCCGACTCGATGGTCTCCAGGGGCCGCCCCCAGTGCCCGAGGCTCGCGATGGCCGCGATGAGAAGGAGGCACGCCGCGGCTCCGGCCGGGCGGTAGCACAGCCGCGCGATCCGGCGGAGACGACCGTGACGGACTGTCGCCGGCGCGAGCGCCGGATCCCCTGCCGACAACGGTGTCGGCGCACTGGCCCGCGCGGCCTCTCGCCAATGCGCCGCCTCGGCCAAGCGCTGCCGACAGAGCGAGCACTCGGCGAGGTGCTCCGGCCGCGCGACCGCTTCCTCGCGTTCGAGCACGTCGAGCAGCTCCTCGTAGCGGAGGTGCTCTTCGGGAGCAGCGGCGCCTACGACAGAGTGCCACAGCACCTCCTCGGCGCAGGCGGTCACGGCCGTCGCGCAGTCCGGGCAGGTCGCGATGTGCTGCCGGACCTCGGCGGCCTCGCCCTCCGGGAGCACTCCGCGCACGTACTGCCGTAGCAGGGAGATCGTCGGGCACCCGGCTGCCTGCATGGCCGTTCGCCTCCTGGTTCCTCCGAAGCTAACGCCGCCCGAACTCGGCTACCGCAGCCGCCAGGCCGCGATCTCCTCGCGACGGCTCAGGTGCCGCGCAAGGTCGGTTCGCAGGTGGACCACCCTGCGGTGGGTTGCGTCCGTATCATCCTGCCACCGGGGCAGGGGATGGAGCCCCGTGTCATCGAGGACCCCCGCGATGCAGGTGTCGTCGTACAGCCAGGGGTAGGGCAGGATGCGACCGTACGCGCGCGGGGCAGCGAGACCGTCGAGGTCCGGGATCCGTGCCCGGAGCGCCTCGGCCACCCGCCGCTCGGGCTCGATCGTCACCAACCGCGTCGCCTCCAGCGCTCCTCCCAGACTCTGGAGCAGGCCGGAGCGAACGACGTCGGGCAGGTGCAGAAGCCAGCTCACGCAGTTCGAGGCCCGCCTCGGCTTCCCATGCTCCGCCAGGTAGGCGCGGAGTTCCCGGGCCACCAGGTCGAAGAACGCGCCGGCGACGGCCCGCGCCTCGGGACCGGGCGGCTGCGGCGGGGGAAGCGGCTCCGCGAGTGGCGCGAGTCGCAAGACCATGTTCGTGAGGTCGGTAGCCGTGAGCGGCGTGTCGACCCACCGGAGGAGGCGCCCGAGCAGCACGGCGAGCGAGGGCGAGCCGTCCGTGGCGCTTCCCTCGATGAGGCCCCGCAGCGTGGGGCGGACGCCGCCCAGTTCGTCGCGGACGAACGCCTCCACCGAGACGCGCGTGTCCCACCTCGCGAGACGTCGCGTGACTCGCCACGGACGGCCGCGCCACTCCGCGAACGCGACGACAGTGTCGCTGGTCGCTTCGTCTTCCCACGAGGCGAGCGCGAGCCCCGGGGCCCGCCCCGCCGCGATCGCGCAGATCCGGTCGCGAACCGCGTGCCAGTCGGGGTGCTGGCGCCGCTTGCAGTCCGCCAGCGCGTTGCGGCAGACGCGGTGCAGGTAGGCGGGGAGGTCGTCGATCCGGTCCGCACGGACACGGGCATCGGGGCGGAGGGCCCACGCCACGATCCGCGCGACGGCCGCCCGCGCGCCATCCTCCGCGTCCGCTTCGTCCAGGGGGAAGGTGCGGCGCGCCATCCTCCGCGCCAGCCGCGTGGCCTCCGTCTCGAGCCGCTCCCAGGCCTCCGGCGATCTGCGGTCCAGCCATGCGCGACACGCCTGAGCCAGCCGGCCGAAGTCTCCTGAGTGACCAGTGCCTCCCATCGGGCCTCCTGCCGCGGGACCGCGGGCGCCACCCGCTCCGGCCCTGCGCGCGACGCGGGCTGTGTTCCCGGCGGACCGCACGGCTTCCTCCCCGCCGGAGGTCGCGCCGATCGCGGTGAATGCGCCCCGAGGGGAGGCGCGGGGGACGGGCTCGGAGAAGTGCCGACTCCCGGTCGCCCGCGCCGGCCGGCCCATGGGAGTTTGGGGGTGTCGCATGGACGCACGGACTCCTCGCCTTTGGATCGCGCTGCTGCTCGGCCTATCGGCCGGCCTCGTCGTGCGGCCGTGCAGGGCCTCGTACAACCCGCTGGACTCGTGCTCCACCCCCGAGATCGACCGCCTCAACGCGGCCTACGAGCGCGAGGTGACTCGCGAGTGGGCAAGCTCCGACACCCCCGAGCGCCGCACGGCCATCGCGGCGCGAGCCGACGAACTGGTCGCACTCGAGAGGCGGGCGTTCGAGCGGACCATCGCGCGGGTCGAGCGGCAGGGCGACCGGGTTCGGGCGGGAGCACTGGCCTGGGACTACTGCGCGACGCTCGTGGGCCGGGGTTGCGGGCGCTGGGAGCACGGCCCTCTGGAATGCCATATGCCCGATCCCCTCGAAGCGCGGGAGTTGCTGAACGCCGCGGTCGGCCAGGCGCGTCGGGCCGTCGCGCTGCGGGGCGCCTACCGCGACTGGGCCACCCTTGCCTGCGCGCTCTCCCTCGCCGCCGGCCTCGAGGTGACCGAACTCGCCGGAGTGCCCGGCGCGCTCGAGGCCGCCGATCGCCTGGCGTCGGAAGGCGCCACCCTCGCGCGACGGCTCGGCGTGGCGCACGTCGAGGCCGTCTGCCGCGGCATACGAGGGCAGTCGCTGCTTCTGCGTGGGCGCGCCTCCGAGGCCGCCGAGGAGTGGGACCACTCACTCGCCCTGTGGGAGGGGCTGGGCGTCGGGTCCCTCTACCAGGTGCAATGCGAGCGGGGGGCCGTCGGGGCCTACCGCGCCGTGGGGCGATTCGCGGACGCCGACCGCCTGGAGGCACGGTGCGCGGCCCGGGAGGAATCGCTTCTCCAGCAGGAGCACGACCGCGCGCACGGCTCGCGCCTCGACCGGCTCGAGGCCGGAGTGGTGTCCGTGGACGCGCTGGACCGGGAGGCCGACCGCGCGGAGGCGGCGGGTGACCTCGAGACGGCCGTCGACTGCCTCGTAGCCGCCGCGACCTGGCAGACGAAACACGGGGTCGGCGCGTCCGAGTGCCACCTCCTGGGTAGGCGGTGCGCTACGCGGGCAGAGCGGCTCCTGTCAGTCCTGGGGCGCCGGGGCAGGCGCCAACGGTACTGCCTCCTGCGGTCGCAGGCTGCGCGCGCGTACGCCGCGTGTACGTACTACCTTGTGCACTTCGGCCTCGCCACGTTCCCCGAGGCGATCGCGGCGGCGCGGCGGGCGCTCGATCTGGCCGGCGCTGCGGCCGACCCGCTCAATGAGGCCTCGTGCGAGGACCTGCTGGCGCTCGCGCTCTCCGAGGCGGGCAATGCGGCCGAGGCGGAGTCCCACCTGCGGCGTGCCGTCGATCTGCACCGTCGTGCCGAGCCCTCGCTCGAGCGAAGCGCCGGGCTCGCGAGGGCGCTCTCGCGGTTGGCCGGCCGGCTTGCGAACGTGGCGCGCCCCTGGGAGGCGGAGGCATGCGCGCTGGAGTCCGTCGAGATCAGCGACGGGCTGCTCGCCGAGCTGTGCGCGGGCCAGCACACCCTCGGCCCCATCCTCCAGAACGCGGCCGACACCCACTCCACGCTCTCGGAACTGGCCGGGGCCGCGGGGGACCCGGAGCGCGCCCTCCGCTACGCGCGGCGGGCTACGGCGCTCTCCGCGTTCTCGCTCACCGATGCGTGGCGCTGCGTCGAGATGTCCATCCCCTGCTACTACCTCCGCATGGCGAGGTGGCTGGACGAGCTGGCCGAGCGCAGACAGGAGCCGGCGTACCGCGACGAGGCCGCGTGGCTGCGCGAGCAGGGGGTCGCATCGGCCCATCGCTGGGCCGAGGACCATCTGGCGTTGTGGGTCCACACGCTCGCCGGTGAGGCCCGCCTGGCCGAGGGCCGGTGGGAGGATGCGCTCGGCGAGTATGAGCGGGCGTTCGAACGCGTCGCCTCCTACACCAACGATGCCGAGGCGCCCAGCATCGAGGCGCCGCTCCTCGTCGGGCGAGCGCGGGCGCTTGTGGGCCTCGAACGGCACGCGGAGGCGCGCCGGGCCCTCGCCGAGGCGGTCGATGCGGCGGAGCGCAACCGACTGGTTCCCGTCGAACTCGAGGCACGGTTGCTGCTCGCGAACCTGCGCGCGGCTGAGGGCGCGACGGAGGAGGCCCGGCGGGAGTACACGGCCGCCGCCCGCCTCTCCCACGAGATGGCCCGCGGCTCCCGCGGGCCCGGCTCGGTCGGCTCCGAGGCGCTCCGGATGGTCAGCGAGCCCTTCCGCGGCCTGCTCAAGCTTGCGCTCCGCGACGGCGATGAAGCCGAGGTCCTCCGGCTGTCGAGCTGCGCGAAGGCGCGCTGCCTGCAGGAGGCTCTCTACCGCACCAGGCCGGCCGTGACCCCGAACGTGCCGCCGGAGGATGTGTGCCGGGAGCAAGAGCTGCTCGACGCGCTGCGGGCCGCCCATGCCGGCCGGAACCTGACGAGCGATCCCGAGGCTCGTACCGAGGCGGATCAGGCAGTCGTCCGGGCCGAGGCGGCCTACGAGGCGTTCTCGGAGGATCTCTGCCGGCGCTTCCCCGAGGTGGCCGCACTGCGCAGCCCCGAGATTACGCTCTCCGAGGCCCAGGAGTGCCTCCGGGGCACGCGGCTGGTCCTGCTCGACTACGTGGTCCTCGACGACCGCGTGATCCTCTCGATCGTCACGGCGTCCTCGTCCGACGTGCTGACCCTCCCGATCGAGAGGGGCGCCCTCGAGCGCCAGGTCGATGTGTGCCGCGCCATGCTCGCCTCGTCCCAGTCGGGACGCCCCGCGGAGCCGGCCGGTCGGCTTGCGGCGCAGCTCGCCGCGCTCTACGCGACGGTCCTCGCACCGGCGCGCGAGCGGATCCCGGATGGGGCCACCCTCTGTGTCAGTGCCGACGACTGCCTCCACAACCTACCGTTCGCCGCTCTCGTGGTGGGGGAGACCGGCCCCACGGGGCGGCCGCGCTACCTCATCGAGGATCACCCGCTCGTCTACCTCCCCGTCGCGTCGCTTCTGCGGCGCTCCGCGCCGGAGTCGGGCCCGACCGGCGGCGACGCGACGGCGGTCCCTCTGCTCGCGATGGCCTACGCCGGCCTGCCATCCGGCGCCACGGCCACCGCGCCCCCCTGCTGCGACGCCGTGCGCGTACGCGCGGCAACGCGCGAGGGGCTGGCGCCGCTGCCCAACGTGGAGCGTGAGGCGAGGGCCGTCGTCCGCCGCGCGCGCTTCGCGGGGGAGGCATGGGTAGGGAGCAAGGCAACGCCTGCCCGCGCCTTGGGGACGATGCCCGAGCGCGAGTACGTCCACTTCGCGTGCCACTTCAGTCTCGATGCTCTCTCTCCCCTGGACAGCTTCCTGCAACTGGCTCCCACGGCCGGTGAGGACGACGGGGGGCTCACGATCCGCTCGATCGCCGAATCGCCGATGGAGGCGACGCTGGTCTCGATGCCCTGCTGCAACTCCTCGGGGAGCACCTTGGGGGCTGAGGGACGGGTGGGCGCGGCTTGGGCGGTGCTCGCCGCCGGGGGGCGCGCGGCGCTGGTGGCGCAGTGGAGCGTCTCCGATGCCTCCTCGCCCGAGGCGATGGAGGCGCTGTACGCGCGCGTGGGCGCCGGGTGCGGTCTGGCCGAGGCGGTGCGCTCGGCGCAGCTCGAGCTGCTGGGGAGCGGGACGTACTCCCACCCGTACTACTGGGCCGGCTACACTCTCGTGGAGCGCGCGCCCGGCGAGCCGACCGCTGTCGCGGAGCCTGCGGCGCGCGGGACGGCCTGGGCCGCGAGCGGGGCGGCGGCGCTCCTGTGCGCGGTGGGATGCTGGGTGATCCGCCGTCGGCGCGGTTCGCGGCGGCACATCGGGTAGGAGAGGCCAACAGACATGGACCGCGCACAACGCCAGAGGCGACGCGGAGCCCGGTGGCGATGGTTGGCAGTGCTGCCGCTCCTGGCGGCCGTGTGCGTGCTCTTCCCTGTGGTGGCCAACGGCGGCGTGATGGCCCGGTATCGGGCCCAGAGCCCGATGTGGGCTCGGTTCTGGTGCGCCTGCGGGCTGGCCCCCGACCAGCCCGACCACCACGGCGACACGCCGCTCGTACGCGCCGCGCGGCACTCGGACTCCGCCACATGCGTCGCACTCATCGCCTGCGGAGCGAACCCCGACAGGGCCGATGGGCAGGGTACGCTGCCGTTGGCCGTCGCGGTTGCCACGGGCGATCGCGAGGTGGCCGCTCTCCTGCTCACCGCCGGCGCTGACCCGGACCGCCACGATCGCTCGGCGGGGCCCCCCGTCCACCTCGCGGTGGCGCGAGGCGACTCGCTCATCCTTGAGATGCTGCTGTCAGCGGGGGCCGACCCGAACATCGCCGACAGCCGAGGCGCCTCGCCGCTCTGCACTGCGGTGGAGTGCGGGAAAGACGCCTTGGGGCTGCTGCTGCTCGAGCACGGCGCCGACCCCCTCGCGCGGATGCCCGATGGATCGGCGCTCGCCGAGGCGGCGGAGTCGAGGGGAAGCTGGCGCCTCGCGGCACTGCTGAGGGCGGAGGCGCAGCGGAGGGAGCCGGGCGGCAACCGGCCTCCCGACATCGCGCCGGACGGTGGGAGGGGCGTCCGGTCCATCCCGCCCTTCAGGGTGTGGCCCCGTTGAAGCACCGAGGTCGGCACGGCGACGCGACGACGACGCGGGCCAAGCGAGGCCTCGGACCCGACGGCGCTCAGCAGGTGGCCCTCACGTCGACCACAGCCTGACCATGAAGCGCCAGAAGCTGAGTTCCCGATTCCAGGCGGCCCAGATCGCGGTCTCGTTCGCGGCCTCGAACTGGCTGCGACGGAACTCGGGGGCGGTCATCACCGAGGCGACCACTCCCCGCCCCACGGGCCCCACCTCATCGAACCGCTCCTCCGGCGCCCAGTAGCCGCTGGTGAGAAGCCACCAGTTCCCGCGGTCGCCGAGGATGGCGGACGCGTCGAGCAGCACCGTGCCGATCGTGACGCGCGCCCGGACCGCGACCCCGTTGCGCAGGGCCACGTAGTCGGCGCGGACCTTGTCCATCTGGGGTCGGTCTCCGATCCCGAGCCGGCGAATGGCCCCCTCGTAGTACTCCCCCGGACGGGGCAGCTCGTGCACGGCCACGAGCCGCGCGTCGGGCAGCTTCTGCCGAAGCGCGGGGAGAACGATCTTCTCGGCCGCCTCGGCCGCCGGCATGTACGGAACGGTCACGTTGAGCACCGCCGGGGGCGCCGAGAACGCCCCCGCCAGCCCATCGGGGCTCGATGCCTCCCACTGGAAGTAGCCGGGCACCATGGGAGTGCGGACGATCTGCCCCTGGCACTGCCAGTCCTCGGGCAGAACCATCCGGTACGCCCGCTCGGACGGCTCGGTGTAGAGCTTCAATCTGGGGTGCGGCGCAAGCCGGCAGGAGGCGACAGCGGCAGCGAGATCGTCTCGGAAGCTCGGTTCCTGCTCCGGGCGGACCATCGTGGCCAGGACGTAGGCGTCGTTGCCCTCCCGGCGGCAGTGCCACTCCTCGATCAGTGGCCCTCGCGGGCCTGCCGATGAGGCACTCACGATCCACTCGCCGTCGGCGCCCTCCCGTACAGCCGGTGACGAGTGGTCCATGGCCTCGAGTCCCGTCGCGATCTCGGCCGCCATCTCGCGCGGCTGGGCGGAGATGCGGAAGAACCACAGCACCGGGTACACGGCCCCGGTCGGGATGCCCGCATCGGCGTCGAGAGCGATCATCGTGTTCCCGAGGTCCCCCGTGCACATCTCCCAGTCCTCGGGGATCTCGATCGTGAAGCCGGCGATGGCGTTGGCGTAGGTGTCGCGTGGCGTCCCGGGCTGCGCCAAGGCAGTTGCGGCAGCGAGGAGGACCAGCGGAACGCAGGCCATCGGGATCGATGCGGGCGGCAGGGCCCTCAGTGAGCGCATGCGCGGTCCCCTCTCGACCGGTACCGCCCCATCAGGGGATCCCACGTCCCGCTCCGGCTGGGCGGCGTCCGGGTGTATCCGGCGATTCGCCGGTGTTAGGTGGAGGCCCTTCTCGAGCGGCCGGGAAGCGCGGTCACTTCGTTGTGGAGTCCGAGGCGGCGATACGGTGACGAGGCTGGTTGCCTACGCGGGGGGGGGAGGCGAGCCTTCTGAGCGCGGCGGCAGCGCTGTCGCGGCGGCGGGCTCGGAGGCTGACCGGCGGCATCGCCCCGCCGTGCATGGTCCGTGCGCGTACGGCACGATGCAGGGAGGCCGCGGGCAGCAGCGAAGAACGCCTGCGAGGGGGCGGCGCGTCTCGCGACCCGGGGCCGATGGGGACTGCCTCTGGTCGCATGGCCCCGGAGGCGTCAAGGGGGCCGGGCTGGGGGAGCGGATGACACCCAAGCACGTCTTCGGCGGCTTCCTCCGTGAGTGGCGCGAGGGATGGGCGCACCGCAGTGTGGCCGCGACGGCGATCCGGCTTTCGAGCATCGCGGCCCGTCCCGTCCCGAAGCACCGTGTCCGGGCGTGGGAACAGGGCCAGGCGCCTCAGTCCGACTGGGAGCTGCGCGCGCTGGTCCGGCTCCTCCGGCAGGACGGGCTCCGAGACACCGAGGTCGTCGAGGCCATCGAGTCGGCTTTCGCGGCCCGCCTGTCCGTCTCCTACCCGAGCCAGTTCACGCACGACAACCTGGCGATGAGCCGCGACGTCGAGGGTTTCGCGGAAGCGGCGTTTCGCCTGGAGGCGCCTCTCGAACTGCCCGGCCACCTCGCCCTGCTGAGAGCCCTGCGCCCTGCCGTCGGCGCCGATGGGGACGGTGCAGGCCGCAGGCTGCGGCGGAGCCGGGCCCGAGCCTACGTTCTCCTGCGGTGCCGGCTGGCACAGCGGTGCGAGTGGACCGGCCGTTTCACCGCGATGGCCAGCCTGTGCGCGGACAACGAGCGGCTGTGCCGCGAGGTGTTGGGGGCCGGCGCCTGCGACCAGTCCCGCCAGCACCAGCAGCTGATGGCGGCCTACGGTCGAGGCCGTGCCGGTGATCGCTCGGCCGCCGCCGACGTCTGGCGACTGCACGAAGCCTTCGCCTCGTCGGGCTCGGCGAGCGAGACGGCCGCCGCCTACCTGTGGGCCCTCGACCTCTTCGACGGCTTGACGCCGGCGCAGGCCCGCGCCGCCCGCGAACGGGAGCGCGGGGTCCTCGATCGCTGCGAGCGGCTCGAGGGCGATGGTCGCCGCGTCGAGCCGCGTCTGCACCTCCTCGACCTGGCCTGCAGGCAGTCCCGTTGGGGTGATGCCGCCGCCCAGCTGGAGGCGCTGTCGCGCAGGCCAAGCTGTGCGGGCGGACTCCACAGGATCCTCGTGCTTCTCGCGACCGGTGATCTGGCCGTGCACACGCGCCGGCCAGATGAGGCGGAGCGGGCCTACTCCGTGGCGCTCCGAGAGGCGCGGGACTGCGGCCACCTCCCCCAGTACGAGCGCGCCCTCGCGGGGCTGCGGGCGCTGGGGCTGTCGCCGATCGAGCTTCCCCCGCTCGCGGCCGAGGCCCGGCTGCTGGGCGCGCGGTACTGACTCCGCTCGAGCCCGCACCGGGCCGCCCCCCGTCACGAAGTGTGAGAGCCGGTTCTCACACCGGCAGGCGTCGTCGCCTGTCCGGGCCAAGATCGCGGTGGTGGTCGACCTTGGGGGGCGGAGGAGGGGTTCCGCGATGCAGGGCGTGGGGAGCCGGGCGCGGCGCGCAAGGGGAGGGCGGCCCGCCCATCCGCATCTGTGCACCCCCGTCGACCGCCTCTGGGCCCTCGTGCAGGAGGCGCTGGGGCCGGACCAGAGCCGGCGGTTCGCTCGGTCGCTGCAGCCGGTCGACGGGGCCCTGGCCGAGGCGGTCAACGCGGTAGCGCAGGCGGGCAGCGCGGTCTTCGAGCGCTGCGCGTGGCTTCGGGGGAAGCGTGCGTCGCCCGGAGTCACGGAGCTGGGGGACGTCGCCGCGTGGGTGCAGCAGATGAGGTTCGTCGTGTGCCTCCCCCCGGCGTGGTCGGCCTTCTTCGAGGCCCTCTTCGACGAGAGGGGACACTACGCGTGCGGGCCCGACGCGGCGGGCAGGCCGCGAGTGCCTGATCTGCCATGGCTTCTCGCCCGGGCGGAGGAAGCTGCGCGCGCGGCGGTACGGGATCCGGTCGGATCGCTCCTGGGCGGCGATGCGCAGGGAGTCCAGTCCATCACCGGCTACTTCGTGACGAGGTGCTACCTGGCCGTGGGCTCTCTCGACCTGCCGCGCGAACTCCCGTTGCTCCGCAGGATCGCGGAGGTCCACACCGCCCTGTGTCCGGACCGGAGCACCGAGCGCAGGCAGTTGGCCTCACTCGTCGCGGCCTGCGGGCGGGACGCCCTCCGACAGGACCTTGCCCGGGCGGCTCGCGAGGCGGAGCCGGAGTGTGGGCTTCCGCTGGGAACGGGCTCCCACGCGTTCGGGGGCGCGGGCTGCCTGGTCTGCGTGGCCGGCCTGGCGCTCGGAGCCGCTCTCGTCGCCGCGGGCGCACTCGGGTAGGCCCGGGGCGGCTCCCTGCCACTCGCCCGTTTCGTCGGGTCGGCCGCTTCGCCGTCCTGCTCCAGCGTCCGGGTTCCCGGATGACCCGTGCCGGCCAGCCTCGAGGCCGCGCGGGAGGAGCCCACCTGCCTTGCCGCGAACGCTCCCAGCGATGAGGACGGCAGGCCACATGGAGCGCAGGGGAACCGAGCGAGCGAGACGGGCACGGGCGAGCGGGCCCTCACCCCCGCCTCTCCCGCGAGCGGCCGCGCGGGAGAGGGGCAACGGCGGCCTCGGCACCAGCCACGAGACGATGGCCTCGCTCGGGCTGTGGTACGTCCGCGAGCGGTGGCTCCAGTCGAGCGGGCGCTGGCACAGCGTCGACCCCGTGCCCACGGAGCCCGCGTACCAGTACGTCCGCAACATGCCGACGATGGCGGTGGACGCGAGTGGGAGGGGGCAGCCGGGACGTGAGTGGGTCGGCTGGTGGTCCTGCTCAGCGTACCCAGAGCCTGAACGCAACCTGCCTCACCTGTTCGCATGGGACAACCCGTCCTGCCTGAGTGACAGTGACGGCATGGCGCACTACGGACACCGGTACGTGTGGCCCAGTGACAGTGACCGGGAGCTCCTGCTGTGGGGTGCACGCACCCAGTGCGAGGCACTCGCGAACAAGGGCCGCGACCTCGTCCATCATGACCTGAAGAAGTTCCACGACGAGTGCGAGACGAAGCTCGGCGCCTTGGCCAACAGGTGGACATGGGGTGAGATCGTGCTAGGCGCAGTGAGTGTGATCACCGGCATCGTGTCCGTGCCCGCGACCGGAGGCCTGTCCGCCTGCGCGGCGGCGGTCTCGCTGACCTCGGGGGTCGCGAGCACGGCCATGACCGTTGGCTACGCTCGCTTCTGCCGCCGACCCAAGAGCTGCTGCGCCGAGATTGAGGCCTGCATGCAGCGGAGTCTGGATGACATGTGGGGCTGCTGGGAGGAGGCATGCAAGTCTGGGGCTGACGCACGCTTCGCCGCAACGGAGACCGATCGCTGCTTGGCCTTCAAGCTAGCGGACCTACGCATGGACCAGGTGACGGACTGGTACCGCAGGTCGCGGGAGTGTGAGGACCTCTGCAAGCCCTAGCCTGGACGGTGTGATCTCTGGGGGTGGAACGTGCACACCACGGTTTCGCGTGCGCCGCGGAGAACGGGGTGCGCTGTGCCCGGGCTCATCGCGGCAGTGGCGGTTGGCGGGTTTGCGCTCGCGTGTGCCCGGGAGTTCCGCGGCGGACTGGCGGGCGCGTCGGCGCGGGGCGATGTCCGCGCCATGAGGCTCCAACTCGCGATCGGCAGTGACCCGACCAAGCGCGACGGATCGGGCCTCACCCCGCTCCACGCAGCGGCAGGCGCGGGGGAGGTGGCAGCCGTGCGGGTACTGCTGGCAGCAGGCGCCGACATCAATGCTACGTCGGACTACGGAACGCCGCTGAGTTCGGCAGCCCTAGGCCGGAGGATGGAGGCAGTCGCGCTCCTGCTGCGCAGAGGAGCAGACCCCAACAGGCGCTCGCCCCACGGGGAGAGCCCCCTCGACTCTGCGCTACTCCACAGCGACTACGACCTGATGCGGGTGCTGATCGAGGGGGGCGCCGATGTCAACGCGCCGGACGGGGGCGGTACGACCCCCCTCCGGCGGGCAGTGTGGGGCCGTGACGAACCCGGCGTCAGGCTTCTGCTTGAAGCCGGAGCCGACCCCAACGCGTGTGGCCCCGATGGGGAGCCTGCGGCTGGCGGAGCAGCGTTCTTCGGGGACGAGAGGATCATGCGGCTCCTGCTTGAGCACGGAGCGGATCCGAACGCCCGCCTGGGGGACACGGATGGCACGGTGGCCGAGCTGG
>CAZRDB010000021.1:0-19800 GCA_964598695.1 uncultured Armatimonadia bacterium
CGGAGGGAGACCCGGTCGGTCCCGAACACGTCGCGGCCGCAGAGCATCCCGGCGTAGCCGGGCGGGGTGGGGATGTGGGGGCTGAAGCTGTCCTCGAACAGCGCGCCGTTGGCGGCCAGGCGGTCGAGGTGCGGGCTGGTGAGCCTGGGGTAGCCGTAGCACGACATGTGGTCGCGCCTCAGCGAGTCGATTCCCAGGTACAGGATGTTCGGCTTCTCGATCTTCGCCACGGAAGGGGCTCCTTCTCGGGACCGGCACGAGGCCGGCGGACTGCTGCTACTTGGCCTGCAGCTTCTGGGCCTGGGCGACGCCGCCGATGCTGAGCCCGAGGCCGAGGCGCCAACGCTCGATCGGGTGGGGCCGGCCGGTCTCGGTCGTGCGGCGCGCGATATGGTCCATCATCCGCTTGCGGAGCATCTTGTAGATGTCCTTCTCGGTCTGGGCGACGTTGTGGAGTTCCTGGGGATCCTCGATCAGGTTGTACAGCTCGCACTTGGGGAATCCGTGGAAGTCGGGCTCGAGCGCCTCGATCAGCTTCCACTCGTGCGTGCGGAGCCCGTGCTTGCGCATCCAGGTGCACTCGGTGATGAAGATCTCGGAGTAGGGCGCCGGCGCCTCCCCGCGGGCCATCGGCCACAGGCTGGTGCCGCTCAGGCCGTGGCGCTCGGAGAGCTTCTCCTGGCCGAGCAGCTCGAGCAGGGTGGGGACGAGGTCGGCGAGCGTGCACATGCCGCGGACGCGCTTGCCGGCCGCGACGTGGCCCGGCCAGCGGAAGATCAAGGGGACGACGAGCGTGGGGTCGTACATGCTGTGGTGGTCGAACCAGCAGCCGTGGTCGTAGAGGGTCTCGCCGTGGTCCGAGGTGATGATGACGATGGTGTCGTCCTCGAGCTTCAGCTCGGCCAGCCGCTGCAGGAGCAGCGCGATCGTGGCGTCCATGTACGCGATCTCGCCGTCGTACTGGGCGATGACCCAGTCCTTGTCGGTGATGCCGGGGGGCATCCACGACTTGAAGTACTCGGCGAAGGGCTTGAAGTCCCACACGGGCTGCATGCTCTTGTTGCCGCGGGCGCACTCGTTGCCCTGGTAGAACATGCGGTCGAACGGCGCCGGCGGCAGGTAGGGCGTGTGGGGGTCCATGTGGCGCATGAACAGGAGCCAATGCTGCTTCCCCTTGGCGAGCTTGTCGAGGAGAGGCTTGGCGACCTTGTGGAGGTCCTCGGCCTTCCGGAGCGGACGGCTATCCCACCCGCCCCAGGCGCCGGCGTAGCCGTGGTACTGGTCGAAGCCCTTGACGAGGCGGTCGTCGAGGCCGAGCGCGTGCGAGACGTAGCCGAGGCCGCGGAGCATCTCGGGCAGGGTGGCGACGCTGTCCATGATCGGGCCGGGCTCGCGGAGGGAGACCCGGTCGGTGCCGAAGACGTCCTGGCCGCACAGCATGTTCGCGTAGCCGGGGGTCGTGGGGATGTGGGGGCTGAAGCTGTCCTCGAACAGCGTGCCCTGCGAGGCGAGCCGGTCGAGGTGGGGCGAGGTGAGCCGCGGGTAGCCGTAGCACGACATGTGGTCGCGCCTGAGTGAGTCGATCCCGAAGAACAGGATGTTGGGAAGCGCCTTCTTGGCCATGGTTTCTCTCCTCAGGGTACGCTGAGATAGGGCGAACGGGCAGGTTGTTCGATACCGCCGCGCCAGGCCCTCCATTGGCGAGTGGATTCGTCGCCTTTTCGGCGGAAATGCGGCGCGAGGCCGCTTGAGCCCCCCTTGCGACGGGTGTATCCTCCCGCCGTGCAAACACCACGGAACATCATCATGATCTTCGTCGACTGCCTGCGCGCCGATCATCTGGGCTGCTACGGCTACCCCCGCCCGACCAGCCCGAACCTCGACGCGTTCGCGCGCGATGCGGCCCTGTTCGAGAGCTTCTACGCCTCGGCGATCCCGACCCAGCCCTCGTTCACGACCAGCTACACGGGGCAGCATGCGGTCACCCACGGCATCGTCGCGCACAAGGGAGACCGTGAGCTGCGTCCCGACGCGCCGTGGCTCCCGAGCCTGCTGCGCGCCGCGGGCCGGACGACCGCCGGCTTCTGCTGCCTGCCGCGGTACAAGCACTGGTTTCTCCGCGACTTCGAGTTCGTGGTCGACTCCACCAGCCGGTACCAGGACTACGGCTACACCTCCGAGGTGCTCAACTCGCGCGCGATCCCGTGGCTCGAACGCCACGCCGACGAGCCGTTCTTCATGTCGGTCCACTACTGGGACCCCCACACGCCGTACCTGCCCCCGGAGCAGTACCGCGTGTTCTACGAGGGCGACCCGACCGACCCGGCGCTCCCGAACACGCTCGAGCCGCTCGAGCGCCAGTACTTCTCGGTCATGTGGAAGAAGTGGTTCTCGAAGCTGCCGAAGGGGCTGCGCGACGCGGAGTACCTGTCGGCGCTGTACGACGGCGAGGTGCTCCACGCCGACGCGGGCGTCGGCGCCCTGCTGAGCGCGCTCGAGGCGACCGGCCGGGCCGACGACACGTTGGTCCTGGTGACCTCCGACCACGGCGAGCTGTTCTACCGGCACGACATCTTCTGCGATCACCACGGCCTCTACGATGGCAACCTCCACTGCCCGCTGCTGCTCCGCTGGCCGGGCGCCGAGGCCAACGGCCGCCGGTTGGCTCCCTTCGCGAGCCACGAGGACCTCGCGCCCACACTGCTGCGCGCCGCCGGCCTGGAGGTCCCCGAGGCGATGGACGGGATCGATCTCACGCCGCTTCTCCGCGGACAGAACCTCGAGACCCGCGACGCCGTTGTGTCCCTGGAATGCACCTGGCAGTCGAAGTGGTCGATCCGCACGCGAGAGGCGAAGCTGATCGTCTCGCGGCGACCCGACTTCCACGGTCGCCCGCGGCGCGAGCTGTATGACCTGCGGGAGGACCCGAACGAGCTGCGCGATCTGGCCGAGGAGCGGCCGGCGCAGGCCGACGAGCTGGAAGCGCGCCTGGACAGGTGGATCGCCGAGGCGATGGAGCGGAACGGCCTGACGACCGACCCGCTCCTCGAGCAGGACTTCACCCTCGGCAAGCAGTGGGAGAAGTGGCTCCAGGACCAGGCTCCGACCTAGCCCGTCCCCGCGGACGGCGCCGGCGCCCGGTCGAGGTCGGGGAGACCGGGCAGTCCAGAGGTACGGTGCCATGGCGACGAAGGGCAGACTTGGGGTTCCGGGCGAGGGGCGGCCCTCGCTGGACGGCATGCTCGAGGGGCTGACGGGGTACTCGCTGCTGCGCGCGCTGATCGACGCGATCCCTGACGCGGTCTACCTCAAGGACCTCGACAGCCGCTTCATCTGGGGCAACCCGGCGCTGGCGCGCGTCCTCGGGCTGGACGACCCGGCGGGAGCCATCGGCACCTCCGACATCGACTACTTCCACGCGATGCACGCGCTCGAATCGCTCGAGGACGAGCGGGCGATCCTCCGCACCGGCGAGCCGATCGTGGCCAAGCGCGAGCTGGAGGAGCGGCCCGACGGCAGCCGCCGCTGGGTCGCTACCACCAAGGTCGCAGTCCGCGATGCCGACGGGGCGATCATCGGCACGGCGGGGATCAGCCGCGATATCGACGGCGTGGTGCGCAACGAGGAGGCGCTACGCGAGAGCGAGGAGCGCCACCGGCTGATCTCCGAGCTGATGTGCGACTACGTCTACACCGGCGCCATCACGGCCGAGGGCGACATCGTTCCGACCTGGGCATCGGGGCCGATCGAGCGCGTCCTCGGTTACTCGGCCGAGCAACTCGCCCGCCCCGAGGGACTGCGCTGGCTCGACCTCGTCGAGGAGGAGGATCGGCCGCGGGCGCTGGCCTCGGTCGCGCGGTTGCGCGAGGGCCAGTCGACCGTTACGGAGTACCGCGCGCGTCGCGCCGACGGCGCGGTCGTGTGGCTGCGCGACACCGTGCGGCCCCTGTGGTCGTCGGACGGACGGCGCGTCGAGGGGTTCATGGGCGGCGTCCAGGACATCACGGCGCACAAGCAGGTCGAGGCCGATCTGCGGTTGAGCGAGGAGCGGTTCCGGATCCTGGCCGACTCCGTGCCCGCGCTGATCACGGTGACCGACGAGGCCGGGCGCGTCACCTACGCCAACCAGGCGGCCCGGGAGCTGTACGAGGCGGACGAGGGCGACGATCTCGTCGAGCTGTGGCTCGCGGCGCTGCATCCCGAGGACCGCGAGCGCGTACTCCACGGACCCCACCCCGAGCTGGACCCGACCGGAGCGGTACAGCGGGAGTACCGGATCATCCGACGGGATGGCCAGACCCGGTGGCTGCTCGAGCTGAGCCGGCCGCGCCGGACCGAGGACGGGCTCCGCCCGGGCGAGGTCACCTGCGCCCTGGACATCACCGATCGCCACGAGGCCCTCGAGTCGCGGCAACGCCTCGAGGCGCAGCTCCAGCGGGCCCAGCGGCTGGAGAGCCTTGGGGTGCTTGCGGGCGGGATCGCCCACGACATCAACAACGCGCTCGCCGTGATCCTGGGCTGCGCCGAGCAGGGGGCACTGGGGATCGGCGGCGGGCCGGCGAACCCGGAGGTGCTCTTCGAGCGGATCCGTCAGGCCTCGCTCCGCGCGAAAGCGGTGGTCGCGCAGGTGCTGGCGTTCAGCCGCCCGGCCGCGCCCGACCGTCGCACGATTCGGCTCCAGGAGGAGCTGACCGACACGGTGACGCTGATCCGCTCCGGGCTGCCGTCGACGATCGCGCTGAAGACCCAGCTCGCTCCCGACTGCCCCGCGGTCTGCGCCGATCCGTCGCTCGTGCAACAGGTACTGCTGAACCTCGTGGCCAACGCGCGCGACGCGATCGGGGAAGGCCACGGCTCGGTCTCGGTGAAGTTGCGGCCGATCACGCTCGACACCGAGCAGGCCGCGATGCTGCGGGTCTCGCCCGGCCGCTACGCATACCTGCGGGTCGCCGACACCGGCTGTGGGATGGACCAGGCGACACTCGCGCGGATCTTCGATCCGTTCTTCACCACGAAGCCGAGGAGCGCCGGCACCGGCCTCGGCCTCGCCTCGGTGCACGGGATGGTGACCGCGCACGGCGGCGCGGTGACGGCCGACAGCACGCGGGGCGTCGGGACGATCTTCCGCGTCTACCTGCCGGCCGTGTCGTCGCCGTGCTGCGAGCCGGGCGCCGAGCCGGCCGACGACGACGCCGTGGCGCCGCGCGGCGAGGGCCGGATCCTGTTCCTCGACGACGAGCCCGAGCTGACCCAGCTCGGCGTGGAGATGCTCTCGGAGCTGGGCTACCGGGTGACCGGGGAGACGTGCGCGACCGACGCGCTGCGGACGCTGATGGTCCCGGCCCACGGCTACGACCTGCTGGTCACCGACCAGACGATGCCGCACCTGACGGGGATCGAGCTGGCTCGTCGCCTTCGCGATGCCGGCGACCGGACGCCCGTGGTGCTGCTGACAGGCTACAGCCCGGCGATCGTGGACTCCGACCTCCGGGCTGCGGGCATTCTCGGGCTTCTCGCGAAGCCGTTCGCGATCGGCGATCTGGCGCGTCTGGTGCGCCGGGCGATCAGTAGTCCTGCGGAAGTTCGCGGATCTGGGCGTAGTTGAACACGGGCCCGTCGACACAGACGTACTTCGAGCCGATGTTGCAGCGGCCGCACTTGCCGATCCCGCACTTCATGCGGTTCTCGAGGTTGGTGTAGATGCACTCGTCGGAGAACCCGAGCTTCGCCAGGCCCACGAGCACGAACTTGATCATGATCGGTGGCCCGACGGTCAGGGCGATCGTGTTCTCGGGCGACGGGGCGACCTCCTCGACCAGCGCCGGCACGAAGCCGACCTTGCCGGTCCAGTCGTCATCGCCATTGTCGACGGTGAGGTGGAGGGCGGTTCGCTCGGCGGCCTGCCACTTCTCGTACTCCGTGGTGTGCACGAGGTCTCCGGGGGTCCGCGCGCCGTAGATGATTGTCACCGTGCCGAAGCGCGCCCGGTTCTCGGGGGCGAGCACCTCATTGATGGCGGTCCGCAGCGGCGGGAGTCCGACGCCGCCTCCGACGAACACCAGATTGCGGCCCTCCCACTCCGAGAGAGGCCAACCGTTGCCGTAGGGGCCGCGGACGCCGAGCGTGGCGCCGGGGCTCATCTCGAACAGGGCGCCGGTGACCTTGCCGACCCGCTTGACGGTGAACTCGAGGAAGCCCTGCTGACTGGGCGAGGAGGAGATCCCGAAGGTCGCCTCTCCGTGGCCGAAGGCCGAGACCTCGACGAACTGGCCCGAGCGGTAGGTGAACGCCTCAGCCACGGCGGGGTCCTGGAACGCGACACGGAAGGTGCGGATGTCGGCGGTCTCCGGGAAGATCTCCTGGATCGTCACGAGATCGGGTACGTAGGGGTTCACGACGGCTGCATCGGCCATCACTGCGTCACCTCGGCCTTCGGGTGGGCGTTCTGGAGGTCTTCCAGGACCTCGACGATCGAGATGCCCACCGGGCAGAGTTCCACGCAACGGCCGCAGCCCGTGCAGCCGGTCACGCCGAATTCCTTGGGCATGTAGAGCAGCTTGTGGAGCACACGCTGGCGCATGCGGTCGGCCTGGCTCTCGCGGGGGTTGTGGCGCGAGGCGTGCATGGTGAAGTGGCCGAACTGGCACGAGTCCCAGCAGCGGTAGCGGCAGCCGTGCTGCCCCGCGCGGTCGTCGAGGATGTCGAAGCAGTGACAGGAGGGGCACATGTAGGTGCAGATCCCGCAGCCGATGCAGCGGGCGGCCTGCGTCTGGAAGATGGCGTCATCCCAGACCTCGACGGCCGAGGACTCGAGAGGGCGGATCGGCTCCCGGCCCGCCATCTTCTCGATGAGCCCCTTCTGCACCGTCTCGGCGGCCGCGACCTGCGCGGCGCTCGCCTCGGCGAGCAGCGAGCCGCCCTCGGCGACGACGGCCTGGCCCCGGTCGGTCACCGCGTGGACCACGTACGCGCCCTCGATGGGGGTGAGCACCAGGTCGGCGCCCTCCTCGGCCATGTCGATCGGCGAGCCGACCTGGGCACAGAAGCAGCCACGGCGCGGCGCGGCGCAGTAGAGGCTGGCGAGGACCAGCTCCTCCGATTCGATGCCGAGCGGATCGGGGCGTACCCCGCCGCGCAGGACCTTCGCGATCCGCCGGAACGCGGCCGCCTCGCACGGATGGAGACCGAAGACGACCTGTGCGCGGCTGGGCCGCTCGGCGGGGCGGATCTGGGGTCCCTCGTGCGTGACGCGGTAGCGGAAGAGCACCTCGGTCTGCGGCATCCACAGCCCGCGGACGGAGCTGCGACGGGTGTCGAGGGTGAGGTCGACGGCGCCGGCGCTCTCGACGGGCAGGATCGCCGGGCTGCCCGCGGGGTCGAGCTGCGGAGCCAGCACGGGCCGGCTCTCCTGGAGCTTGGCGATCCAGGCGCCGACCTGGCCGGAGGCGATCGCGTAGGCGCGTCCGGTCATCGTTGCTCACCTCCGTGGCCCGGGAGTTCGGGGTCATCCATCACGAAGCGGGCCAGCGGAGGTCCGGCCTCGGGGTCGGTGCCGGCCGTGTGGTCGAACATCGCGGCCACTTCCTTCGCGAGCTTGGCGTTGAGCCGCATGAGCGGCAGGTCCATCGGGCAGGCCCGCTCGCAGGCCCCGCACAGGGTGCAGCGCCCGGCGAGGTGGAACGCCCGGAGCGAGAGGAACAGCTCGTTCTCGTGGCCGAGGGTCGAGCGCGCGATCCACTGTGGCTGCGTCTCGTCGGCCGTGCAGCGCCCGCACGAGCAGACGGGGCAGACCTGGCGGCAGGCGTAGCAGCGGATGCAGCGCGAGAACGCGGCCTCCCAGTAGGCGCGCCGCTCGGCCTGCGACATCGCCTCGATCTCGGCGATCTGCCGGGCGTAGGGGTCCTCGCGCTGGGGAGCGGATTCGGCGAACGTCCCGAGACGGATGTCCTCGACCACCGGCTGCGGCGTGACGCAGGTGGCGCAGCGGTCGAGCAGGTGGTCGGGCGCGCGGAGGGTCGCCTCGCCGCCGTCGGTCTTGACGGTGAGTGCGTCACCGCTCGCCCGGGTCTCCTCGATCCGGGTCCAGGCCCCGCCGAGCGCCTCGTCGAGGGCGCGCGGATCGTAGACTCCCGTGCAGCCGACGGCGATGACGACGACGTCCTCCCGCGCGAGGTCGTTCTCCTGGAGCGCGACCAGCAGCGCGCGGGTGTCGCACGGCTTGGCGACGAGGGCCGTCGGCCCCTCGCCATGCTCGCGGGTGAGGTAGTTGACCACGTTGTGGGCGCAGAGGGGATCGCAGACGAGGCGGTCGACCTGCTCCGGATCGGTCAGGACGCAGGGGACGGGGAGGCCGCTCCGCGGGTGCCGCTCATAGCCGACGACGCGCTTGACCTTGCCGTCGACGAAGAGCTGGCGCACCGTCTCGCGGACCTCCTGGGTGAGATCAGTCACTGCCGGCCACCACCTTTGCGGGAGCCGCCTCCAGTGCATCGACC
Source organism: uncultured Armatimonadia bacterium (assembly GCA_964598695.1). GTDB lineage: Bacteria > Armatimonadota > Zipacnadia > UBA1398 > UBA1398 > CAZRDB01. Next base: position 8,496 of record CAZRDB010000021.1, read on the forward strand.
ATCTCCCGGATCACGTGCGCGAACTCCTTGCCCTCGGCCGCGCTGATCCACTCGAAGCGGTAGCGGTGGGGCGGGATGCCGAGGTATTCGAGCATACGGATCAGCAGAGTCAGGCGCCGGCGGGCGTAGTAGTTGCCCTTGGCGTAGTGGCAATCGCCCGGGTGGCAGCCCGAGACGAGAACCGCGTCGGCGCCCTGGGAGAGTGCCTTGAGCACGAAGAGCGGGTCGATCCGTCCGGAGCAGGGGACGCGGATCACGCGGACGTTGGCCGGGTAGTCCAGCCGGCCCGAGCCCGCGAGGTCGGCGCCGGCGTAGCTGCACCAGTTGCACAGGAAGGCGACGATCTTCGGTTTGGCGTGCGTGGTCTTCACGGGGTTCGCGGCCAACTCTACTCCCCACCCTCGGAGCCTGCCGACAGCGCCTCGAAGGCGTCGGTGGTCAGTGCCGTCGTCAGTTCCTCGTAGATGTGCTCATCGCGGAAGCCGGCCAGCGTGATCGCGCTGGCGAAGCAGCCCGCGGCGCAGGTGCCACAGCCCATGCAGACGTTGGGGTTGACCTGGGCAACCTTCTTGTCGGTTCGATGGATCGGGTCGCGCCACGTGCCCTCGTCGATCGCGGAGAACGGACAGATCGCCACGCACTGGAGGCAGCCGCGACAGATCTCGGGGTTGACCGCGGCGACCTGGGCCTCGGAGAGCAGGAACTCCTTGGCGAAGAGGCCGCAGACCTTGGAGGCCGCGGCGCTCGCGGAGGCGACCGAGTCGGGGATGTCCTTGATGAACTGGCAGGCGCCGGCGAGGTAGATGCCGGCGGTGAGGTTCTCGACCGGCCGGAGCTTGGGGTGGGCCTCGGCGAAGAAGCCGTCCTTGTCGACCCCGATGCCGATCATCCGCGCGACCTCCCGGGCGTCGGCCCGGGGCTCGGCGGCCGAGGCCAGGACGACCAGGTCGGCGTCGATCTGGATCTGCTCGCCGGCGAGGGTGTCGGCGCCGCAGACCTTGATCCGCTCTCCCTCGGGGTAGAGCCGGGAGACGCGGCCCCGGAGGTACTTCACCCCATAGTCGCGCTGGGCCCGCATGATGAACTCCTCGTAGCCCTTCCCCGTCGCGCGGAGGTCGATGTAGAAGACGTAGACCTCGGTGTTGGGCATCTTGTCCTTGATGAGCGTGGCGTGCTTCGCGGTGTACATGCAGCAGACGCGCGAGCAGTACTCGTGGCCCTTCTCCTCGTCGCGCGAGCCGACGCACTGGATGAAGACGATCGTCTTCGGCTCCTGGCCGTCGGAGGGGCGCTCGAGGTGGCCGCCGGTCGGGCCCGAGGCGTTGAGCAGGCGCTCCAGCTCGAGCCCGGTGATGACGTTCGGGTACTGGCCGGCGCCGTACTCGCCGTAGCCGGCCTGGTCGAACATGTCGAAGCCGGTCGCGAGCACCACGGCGCCGAACCGCTCGGTCACCACCTCGTCCTCGAGGTCGAAGTCGATGCAGTCGGCCGGGCAGTTCTTCTTGCACGCGCCGCACTTGCCGGTCTTGAAGTAGATGCAGTTGTCGCGGTCGATGACCGGGACGTTCGGCACCGCTTGGGGGAAGGGGACGTAGATGGCGGTCCGGGTGGACATCCCGGCGTTGAACTCGCTCGGGATCTTCTTCGCCGGGCACTTCTCCCAGCAGGCGCCGCAGCCCTTGCACTCGCTGGCGACCACCGAGCGCGAGCGGATCCGGATCCGGGCCTCGAAGTTGCCGACGAAGCCGTTCAGCTCCTCGACCTCGGAGTAGGTCAGCATCTTGATGTTCGGGTGCTTCGCGCAGTCGACCATCTTCGGGGTGAGGATGCAGGCCGAGCAGTCGAGCGTCGGGAAGGTCTTGTCGAACTGCGCCATCCGGCCGCCGATCGACGGCGTGCGCTCGACCAGCCAGACCTCGTAGCCGGCGTCGGCGATGTCGAGCGCGGCCTGGATCCCGGCGATCCCGCCGCCCACCACGAGCGCGCGGCGCTCGACGGGAAGCTGGTTCTGGCTGAGCGGCGCGTCGTAGTAGCTCCGGGCGACGGCCATCGAGACCTGCTCGTAGGCCCGGGCGGTCGCCTCGACGCGATCGTGGTGCGACCACGAGCACTGCTCGCGGATGTTGGCGATCTCCACGAGGTATGGGTTCAACCCGGCCTGCTCGGCGCAGGCGCGGAAGGTCCGCTCGTGGAGGTGCGGCGAACAGGCCGCGACCACGAGCCGGTCCAGTTTGTGCTCCGCGATCGCCTCCCGGATCATCTGCTGGCCGGGCTCGGAGCACATGTACTTGTACTCGGCCGCATAGACCACGTTCGGCAGCTTGAGCGCGGCCTGCGCGACGGCCTCGACATCGACCGTCTTCGCGATGTTCGTTCCGCAGTGGCAGACGAAAACGCCAACCCTAGCCATTAGGCAACCCCTCCTCCCACCGGTGCGGCGAGGCCCGAGGGGTCGCGCATCTCGAGTTCGCCCTGGGTCAGGCCGAGGGCCCAGCCCAGAACCTGGGTGATGTAGTAGATCGGCATCTGCCGCTCGCCGGGCTCCTGGCGCGTCGAGAGGTTGACCTGGCACAGGGGGCAGGCGGTCACGATGCAGCGCGCGCCGCTGGCGCGGGCGTTCGCGACGATCCGCTGCACCAGCCGCTCGACCGACTGGGCCTGCGAGATCGCGAGACTCGCGCCGCAGCACTCGTTCTTCATGTACCAGGTGACCGGCTCGGCGCCGGCGAGCCGAAGCAGATCGTCGAGCGTGTGCGGTTGCTCGGCGTCGTCGAAGCCGGTCTCGGCCGGCGGGCGAACGAGCAGGCAGCCGTAGTACGCGGCGACCTTCGCGCCGGCCAGGTCGCGCTTGCGCTTGGCGGCGAAGGCCGCCTGGACCGCCTCGACCTGGAGCAGCTCGATCACGTGCTTGACGGCCACCCGAGCCGGAATCGCCTTGCCGAGCCGCTGCTCGACGCGGCGCCGCCGCTCGTCGTCTTCCTCGAGCGCCAGCGCGACGCGCTTCGTGCGGTTGTAGCAGGCGGCGCAGGGCACGACCAGTTCCTCGTAGCCCTGTTCGGCCGCGAGGAGGAGGTTGCGGGCCGGCAGCGCCGCGGCCAGCTCGCGATCGGTGCTGTGACCGGACGTCGCGCCGCAGCAGCTCCAGTCGTGCAGCTCCCGCAGGTCGATCTCGAGCGCGTCGCACAGGGCGCGCATCGAGGCGCCGAACTCCTTGGAAGTTCCCTCGAGGGAGCAACCGGGGAAGTACCCGTACGTTGCCATATCACCCTTCCTTACCGGCCCCAGGGTCGCGCGGGCAGAGGTGGGTCGGTGCGGGTCTAGTCGCCCGACCGCCGGAACATCCGCGCGAGCATCGCCTTGTCCTGGATCCGCTCCGGGAGAAGGGCGAGCTTGCCCTCGAAGAACATGCGGATCCCGAGGGGGATGTCATCGAAGAAGCGGCCCGTCTTCATCTTGTACTGGCCGATCAGCGCGACCTCGTGGGCCCGCCCGTTGCGCCGGACGGAATCGAGGAAGGCCTGGTGGAACTGGGGGACGCGGGTGGAGGTGTCGGCCATGCCGCGCTCGAGCGACATCTCGCGCAACGCGTCCATGATCTCGGCGAGGCTGATCCCCATCGGGCAGCGGGTCGCGCAGGTCTCGCACGAGGCGCACATCCAGATCGCGCGGGAGCGCAGGAGGCGCTCCTCCTGCCCGAGCTGGGCCAGGCGCATGATCTGGTTGGGCTGGAGGTCCATCTCGGCCGCCATGGGGCAGCCGGCCGTGCACTTGCCGCACTGGTTGCAGCGCACCACCCGTTGACCGACGAGGCGCTCGATGTCGGCCGCCAGGGTCGAGCCGGTTAGGTTGATCATGCTGAGTGCTCTCCCGAATCTGCTCGGAGGGTGGTCGGACGAGACGTCCGGGTCCGAGCGAAGAGAGTCTTCTCCGCAGGAAGCAGGGTTCCTCTCGCGATTCCGAGAAGCCAGGATCGCGTCGCGGAGGGCTGCAGGTATCGTGCGGCCTCCTCCGAATGCAGCCGTCGTGCCCGGGCGAAGCCGTCCGCGCACGGATGGAGTGGTCTGCGTGCGGGCTCGCGGTTCGGTGCTCGGGCTGATCTGCCTGGGTGTGGTCGTCTGGTTGCCGGCGGCGCTCGGAGGCTGCCAGGCAGCGGGCGTGGCCCGGCACGATGTCACGGCCGCCGCCCTCGAGGCGATGCGCGTGGACGGCCGGCCGCTGACGCTGGTCGATGTGCGCACGGCGTCTGAGTATGGCGCGGTGCACATCCCCGGCGCGGTCAACCGTCCGGTGGAGAGCATCGCCTCCTGGTACGGCGCGTTCGAGCGCGATGAGCGGATCTGCGTCTACTGCGAGGCCGGTTCGCGGAGCCTGACGGCCGCGGACTACCTTGTGGAGCGAGGTTTCACGGACGTGAGCAACCTGCTCGGCGGCCTCCAGGGCTGGCCGGGCGACGTCGAGTAGGCAGGACCCACCTCACGAGGAGGTGTTCCGTGGGCGTTCCCGCGGCGATTGGCACGTGGGGCTTCTCGCTCCAGGCCGTCGAGCAGGCAGGTCGGATGCTGCTGCAGGGCATCGACCCGATCGAGGCCACCGAGGCCGGCATCCGGCTCGTCGAACTCGATGAGAACGTACACTCCGTCGGCTACGGCGGGCGGCCCAACGCGGAGGGCACGGTCGAGGTGGACGCGGCGATCATGGACGGCCGGACCCTGGCCGTGGGAAGCGTCGCCGGCGTGCACGAGTGCCGCACCCCCATCAGCCTCGCCCGGCTCGTGCTCGAGCGCGCGCCGCACCCGATGCTCGTGGGCTCCGGCGCCGAGCTGTTCGCCGTCCGGGAGGGGCTCGAGCCCCAGCCCGCGCTCTCGCCCGAGGCGAAGACCGAGTGGGAGCGATGGCGGGCCGACCACACGGGCCACAACTATGGCCACGACACCATCGGCCTGCTCGTGGCGACGGCCGGTGGAACCGTGGTCGCCGGCTGTTCCACCAGCGGCAAGGCGTACAAGCACCCCGGCCGCGTCGGCGACAGCCCGCTGGTGGGCTGCGGGCTCTACGCCGACGACGAGGCCGGCGCGGCCTCTGCCACCGGCAACGGCGACGAGATCCTGAAGCACTGCATGAGCTACCAGGTCGTCGAGCGCATGCGCGCGGGCGTGCCTCCGATGGAGGCGTGCGATGAGGTGCTCCAGCGCTATGCGCGCCGGCACCCCGACCGCACTCAGGAGCGGATCAGCCTGATCGCCCTCTCACCGCAGGGAGAGACGGGCGCCGCGACGCTCGGCTGCGACTTCCCCTATGCCGTGTGGACGCCGGAGGGCTGCGAGGTCAAGGTTCTTCCCCGGCGGGATGCCGAGGCGTGAGCTAGAGCGGCGCAAGCGCCTCGTCGACCATCGTCAGGTAGTGGTCGACCGGCACATAGCTCGGGATCGAGTTGCCCGAGCCGAGTGCGTACCGGCCCTTCGGCCCCAGTGCGGCCTTCGTCGCCCGCACCCGCTCGCGGATCGCTTCGAGCGACGCCCGGCAGAGGAAGTCGACGTCGATCCCCCCGAGCGCGGCGATCCGATCGCCGTACGCGGCGTGGAACTCCGTCACGGGCATGATCACGTCCTCGAACGAGTGCTTGCCGTCGATCCCCACATCGTCGATCAGATCGTCCATGATCGGCATCACCCGGCCGCAGGAGTGGAGGCAGTAGGGGATCCCCGCCCCGTGGGTGGCCTCGGCGAACCGCTTGTGCCAGGGCAGCGCGAAGGCGCGGAGATCGTCGGGCGCGATGAGCGTGCCGGTCCGGAAGCCCATGTCGTCGCCCTGCAGCACGACGCGCAGCTTCGGCAGCTCGAGCATTCGGCGGTAGAAGCCCAGGATCGCCTCGCCGACCCGGTCGCTGACCGCCTGCACGAGATCGCGATCGTCGACCAGCAGGTACGCGAGGCCCTCATAGCTCAGGATCCCGGAGAGATGCTCGTAGATCCCGCCGCCGTGGCAGGTCACCAGCCCCATTCCCTCCGGGAGGTGCTCGACGATGTACTCGAGCGCCGAGAGATCGGCCTCGGCCGGGTCGGGCCAGGGGTAGGCCTCGAACTCCTCCCAGTTGGTGATGGCGCCGGTGTGCTCGTCCCACCACCCGCGCTGGCCCGAGACCATGGTGGGGTCGTCGCCGAGGACGCCAGCCTGGGGGAAGGGAAGGCCCAACTCCAGGCGGACGAAGTCGTAGCCGAGGCCGTGCCAGAAGGCGATGAAGTTGTCCCAGCACCGCCCCCAACTCGCCTGGTCCGAGGGCGCCTCCACCCACGGGAGGCCCAGCAGGTCGGTGCAGATGGGCCGCATCACGGCGGGGTCGACGATGTACTCGACGAGGGGGACCCGGCCGATGGGGCGCCTCCCGAGGATGCAATCGACGAACTCGTCGATACACGGTCGGGGCTGGGTGAGGGGCAGGTTGCGCAGCTCCATGGGGACCTCCCGCGTGGCGAAGTGGAGGCCCGAGCGCCTCCACCCGGCCGCTTCCGTGGCCCGCCCGCCGATCCCTGCCGAAGGTCGCCACGCGCGCGACCGCGAAGCGCCTCGTGGCTCCGGGCGCGAGGTCCGAGCCGACGCGAGGGAGGTCTACCGGTGAGGCAGTTGCTGTGTACGCTCGGGTTGGCCGCGTGTCTCGCCGGCGTTGCCGCGGCGCAGGAGGGTGGATCCGCGATGGACGCACGGGTACCGGAGGATGTCTACCGAGGGGAGATGGTCGGTTTCCCGGGCCCGTGGGCATTCCAGCTCCCCAAGGCCGGGATCATCATCGTGCGCGATGAGGAGCTGGTCACACTCTCCGAGGATCCCGACCGGGTCATCGACCTCTCGGTCACCTTCGACAAGCAGGAGGACAGCCTGCGGGGGATCTGCGAGAAGGCCAAGGCCTCCGGCAGCCGCACGCTGCTCATCGCCTTCGACCACTTCTTCAAGCAGTACCGGGCCGGGCAGGACGACCCGCGCGCGCTGATGCCCGACACCGACGAGTACATCGCGCGGATCGGCCGGATCGCGCAGTTCGCCCAGGGCTACGGCCTCGAGCTGGAACTGAGCCTGCTCTCGCCGCTGGAGGTCGGCCCCGGCTACCGGCGGGCCACCGGCGAATCGGGCCTGTGGATGCACTACCGCAAGGGCCTGCGCGACCCGTTGACGGGCCGGTACAGCGTCGAGCTGTGGCGGCAGGAGCAGTGGTGCAACAACAAGGGGCCCGTCACGATCGAGGACGCCGGGGTTCGGGTCTTCGCCTTCCGGGAGCGACGCGTCGGGGGCACGCCGTACCTGGCCGTCGATCCCGGGGAGATCGTCGAGATCACCGACACGGTCGCGGTCGAGCCCTGGGACGGCACGGAGACCCGGCTCGGCGACTACCGGGCTCGCCGGGTGCGGATCCACGGCGAGGGCCGAGCCGAGGTCGGCCCACTCGACCGCGTGCTGGTCGTCCAGCAGTATCGGACCCCGGAGATGGACTACTTCAGCGACAAGGCCCTGCCGTTCCTCACCGACCTCGGCGACCGCTACGCCGACGCGGGGATCCGCTTCTCCGGTCTGTACTCCGACGAGATGCACATCCAGCAGGACTGGGGCTACTTCAGCCACCACGACGACGGCGAGTTCTGCCTCCGCTACGTGAGCGACGGCCTCCGGGCGCGCTTCGCGCAGGCCTACGGAGCGGAGTACGGCGACTTCGCCAAGTACCTGGTCTACTTCGTGCGCGGCCAGGAGGGCGGCCGGAACGACCTCGATGCCAAGCTCCCGTTGCAGCACGTCTTCGGCCCGAGCCCCGAGGAGATCCAGCGGACGGCGCTCTTCCGCGCGCGCTACTACCGCTTCCTGCAGGATGGCGTGGTCGACCTGTTTGTCGCCGCCAAGCGCCACCTCGAGGACCGGATGGGCCACACGCTCGAGACGCGCGCCCACGCCACTTGGGCCGAGAGCCCCACGATCGACCGGTGGGAGGTCGGCCACCAGCCGGGGCCGCCGAACCAGTACGAGTACACGAGCAACTTCGTCTGGTCGAACACCGTCCACCAGTCGGCCGCGGCGTGTGACGACTACTTCAAGTGGGGCGAGTTCCTCACCGGCACCGGCAACGACCATTCCGAGGGCGGCTGGCTCGACCGTGACTACTACGGCCTTGCCCTCGGCTGCTCCACCGGCATCGTGAACGAGGTGCCCTACTCCTACGCGGCCCACTGGGGATCGCCGGCCGAGATCGGCTCGCGCCACGGCTGGCTGCAGGCGACCTTCGGGACGGCCTCCTCGCCCTGGCACGGGATGGTCCAGGAGATGCAACACCGCGATGTCGACGTGTTGCTCCTCTACCCGCTCAACCTTGTCGCGGCCGATGAGCGCTTCGGGTCGTGGATCGTGCAGTACGGCTACGCGAACTACATCACCCCGGCGAAGCTGGCCGAGCTGGGCACCGTGCGCGACGGCGCGATCGAGATGGCCGGCCGCCGCTTCACGACGCTCGCGGCGCTCTACGAGCCCTTCCCGAGCGCCAAGCTGCTCACCATGATGCGCGACCTGGCCGACCAGGGCGGCCGCGTGATCTGGGCCGGGCCGGCGCCGGCGCTTGGGTGGGAGGGCGATCCCATTCGGGCGCAGTGGCAGGATCTCTTCGCCGTCGACTGCCCGCCGCGGGTCGATGGCGGCCTCATCGCCCCGGGCCGCATCGTGGAGTTCGAGGGCTCCTTCGCGAGCGTGCAGCCGCAGGTGGTCCTCACCGACCTGCTCGTCGACCGGCTCCACCCCTGCGTGCCCCGCGAGGGCGCCGAGACCGTCGCCACCGCCCAGGGCCATGTCGTCGGCACGCGCCGCGCGACGCCGGCGGGGGGCTCGCTCACCTTCCTCGGTTTCCGTCCGCGCGACGACCAGTCCCAGAGCCTCGGCTACGACCAGCGGACCTTGTTCGACATCCTCGTCGCGCTCGGCGCCTACGGGCCGACGGGGCGGATCGCGGGCACGCAGGACAACACCGAGTACCTCTCGCGGACGGGCGAGTACCTCACCTGCCGCTTCCCGAACGGCGCGGTCTCGATCTGCCGGCACCTGCGGCAGTACTCGGAGGACTGGCCCGGCGGCTTCGCGCGGCGGCCGGAGGAGGATGCGGAGTACTTGCGGCAGAACCCGCCGCCCGCGCAGGAGCTGCACCTCGCCGGCTTCCAGGTGAACGGCCACGAGGTTACGGCCGAGGCGTTCGGCGCGCTCACGTTCCGGGTGAACGAGGCGGGGGACCTGATCGCCTTCGCCGGCCACCACATCAACCGGATCACCGTCGATGGACGGGAGTGGGTCCTCTCGGAGGGCGGGATCGGCACCATCGCCTGGGCGCCCGTCCCGGAGGGCCGGCGCGTGCCGGGCGGGGCCGTGCTGGCCGTCTACACCGATACCGGGAGCGACGTCCGGATCCCCGCGGTGGGGCTGCCGGCCGAGGTGGAGGTCTTCGCCCAGGGCGCGACCCCCGGCAGCAAGGGCGAGGCGATCCCGCATCGGATCGAGAACGGCGCGCTGGTGCTCAGCTTCCCGGAGAACCTGCGCGGGCGGCTCTACTACGTCGTCGCGCGGTAGCCGGGCGCCGTGCCGGCCCCGGAGACCGGCAAGATCGTGACAACCGCGACGACGGTTCGTCGTATCTGACCATGGCTGGTGCGCGGTAGGATCGCCGACCGCTTCCCCGCCACTGCTTACCCAAAGACTCCCCACACCTGGAGGAGGAGCGCGTCGTGGAGGGACCCAACGGCTCGGAGGCGCCCCGTCTGACGGCCCTGGAACGGCCCGAGATCGCGCGTCGCCGTCGCCGCAGGCGCATCGTCTGGACCATCGTCCTCGTGCTGTTCTGCGGCCTGTGCTACATGCAGTACAAGGGCAAGAAGGCCGCCGCGACCGTGAAGGCCAAGATGCAGTGGGAGGAGCGCACGGTCGAGGTCGGCGACGTCGAGGTCGTGGTCGACGAAACCGGCACGGTCGAGCCCGACACCCAGGTGGTCGTGAAGTCCCAGGTCGCGGCCGAGGTCAGGGACATCCTCGTGAACGAGGGCGACCCGGTCGCCGCGGGGCAGGTCGTGGCCGTGCTCGACCCGACGCGCGTCCAGCAGGACGTCGACACCCGGGCGGCTCAGGTCGACTCGGCGCTCGCGGCGGTCCGCAAGTCCGAGATCATGGCCACCCAGTCCTCCGGCACCGGCGCGGCCGGGATCACCCGGTCCCGCGCGGCGATCGACTCCGCCCGAGCCGCGCTCGCCATTGCCCGCGAGGGCAAGCGCCCGGAGGAGATCGCCCAGGCCGAGCAGCGGGTGGCGCAGGCCTCGGCCGACCTCGTGGCCGCCCGTGCCCAACTCGCCCAGCTCCAGGCCGGCGCCCGGCCCCAGGAGATCTCCGAGCAGCAGCGCCTCGTGCGCCAGGCCGAGCATCAGGTCGCCCAGGCGCGGGCCGGGCAGGCCAAGACCGAGGCGGGCAATCGGGCCGAGGAGGTCGCTGCCGCGCGTGCCCAGCTCGACCAGGCCAACGCCACCGAGGCCTCGGCCCGAGCATCGCTCGTGAAGGTGCGGACCGGCAGCCGGCCCCAGGAGATCGCGCAGGCCGAGGCCGAACTGAACGACGCCCAGGCACGGATGACCGAGGCCGAGGCGGCGCTGAGCCGGCAGACGCAGCTCCGGGACGCCGGTTACGCCTCCGACCAGACGGTTGACACCGCGCGCGCGGCCTACCTCTCGGCACGCGCGACGGCGCAGTCGAGGGAGCAGTCGCTCGCGCTGGCCCGGGAGGGCGCGCGGGCCGAGGACATCCAGGCGGCTGAGGCCGAACTCGAGCGGGCCTCGGCGGGGACGCGCGCCGCGCGGGAGAACCTGCGGCTGCTGGAGGCGGGTTCCCGCCCGGAGGACATCGAGCAGCAGAAGCAGGTCGCGGCGGCTGCGGAGGCGGCCCTCGAGGCCCAGCAGGCGCGGCTCGAACTGACGCTGGCCGGAACGCGCTCGGAGCAGGTCGCGCAGCAGGAGGCCGCCGTGGAGCGGGCCTCGGCGAGCCTCCGTGAGGCCGAAGCCGCGCTGCGACTCGCCCGCGTGGGGTCGCGTCCCCAGGAGATCGAGCAGGCGGCGGCAACGCTGCAGGAGGCAGAGGCGGGACTCGACCAGGCGCTCGCGCAGGGGCTCGATTCGAGAGTGCGGGCGCAGGATGTCGTCGACGCGCGCGCCCAGCTCCGTTCGGCCCACACCCAGCTCCTGCGGGCGCAGGAGGACCTCGATGACTGCACGGTGCGCTCGCCGGTCACGGGCGTCGTGCTCCGGCGGCA
>CAZRDB010000021.1:19810-31167 GCA_964598695.1 uncultured Armatimonadia bacterium
CCGGCGAGCTGGCGGCCTCGGGCACGACCGGTCTCGCGCAGGGCACGCCGCTGATCACGGTGGGCAACCTGCGGCAGCTCGCGGTCAAGCTGCAGGTACACGAGGTGGACGTGGTGAGCCTGCGGCACGAACTCGCGGCGAAGGTTCGGTTCGACGCGATGCCGGGCGAGCTGTTCACGGGCACGGTGCTGGAGATCGCGCCCCAGAGCACGACGGCGAGCCAGGCGCAGGCGCAGGGGACGGCCACCACGGGCCAGGCCGGGGTGGCGACCTTCGAGGTGAAGATCCTCATCGCGGAGCAGGACGAGCGGATCCGGCCGGGGATGTCGGCACGCGTTCAGGTCGTGTGTGACAGCGTGCAGGGCGTTCCCACCGTCAGCATGGCCGGGCTCCGGACCCGCGGCGACGAGACGTTCCTCCTGGTCCCCTCGGCCGAGGGCAAGCCGGAGCCGGACGAGCGCCCGGTCACGCTCGGGCTGCGCGGCTCGTCGGTGGTCGAGGTGAAGGAGGGGGCGGCGGCGGGCGATCGCTACCTCATCCGCAAGGCGAAGACGGAGTTCAACCTGAACGAGCAGCGCGGGTAGGCCTGAGGGTCGAGGGGAGCCTCGGATGAACGTCGGCGAATCGATCCGGATGGCCCTGGACGCGATCCGCGGCAACAAGCTGCGGTCGCTGCTCACCATGCTCGGCGTCGTGATCGGCGTCGCCTCCATGCAGACGATGGTCGCGCTGATCGAGGGGGCGAAGCGGGATGTCGTCACCCAGTTGCAGGGCCTCGGCGCGCAGTCGATCTACGTCTTCGGCAAGGAGACCAAGCCCGAGGAGCAGCCGGAGAGCGAATGGCGGGGCTACAGCCGCGGCCTGCGCATGACCGATGTCGAGGCCCTGGAGCGCCTGCCCGGCGTGAAGGAGGCGCGGCCGCTCGTGCAGGGGCTGGAGGTGGAGATCGCGGCCCCGAACGGCAAGTCGCGCAAGACCCCGGTCAGTGGGGTCTCCCCCAAGGAGGGCCTCACCCCGAACATGACGCTGGCGACGGGCCGGTTCATCCTGCAGCCCGATGTGGACGCCTACTCGAAAGTGGTCGTCCTCGGCGCGACGATCCGCAGCGATCTCTTCGGCGAGGATGACCCCACCGGCCTCAAGGTCTCGCTCAATGGCGTCGCCTACGAGGTGATCGGGGCGATGGAGAAGCGTGGCGCGCGGGGCGGGCAGAACGAGGACATCGCGGTCTTCGTGCCGATCACGACGGCGCAGAAGCGGATGCTCGGGGGCGACCAGGTCCCGCTGATCGTGGTCGAGGGCGCGCCCGATGTTCCGGTCGACGACCTCACCGCGCGCGTGAAGACCGAGATCCGGGCGCGCCACGCGAACAACGACGACGTCGAGACGGTCAGCCAGAAAGCGATCCTCGAAGCCGTCGGCAAGGTCCTGGTGGTCATCTCGGTCGTGCTCGGCGGCGTCGGCGGGCTCTCGCTCCTCGTGGGGGGGATCGGGATCATGAACATCATGCTCGTGACCGTGACCGAGCGGACCCGCGAGATCGGGATCCGCAAGGCCATCGGGGCGCGCAAGCGCGACATCCTCATCCAGTTTGTGATCGAGTCGGTCGTGCTCTCCGGCGTCGGCGGCATCCTCGGGATCCTCTTCGGGCTGCTGCTCACCAAGGCGTTCGGCTCGATCTCCCAGGAGATGAAGTTCCACGTTCCGATGTGGGCGCTGTTCCTGAGCTTCTCGTTCGCGTTCGGCACCGGGGCGTTCTTCGGGATCTACCCCGCCGTGCGGGCCGCGAACCTGGACCCGATCGAGGCGCTCCGGTACGACTGACAAGGCAGGTGCCCGGTGGTTCATACGACAGCACTCCTGCTGCTCTGCTGGTCGGCCGCGGTGGGCGGAGGCGAGGCGCCCGCCGCCCCGCAGCGTCCGCTCTCGCTCTCCGACTGCATCGCGGTTGCGCGCTGCACGCACGAGGACGTGCTGATCGCGGCGCAGCGGGTGCGCGAGGCCCACGCCGGCCTCCGCGAGAGCCAGGCCGCGCAAGCCCCGAACGTCAGCCTCGATGCGACCTGGGCCGCGACCGGCCGCAGCACCGAGACTGCCGGCGAGACCGGCACGACGCTCCGCACCGTCGACGGGCTCGACGCCGCGCTGAACATCACCTGGAGCGTCTTCGATCTCCGGCGGCCCAAGCTCATCGAGAAGGCGCGGAAACTGGAGGATCAGTCGCGCGCCGGGGCGCTCGGGATGCTCCGCGACCTCGACCGCGCCGTCGCCAACGCCTACGCCGACCTCCGCCGTGCCGTCGCGTCCGCGGAACTCGAGCGCCAGATCCTGGAGATGGACCTGGAGCTGCTGCGGATCGCGCGGGCGCGGCAGACCATCGGGGACGGGACCGCCGTCGATGTCGTACAGGCCGAGGCCGAGGCCGCGCTCGCCGCGCAGCAGGTGCTCGCTGCCGACAACGCCGCGCAGAAGGCGCGACTGACCCTGCTCTCGTCGATGGGGCTCTCCGACGACACCGGCTACGAGTTCGCGCTCGAAGGGCCGCCGGTCGAGGTCGAGCTGCCCGCTCTGGCGGAGTGCCTTGACCGCGCGTACGACACGCGCGACGACATCCGCGGCCTGCAGCGCGCCCTGGACATCAGCCACGTCGACGTCGCCCTGGCGCGGCTCGCGCGCCATGTGAGCTTCCGGGTCCAGGCCGGCGGCGCGCAGACCTTCGCGCCGAGCGAGGCGCAAGGCTCGAGCTACCAGGTCGCCTTCACCATGGCGCTTCCGCTCTTCGACGGCGGGGCGGCCAGGAACGCGCTGCGGGCTGCCGAGGCGCGCCGGATCATCTCCGAGGCCGACGTCGCGGCCGCGCTCCGCACCGTCTGGCTCGAGGTGAGCAGCTCGTACCGGGACGTGGAGTCGACGCGGCGGCAGGTCGAGGCCGCGCGGGTCTCGGAAGCGGCCGCGCAGCGCAGCCTGGAGAAGACCCAGACCGCGTTTCGGATCGGTCTCGCCTCCTTCTCCAGCACACTCGACGCCCGGCTGCAGTACTGCCAGGCGCGGCGGCAGGTGATCGAGGCCGAGGCGGCCCTGTACCGTGCCTACTGGTCGCTCCACCGCGCGGCGCCCGAGACGATCGAGGGGCTGACCGGCCTGCCGGAACCCTCCCTCGACGCTCCGGGGGCGTCGCGCGCCCCGGCGGTCGACGAGGAGGGGGACGGCTGATGCGGAAGCTGCGCGACTGGCGACGCAACGGCAATGGCGCGCGCGCGGAGGCGCCCTCCCCGGAGGCTGCCGACGGCGCCCCGCTGATCGACCTCGACGAGGTCTGGAAGATCTATGAGATGGGCGAGTTCCACGTGAACGCCCTGGCCGGGGTCTCGCTGCGGGTCGACCGCGGCGCCTATGCCGCGATCATGGGGCCCTCCGGCAGCGGCAAGTCGACGTTGATGAACCTCGTCGGCTGCCTCGATCGGCCCACGCGGGGCGACTACGCGCTGGCCGGCCAGCACGTCGCCGACCTCGAGGACGATGAGCTGGCGACGGTGCGGCTCCGGCGGATGGGCTTCGTCTTCCAGAGCTTCAACCTCCTGCCGCGCCACTCCGCGCTACAGAACGTGATGATGCCGCTGATCTACGCGGGGAAGTCGCACAAGGCCGAGCGGGCCGCGGAGGCGCTGGCGAGCGTCGGGCTCGCCGAGCGCCTCCACCACATGCCGAACCAGCTCTCGGGCGGCCAAGCCCAGCGGGTCGCGATCGCGCGCGCGATCGTCAACGACCCGGAGGTGATCCTCGCCGACGAGCCGACGGGCGCGCTGGACTCGCGCTCCGGCACCGAGGTCATGGCCCTGCTCGAGTCGCTCAACGCGCGCGGGATCACGCTGATCGTGGTGACCCACGAACCGCGCATCGCCCAGCGGGCGGGACGGGTGATCCGGCTCGAGGACGGCCGGATCGTCGCCGACGCCACGGGCGAGGAGGCCCGCACGGTCGCGGCGATGTCGCTGACGTCGTAGGGGCCGCCCCCGCGGGGACGGCCCCTGTCGGACCTCCGACCGATGCCCCCCGCGCTATGCCTCCAGCACCTCGCGCACGGCGCGGACGATGTCGTCGGCGTCGACGAGAGCGTACGACTCGAGCGGCTCGCTGTAGGGGAGGGGAACCGGCTTCGAGCCGAGCCGCTTGGGGGGGGCCTTGAGCGTGCCCCACGCCCGCTCGGTCACCTGCGCCGCGATCTCGGCCCCGAGACCGCAGAACGCGTGGGCCTCGTGGGCGACGACCAAGCGGCCGGTCTTGCGGACCGACGCGAGAATGGTCTCGAGGTCGAGCGGCGCGAGCGTCAACGGGTCGATCACCTCGACCGAGACGCCCTCCCCCGCGAGCTGCTCCGCCGCCTCCAGCGCCCACAGGAGCGTCCGGGAGTAGGAGACCACGGTGACGTCGGTCCCCTCGCGCTTCACGTCGGCTACGCCGAGGGGGATCAGCTCCTCTTCCTTCGGGACCGGCCCCTTGTACGTGTAGTGCGACTTGTGCTCGAGGAACAGCACCGGGTTGGGGTCACGGACGGCCGACTTGAGCAGGCCCCGCGCATCGCGCGGCATGCAGGGCGCGACGACCGTCAGGCCGGGGATGTGGGCGAACCATGCCTCGATGTTCTGGGAGTGCTGGCCGGCGTAGCCCGAGCCGCCTCCGCCCGGCGCTCGGACCACGAGCGGCATCTCGAACTGGCCGCCGCTCATGTAGCGCCACTTGGCCGCCTGGTTGGCGATCATGTCGGCCGCGTGCATCAGGAAGTCGCCGTACATGATCTCCACCACCGGCCGCATCCCGAGCAGCGCCGCGCCGACCGCCGCACCCACGATCGCCATCTCCGAGATCGGCGCGTCGCGCACGCGGTCCTTGCCGAACTCGCGCTGGAGGCCCGTCGTCGCGCCGTAGACCCCTCCGTACACGCCGATGTCCTCGCCCCACAGGACCACGCGCTCGTCCCGCTTCATCTCCTCGCGGAGCGCGGTGCGGATCGCCTGGGAGTAGACCACCTGACGAAGATCCTGTGCCTCAGCCATTGGCGACGCCCCCCTGCACCGTGAGACCGTCCCAGATCTCCTCGAGTTCCGGCCACGGCGCGGCGTGCGCGGTCTCGAACGCGGCCTCGACCTCGGCATGGAGCTCGTCGCGGATCGCGATCAGATCGTTCACGTCGACCTCGCACTCGGCGAAGACCTCATGCTCGACGAAGTGGATCGGATCGCGCTCCCGGAGCACCTGGATCGGCTCCTCCTTCGGCCGGTACTGCTCGCTGTCGTTGGTGTGGTGGCCGGCGAAGCGGTAGGTGTCGAAGACCAGGAACGACGGCCGGCACTCGGAGCGCGCCTTGTCGATCGCCTGCTTGGCGGCGTCGTAGACCTCGAGAACGTTCATCCCGTCGACCGCGTGGCCGTCGATGCCGTAGGCGACCGCCCGCTCATGGAGCGCCTGCTGCGACTGCGCGTCCTCGAAAGTCACCGAGATCGCGTAGCGGTTGTTCTCGCAGACGAAGACCACGGGGAGGTCCCAGAGAGCGGCCATGTTGAGGCCTTCGTGGAATGCGCCCGTGTTCGCCGCGCCATCGCCGAAGAACGCCAACACCACGCCCTCTTTGCCCTGCATCTTGAGCGCGAGGGCCGCGCCGGCGGCCATCGGGATGTTCGAGCCGACGACGGGGTTCTCTCCCAGGATGCCGAGCGAGGCGTCGGCGAGGTGCATGCTGCCCCCCTTGCCGCGGCAGACGCCGGTGCGGCGGCCCATGATCTCCGCGAACATCCCCGCCATGTCCATCCCGCGGGCGAGGCAATGGCCGTGGCCGCGGTGCGACGTGATGAGGTAGTCGCTCTCCCGCATCGCGTGGACGACGCCGACGCCGACCGCCTCCTGCCCCATGTAGAGGTGCGACGAGCCACGGAAGAGCCTGTTGGGCAGGAGATGGTGGAGGATCTTCTCCTCGAAGTACCGGATCCGCAGCATGTCGCGGTAGAAGTGGAGCAGCAGCTCCGTCCGCTCCCGAGTCACGCGGTCACGACCCCTTTCCCGACGCCCCCCTCCCTCGGCCGAATACCATTCGACACGGCCGGGCGATCCGCCTACCGGCGAGGGAAGGGGGCTGCGCCCTCCGGTGAGAACGCCTAGCGGGGGAGGGTGGCGCCCCAAGGAGGCACCTGGCAGTGAACACTCCTTCCGCGATGCTCCTCGCCCTGGCTCTCGGCGGCCTGATCGCCGCCCCGACACGGGCCCAGTGGAAGTCGGTCGCCGTCCCTCCCGTCCAGCGGGACGCCCTCGGCTTCTACGAGCGCGATACCGTGCTCGACGCCCTCACCGAGATCGGGGAGTGGGCCGTCGGGACGACCGACCAGAACGCCCGCGCGACGCTCGCGCTCG
Source organism: uncultured Armatimonadia bacterium (assembly GCA_964598695.1). Classification (GTDB taxonomy): domain Bacteria; phylum Armatimonadota; class Zipacnadia; order UBA1398; family UBA1398; genus CAZRDB01. The sequence continues at coordinate 26,213 of CAZRDB010000021.1, forward strand.
GCGAGGGCGCCGAAGCCGGCGCCTCGGCGCTCGAGATCGGCTACGCGTTCGAGGGGAGAACGCCCCTCGAGTACGCGGAGGTCGTCCGCGCCATCCCGCTGCCCGCGGGGACCGAGGCACTGGGGATCCGTGTGTGCGGCGGCGAGCACCCCCTCCCGGCGCGGGTCCGGCTCATCGACGCGAACGGCGAGTGGCACCAGTTCGACCTTGGCGCCGTCCAGCCGGGGCTCTGGTCCGTGGCGATCGCCGATCTCTCGCTGAACGGCGGCCATTGGGGCGGCGACGACAACGGTGTCCTCGACGCGCCGGCCCGGATCCACTCGATCCTGTTCGATCGCGCCGCGACGGGGTTCGCGGGCAGCGGGAGCGTTCGGGTCGCCGATCTCGCCACCTACCGGCGTGTCTCCTCCAGCGACCCGCACGGCTTCCGCATCGAGATCCCCGCCGAGCGCGCACGCCTGGTCTACGAGCCGGGCGAGGCGGTGCGGCTTCGCGTCGGCCTCGAGCCCGCCCCGGGACTCGCCTTCCCGGTGACGATCACCGCGACCCAGGTTGATCCGTTCGGCCAGGAGGTCTGGCAGGACCGCTGGGAGGCCGAGTCCGCGGAGCCGCGGGAGGTGACGATCCCGCAGCCCGAGACCGGCGGCTACGATCTGCGGCTGCGGATCGAGGGGGACGCGGGGGCGGGCCGTCCGTGGGCCGACTTCCGCTTCGCGGTCCTCCCGCAGCCAGGTCCGGTGCCCGAGGACTCGCCCTTCGGCTTCTCGACCCATTTCGGCCAGGGCTGGGATCCCGCCTGGATGGACCTCCTCACGCGCGTTGGCGTCCGGTGGTACCGCGACGAGATCTCGTGGGGCTCCGTCGAGCCGCAGAAGGGCACACTCGCGCTGCCGGAGGCCGCTCTCGGGTGGGCACGGCGGGGCCGCGACCTCGGGCTCGAACTCCTGCTGATCCTCGACTACGCCAACGCGCACTACGACGACGGGGGCTACCCCGTGAGCCCCGAGGCGCGCGCCGGCTTCGCGGGATACGGCGCGCGGGCGGCGACGGAGCTGCGTGGCGTCGCCGCGCACTACGAGGTCTGGAACGAGTGGTGCGGCGGCTGCGGGATGGGCACGCGGAAGGGCAGGGCCGAGGACTACGCCCCGCTGTATCTCGAGGCGGCCCGGGCTGTCCGGGAGGCCGATCCCACGGCGCGCGTCGTCGGCATCGGCGGCGAGTACGGCGGCAAGGAAGACGTGGCCCACACGCTGGGCACGATGATGCGCGACGGCGCCGGCGCGGCGATGGACGCGTTCTCGATCCACCCGTACCACTACCCGGGCCTGCCGTCGGCCGCCTTCCGTGAGCACCTCGAGGCCTCGCTGGCCGCCGCCGCTCAGGCAGCCGGGAAGCCGGTGCCGCTGTGGATCACCGAGATCGGCTGGCCGACGAACTTCGGCGGCAACGGGAGTGGCTTCCTCCACCAGGCGCGGTGCCTCGTGCGGATGTACGCCATCGCGCTCGGGACACCCGGCGTGGAGCGCGTGTTCTGGTACGACCTGCGCGACGATGGAACCTCGCTCGGCTACAACGAGCACAACTTCGGCATCGTGCACAACCAGGAGTTCCTGCTCGCGCCCAAGCCCGCCTACGCGGCGCTCGCGCAGCTCGTGGACGCGGTGCACGGCCGAGCGATCGAGTCCTGCGTGCTGGGCGCCGACGGGCTGTGGCGTCTGTCGCTCCGGGGGCCGGATGATCGCGTGTGGGTGGTCTTCGCCGACCAGCTCTCCGCCCGGGTGGCCTACGATCTGCCTGCCGGCGCAACGCGCGTGACCGACCTGTTCGGCCGCGCGCGCCCGGCGGCGCCCCGGATGCAGATCGACGGAAGCCCCGTCTTCGTCTGGGCGTCCGAGTAGCGGCTCGCCACACCGAAGGGACGACGTTGATGCGCTTGCTCCGCTCGATCCGGCCCGCGCTCCTGGTGCTCGCGGCACTCGCGGCGCCGCACGCCCTCGCGGCCGAGGCCGTGCTCCTCGACCTGAGTCTCCCCAACTGCTGGGAGATCGAGCAGTGGAGCAAGGCGCCCGGCGCCCTGTCGGCCGGGGAGGAGACTCCGGCGGGCGTGCCTCTCCCGGAGGCGCTGTGCCGGCCGCTCCGTGTGCGGATCGACTGGCCCGCGCCGGGCGAGTTCCGCTTCTTCTCGGTGCTCCCCAAGGGGCAGGAGACGCGGGTCCCCTACCGCCTCTCCTCCGTGCGGGCGTGGGTGAAGGGCGGCGGAGACGGGCACCCGGTCGAGCTGGGCTTCAAGGATGCCGACGGCCAGAGCCGCAAGGTGGGCCTGGCGACGCTCGACTTCACGGAGTGGCGCGAGGTCCGCGCGGAGATCCCGGCCGACTGGAAGCAGCCGCTCGAGCTGACCGGCATCACCTGGCACAACTGGGGGATGCAGACCGGCGGCGCGGCGGTAACGGAGCTGGCCGGGCTGCTTGGGACGGTCGACACGGAGCGGAACCTCCTGGAGGCCGAAGTCGCCCCGCGACTCCTCGCGGTCGCCGACGACCCGAACGGGATCGCCTGGTCGACCGAGCCGTGCGGAGTCGAGGTGCGCGCGCTCGGCTGGGAGCCCCTCCCCGCGGGCGCGATGACCCTCCTGCGGACGCTGAGTCGGGCGGGCGAGGCCGAAGGCGCGCAGACGGTCGCGACCCCGGTGGACGCCGGCGGCGCCTCGGCGTGGGCAACGACCGTCGCGCTCGAGAGCGACCGCAACGGATGCGCCGACCTGCGGCTCGCGCTCCACGAGACCGCGGGAGAGCGGGAGCTGGCAGTCCGAACGCTGCGGCTCGCATGGGTGACGAGACCGTGGCCGGTCAACGGGGGCCAGCGGCTCGCGTCGCCGATCGGCGTCAACACCCACGTCGGCGCGCCCTGGCACGCCTTCGGCCGGCTGGGGATCCACTGGGCGCGCGACTACTCGTGGACCTGGCTCGGCCACGGCGAGACGGCGCCCCAGGGCAACGGGCGGGACTTCGCGGCGGTGCTCGCGGAGGCCGAGGCCAACGGCGTGCTGGTGCTGCCGGTGCTGCAGGGCGCCTTCCGCAACTCCGAGGGCACCGGTTACTCGAGCGACTCGGCGATGCTCACGGCCTCCTTCGAGCGGCTGGCGAAGGCCTTCCCGACGATCCCCTTCTGGGAGCCCGACAACGAGTACGACCTCGCGCTCGCCAGCCGCTGGTACCCGCCCGGCAACTACGAGAACGCGCTGCAGGCGATGGCCCAGGGCCTCGCCGACGCCGGCCGCGCCAAGCTCGTGCTCACCGGCACGGCAGGGATCCGGTACGAGGAGACGGTCGACCTCCTGCACTCCCCGGCGGCCAGGAGCTTCGCCGCGGCCAACTCGCACTTCTACACGGGCACCGCGGCCCCCGAGGAGGGGGTCTCCGACACCAACACCGGCGGCACGGAGCGGTACAAGCCGCTCTCCGGCATCGAGCAGCTCGCCCGGATCAGCACGGCGGCGCACCGCGCCGGCAAGTTCTCGTGGCTGACGGAGATCGGATGGGACGTGCTCTACGGTCCCGCCGTCTCCGAGGAGGAGCAGTGCCTCTACCTCCCGCGCGCCTACCTTCTGGCGCGCCTGGCGGGGGCCGACAAGGTCTTCTGGTTCTACGACCGCGACATCCCGGGCTCGACCGGCCGGTTCGCAAGCTCCGGCCTCCTGCGGGCCGACGGCAGCCTGCGGCCGTCGGGCGTCGCCCTTGCGCAGCTCTCGCGCGAGACGGCCCACGCCGAGCTGCAGGGGACGCTGGATCTGGGCGGTGACAGCTACGCGGCCGTCTTCTCGCTGCCCGACGGCGGCCTGACGATCGCGGCCTGGGCGCCGACCGGCGAGGTCGCCGTGCCCGCGTCGCTGGGCGAATGGCCCGCGACCGATGCCTTCGGCAACGCCACGCGCCACGAGGCGCTCCAGCCGTCGGTCACCTACTTCCACGGCTGGACCCTCCCGGAGGATCTCTCGAGGCAGCTCGCCGCGCGCTGGACGACGGGGGCCGTCGTAACCGGCGCGCCGGGCGAGGCGATCGCGGTCGCGGCCGAGGCGCCTCCTGGGACGCTCGCATGGGAGGGGCTGCCCGAGGGCGTCTCCGCGAGCGCGTGGGGCGCCGCCGACGGGGCCCGCCGCTGCACGCTGACCCTCTCGCCCGATCTCCCGCTCGGCGTCTACCGGTTCCATGCGCTGGCAGCGGGGGAGGGGTGGGCGAAGCGCCTGCGGCTGACCCTGAGCGTCGAGCCGGCGCTCCGGACCGCGTGCGCGCCGTACGTGCCGGGTCAGGCGGAGCTGCTCACCGTGAGCACCACGGAGCGGCCGCAGCAGGTGACGATCTCGGGCGGCGAGGGCGCGGTGGTCGCTCCGAGCGCCTTCGCGGTCGAGCCCGGCAGGCCGCAGCAGGTGGCGCTGGCCCCGAGTGGGGACGCGCGCGAGCCGATCGTCCTGGGCTTCCGGACAGAGGCCGGCGCGGTCCAGGAGCTGGCCGTGCCGTGCATCCGCTGGAGTGTGCCCGCGTACGCAGCGGCCGTGATCGACGGCGTCCCCGATGGCTGGGCCGAGGAGGCCTGGATGCCGGAGGCCAACCTCCATCGCTCCGACTGGGCGCCGAGGGGGGTGCGCGTCGCGGTCGCTCGCGCGCCGGAGGGCCTCGTGGTCGCGATCTCCGCCCCGGCGACGGAGCCTCGGCCCGGCCAGACGACGGGCTTCTGGGAGTCGACCCACTTCGAGGTCTTCGCCGATCCCACTGGCAGCTCCGGTGCATGGTCGCGCGCGGGCCGGCAAGCGTGGGTCGTGCCGCTCCGGGGCGACGGGGGCGCGTGGTCGGCTGCCGTCGGCCTGTGGGACCCAATGACGGGCGCGGGGATGCCACGGGCCCCCGACCCGGCCCACACGGCCCGGAGGGAAACCACGGCAGAAGGGAAAAAACCCC
>CAZRDB010000021.1:31177-39623 GCA_964598695.1 uncultured Armatimonadia bacterium
CGAGGGGAGCCTCTGCGTCGAGGTCCTGCTCCCGTGGAGCCTGCTCGGCGCGCAGCCCCAGGCCGGCGCCGAATGGCGGCTCGCGATCGCGGGGCAGGTGCTCGACGGCGGGACGGCCTGGGACCTCGGCTGGCCGGCGCGAAAGTCGGCCGGGCTTCTCGTCGGGCCTGGCGCGTGGGGGCTCGCCCGGTTCCCGTAGCGCCCGGCTACGCTCCGCCCCGGTTGCGGATCCGGATGTCGATGTCGCCCAGGAGGACGCTGCTGTACGGCGGCACCGACTCGGCGAGCCAGGTGTTGGCGCCGATGACGGAGTCGTGGCCGATCGTGGTGTCGCCGCCGAGGATGGTCGCCCCGGCGTAGATGATGACGTTCGCCTCGATGGTGGGGTGGCGCTTGATCCCCTTGATCGGGTGGCCGTCGGCGTCACGGGGGAAGCTCTTCGCCCCGAGGGTCACGCCCTGGTAGATCTTCACGTTGGGGCCGATCTCGCAGGTCTCGCCAATGACCACGCCGGTGCCGTGGTCGATGAAGAAGCTCTCCCCGATCCGTGCGCCGGGGTGGATGTCGATCCCCGTGTGGCTGTGGGCGTGCTCCGACATGATCCGGGGCACGAGCGGGATGTTCATCCCGTACAGCTCGTGGGCGATCCGGTGGGTGGTGATCGCCTTGATGCACGGGTAGGCGAGCATCACCTCGGCGAACGTGGCGGCTGCGGGATCCCCCACGTACGCGGCCTCGACGTCCTTCACGAGCATCTCACGGAGCGCGGGCAGCGCATGGTAGAGCTGGATGATCGCGGCCTCGGTGGCGTCGCCGACGTCCTCCGGCTCGGGGCCCTTGCCGGAGACGACGGCGTAGTGGCCCCGCCAGCGGTAGGGGATCGCGACGGCGAGTTCGGTCCGCAGGAGGCTGTGCGCGCGGGCCAAGCGCTCCGTGACGAACGCCTCGAGGACCTCGTCACCGCGCAGTTCGGTGCTCATCCGGCCGGGGAAGACGACATCCTGGAGACAGTGCAGCGCCTCGATGACCCGGCTCGTGGAGGGTACCGCGCCCGTCGTGCACATCGGCGAATCCTCGTTGTCGCTGCGGAAGGTCGCGAGGAGCTGGTCCATCACCTCGCAGGTGAGGCGAGTCGACTCGATGCGCTGGCAGGTGGAGCCGCGCGGGCAGCGTCGTGGGTCCATGCTGTTCATCCTTCTTCCTCGCGCGAGGCGTCGGGCTCGGCAAGCGCGAGCAGCCCGCGCACCTCGTCCGGAGTGAGGTGTCGGAAGCCGCCGGGGGCGATTCCCTCGAGCTGCACGGGCCCGATCGCTCTCCGCTCGAGGCGGAGGACGGGCGTGTGCAGTCTCGCGAACATCCTTCGCACCTGGCGGCGGCGTCCCTCCCGGATCACCAGCTCCACGACCGTCTTCGCCCCGCGCCGCTCGAGCACGCGTCCCTCCGCGGGCCGGGTCGGGCCGTCGTGCAGGAGGATCCCCTCCCGCAGGCGGTCGAGATCCTCCTCATCGAGCGTCCCGTCGACCTCGGCCACGTACCGCTTGGGCACGCCATGGGACGGGTGGGTCATGCGGAGCGCGAAGTCGCCGTCGTTGGTCAGCAGCAGCAGACCGGAGGTATCGCGGTCGAGACGGCCGACGGGCTGGAGCCCGTGCAGCTCGGACGGCAGCACATCGAGGAGGCAGACGCGCCCCGAGGGGTCTCTGCGGGTGACGATCACGTCGACCGTCTTGTGGTAGGCGACGTACTCGCGCGTGGCGGGCACCACGATCCGGCGGCCGTCGACGCGGATCACGGCCTCGGGGCGAACCATGCTGCCCGCGCCCCGGAGGATGTGGCCATCGACCGTCACACGCCCGCTCCGGATCAGCTCGACGGCCGCCCGCCGCGAGGTGACCCCGCTGGCCGCGAGCAGCTTGTTGAGTCGGCACAGCCCCCCGGTCGGCTGCGTCACGGCGTCTCCCCTCCCCGGGCCCGGTGTCTAGGGCGTCTTCTCCAGCTCGATCCAGAGGTTCCGGACGGGCACGCCGAAGGCGTAGGCGACCGGCACCTGCGCGGTCTGGTAGCCGCTCAGGGAGACTACCAGCTTGTAGGCGCCCGGCGCCACGAAGAAGCCGAAGACGCCGGTCTCGTCGAGTGTGCGGGACTCGAGCTGCGCCCCTCCGGCGGCGCGGTAGAGCGCCACGCGGACCCCGGCCGGCGAGCCGTCGTCGGCGAGCGTGACTCTGCCGCCGACGGTGCCGGGCGCCACCGGGGGCCCGCCGGTGGAGCGCGCCATGCCGATCGCGACGGGCTCGGGGGTCCCGAGGATCATCGTCGTGACGAACGTCGGGTCGTAGCCGGTCGCGGTCGCGCGGAAGGTTCGCGTGCCCACGAGCACCCCGGGGAGCGAGAACGCGCCGTCCGCATCGGTCGTGACGGTTCGCGCGGACTCATCGTCGCCGACGACCGCGCCGGCGAGCACGGCCTGGGTCTCGACGTCGAAGACCCGGCCGGTGACGGTGACCCGCGAGGTGCCCTCGACCAGCTCGATCTCGAGGATCCGGTTGGATCCCTGGCCCGGGTAGACGTACACCTCGCGGAGATCCGGGAGCCAGCCCGGCATCGTCGTCTCGACCCGGCACTGGCCGATCGAGACGCCGCTCATCTGCCAGTTCCCGGCGGTCGAGGAATGCGTGGTCTGGGTGTCGACGACGGTTTCGCCGACCAGGGTCGAGACCGTGACCTTTGCGGGACCGAGCGGCGTCCCGTCCGTCGCGGAGACGATGGCGCCGTCGAGCGTGCCGGCGGTGTCGCGGTTGTCAACGGGGGCCAGCTCGAGCGCGAGGTCGCCGGGCGAGGAGAAGCTGAACGCGGCGTCGTAGGTGCGGTAGCCGTCGAGACTGGCACTGAGCGACCACTCCCCCGACTCGGGCACATCGATCCGCTCGATCTCGAAGACGCCCTCGCTGTCGGTGCCGGTCTCGTGTCCGGCGAGGACGACGAAGGCGCCGGGAAGCCCGGCGCCGGTGGCCTCCTCGACCACCTTGCCGGTCGCGATTCCGTAGCTGGGAGCCGTGCCGGGGGCGCAGCCCAGGCCGTGGACCCCGAGGCACCACAGAACCACTAGGAGCGAGCAGACCGCGAAGCCCCAGCGTGGTCTCACGGGAGCCTCACCCCAACGGAAATCCATCCCGAGGCGTTCGTGGGGAGCGCGATCTCGCCGCCGGCCGGAACGGTCCGCCCGGCGACGACGACGGCTCCGGCGCGCACGAACAGCCGGACGGGGCCTCCCGCGGGATCGGCCCCGATCGCCAGCACGCGGTCGCGGGCGGCCGAGAGGTCGACCGCGAGGAGCCCACCATCGCGCGCCACGCCGGCCTGGAGCCCGCCGCCCGGCGCGGGGGGCGGGGCCTCGACATCCCAGGCGTCGTCGGCGGAATCGTGCGCCGAGGCGAGACGCGCGAGTATGACCGGACAGGCGGCGCTGCCCTGACGGGCCTCCAACTCGGCAACGGCGGCGCCCGAGGCTCGGAGACGGTCGGCAACGGTGGGGGCGGACGCACGCGCATCGGCTGCCGCGCTCTCCGCGCCGGCGAAGAAGACGAGGTTGCAGCCGGCGGAGGCGATACAGCGGATCCAGTAGCCGGCCCAACCCGTGAGCGCGCTGGACTCGGCGTAGCTGCCCGTCGCGCCGTCGAACTCGTAGACGATCCCGCGGATCCAGCCGTTCTGGATCGCGGTGGTGAAGTCGACAGGGGCGCCGCCTTGGTCGAACTTGAGGTTCGAGGGGAGCACCGTCGCGGTCAGGGGGAGGCCGATGAGGTTCCAGCCCGGGCTGAGACGCACCCGGTACTCCTCGGCCCCGGAGGCGAAGTCAGCCTCGGTGGCCACGGAGACCGCCTCGCTCGACTTGAGCCAGTAGCCCCGCCCGGGGCTGAGCGGTGGGATGCTCGGATAGATGCGGTACTTGTCGTCACCCGCGAGATCGGGCTGCCACATGGCGAGCAGCACGTCCTCCCGATCGATGCCGAACACGGCGGCTTCATCCGATTCGAGAGGCGTCCCGGGGAACGAGACGAGCTGGAGCCCTGTCGCCGTGGGCGAGAACGTGTGGGCCAGCGTGTCGCGCGTGCCCAGCTCGGCGACGATCGCGTAGTCGAAGTAGCCCGTGTTGTACGTGCGGGTGAGCTGCCCCTCGCTCGGGTCGGTGTAGGTCAGCGTGAGCGTCCCGGGCTTGATGAACCCGTCGCCGAAGTGGCCCCGGAAGGCTCCCTGCTTCAGCTCGACCTCCGTCGCGGTCGCGCCGTTGACGGAGATCGAGACGGTCCCGGAGTCCCGGCCGGTGATGGCGCCGTAGACGTTCACGCCATTGGGGTCGGCGTCGATGTCGAGGTCCTCGCGCCGGCTGTTGTACGGGTACACGGCGTGCCGGACGAGGCTGTCCAGTTCGAGGTCGATCGTGATCCGCTGGGCGCCCCCGACGTTGTACAGCGAGCCGGAATACTCCCCGAGCCCGGCGTTGCCGCCGCTCGCGGGGATCGAGATCTCGTAGCCCTCCTGCACGAACAGCGAGTACTCCCGGGTGTAGTCCCAGAACTCCAGCGCGACGGTCCCGCCTTGGCCCTTCTCCGCGCCGCCCGCGCCGACGACCGTGTGGGTCACGAACAGGGCGACGGCGCTGAACGTGGGGATCATGCCCACGTAGAACCGCTGGCCCACCGGCAGGCTGGTGTCGAGCGCGTACTGGCCGCGGATCCAGTCCCAGAAGCCCCGCCCCTCGACCCGCGGCACGGCCGCGGCCATGAGCGCCGTGAGACGCGGGATGTCGCCCGCGAGTGCGGTGTCGCCCGCGAACTGCGCGAAGTAGGCCGTGTTGAAGGTCGCCAGCGCCTGCGGGTCCTCGACGAGCACCTTCATCCACGCGCCGCTCGCGCAACCGAGACGGGGGACGATCAGCCCCGCGAACCCCGTGTTCCAGATCGCGTCACTGCCCAACTCCGGCGCGTTCTGCAGCTCGTAGAGGTTGAGGTTGTACTCCGGCCGCTCGATCGAGGGATCCCAGTCGTTGTGGAGCTTGCCCATCACCAGGTTGGTGACGGCGAGGACCTGCCCGTCCTCCCAGGCATCGTAGAAGAGCATCGCGTCATCGCGGAACGCGTGGAGCATGTGGCGGATCAGCGCGAACTCGGTGTTGCGATCGTTGTCCGACAGCGGGGCGAGCCGGATCGTGTCGGCGCCGGCGTCGTAGATCCCCTCGGCCATGTTGCTGAGGTCGGACTGCAGCGCGACCGTCACGGTGTGTGCGAACGCCGGCGCCCCGTAGTAGGTCTTGCAGAGCGGGTAGGCCTTCGCGATGATGCCGTTCAGAAGCTGGGTCTCGCTCGCGGAGAAGCCCTGGACCACGAAGGTGAGGTCGCCCGCCGCGCGGATCGTCGCGCCGTCCAGGCTCGGGAAGACGGGGCGACCGTCGGCCACGGGCATCGCGCGGCGCGAGGGGCGGAAGACCACGCCGGGCCGCTTGAGGCCGTGGCGCGCGAGCAGCTCAACGTAGACGTTGGCGGCATCGGCGTCGCGGGTCGAGACGGCGCCCTCCGCGAGGGCCCGGTCGAGGCCGGCCGTGTACGCCTCGGCCGTGGCGCCTGCGGCGACCGGGTAGCACAGGGCCCCGCGCGGGCCGAGGGTCCGCGTGGCAAAGGGCGAGTTGTCGATGTTGGCGAACTGGTCGGCGGCCGTGGCGGGGCGCTCTGTGTCGAGTCCGCTCTCGCTGGAGCAGCCTGCCACCCATGCCGTCGCGAGCACCAGCGCGACGGTGACGCACGAGCGAACGAGGAGGCACGGAATGGCCGTCGTGGGCTTGTCGGGTTGTGTGAGCTTCATGCGAGACTTCTCCCTGCCAGGTTCGACGTCTCGCGCGGGGAGCGCGTCTCGGCGGCGCCGCCTGACCCTGTGTGCCATGCTATACCTTCCGATCGCGATGGGTCTCTCCCTCCCTGCGGCGCCGCCGGCGGCCGCGGCCGATGAGCCCCCGGCTCTCACGGTCTACGTGCTCGACGAGGGCCTCGATGCGCCCGGCCTCTCGCTCGACCAGAAGATCGATCGCCTCCGCGCGGTCCGTGCGCGGTTCGGTGAGCCCACGCCCGCTCTGCGCGTCGGTGCGGCCATCCCCTTCCGCGCCGGCGCGGTCGAGGTCTACCAGGCGGCCCACCGGGCCGGCGTGCCGCTGCTGGTGTTCGCCGGAGTGGCGCCGCACCACACCTCCGAGTGGCTGGGCGACGACGCCCGGCTCGACCGACGGAGCTTCCAGTGGCTCGCCGACAACAGCCTGGGCGACGGGGAGGAGCGCGGCCGGCTGTGGGGCACGCTCTCCCCCCTCGCCACCGAGGTCCGGGCGCGGCGCGATGCCGCTCTCCGCGCGCAAGCCCGGGAGCTGGCCGCTCTCGACGTGCGCTTCCCGGGGGCCATCGGCCTCGTAGCCGGCCCGCGGGAGGTCTCGCTCATCACTGGGGGAGGGGAGGGCGACTACTCGCCCTGGGCGGTCGAGGCGTTCCGAACGTGGATCCGCGAGCGCCCGAACACCATCGGAGTGCCCGAGTTCGCGGACGATCCCTCGCCCGCCTCGGCCCTGGGCGGCCACCGCTGCTTCAACGAGGTCTACGGGACCGCGTTCTCCTCCTGGGTGCTCGCGGTTCGCGATGGCTCCGGCAGCGGCGCGGACGGGGGCTTCGACGCACCGCGCGAGCCCACTGCCCCCGCGGCCTTCCTCGAGGCGTGGCACAGCTATCGGCGGGAGTCGGTCGCCCGCTGGGTGGGCGACTCCCAGGCCCTGCTCGCGGATGCCGACCTCGGGCGCGGTCGGGTAGCGCCGGTGGGGTTCCTGCCGCCGGAGCCCGCGTGGCAACGCGCGGCGGCCTGCGACGCGGCGACGGTCGCGCAGATCCGCGCGGCGCGCGCTCACGAGGCGGCCCCGATGCTCATCGAGGGGTCCGGCGCGCAGATCCTGGCGGCGATGGAGGCCCCTGCGCCGGCCTCGCCGTGGGGAGCGATCCTCCTGCCCGAGGGATCTCAGAGCCCGAGCGAGGAGGCGAGCCGGGCGCTGCTCTCCCGTCTGCTGGCAGCCGGCTGCCGAACGCTCGTGCTCGTGCCCGGCGCCCCTGGCGATGCGGCCGCACTCGATGAGGCCGCTCTGGCCGACCCGGTCGAGCTACCTCCCACGCCGGTTCGGTAGTCCCACCGCTTCCGTTCCGCGAGATCGGCCGGTGGCGCGGGGCGCCACGCCGCGACGACGCCCCGTACAGCAGAACAGGGCGGGTCCGGAGACCCGCCCTGTCCGGGATCGTGCACCACGCTCTGGCTAGTCGATCGCCCAGTCGAACTGGAGGGTGACCTGGTTGGCCTTGGAGCGGTTGAAGTGCTGGTACGCGAGCTTGGCGCCCCAGTCCTCGTCCTCGCCATGGTAGCTGACGCCAGCGGAGAAGACGCCGCGGGGGTTGTTGCCGCCGACCCAGTCGACCATCCCACGCCACTCGTCGCCGCCGAAGTCGACGCCGGCCAGGAAGCTGATCGGGTCGTTCGCGCAGTAGTTGCCGAAGCCGTAGTACACGCCAAGGTGGAGCTTGGCCGCGCTGCTGTCATCCTTGTCGGTGAAGGTGCCGACAGCGTAGGCCATGTTCGGCGTGGCCTGCGAGCCGAAGCCCCAGTCCATGAGACCGACCGCGAACTGGTCCTCCTTCTCCGCGTCGGTGATCCGCCACTTGGCGTTGATGGTCGGCGCGAAGTTGTTGGTGAACCGGTCCTGGAGATCGATGCCGAACTCGAAGTCCTCGGCGACGCCATAGGTGACGCCGAGGTCGTACCCCTGGGTGCCGGCGCTCGGGTTGCACGAGGCGTCGACATTCACGGCGAAGTCATCGTCGTTCGCGACGAGAGCCGTCGGAATCTCGATGAGGTTGGTGGGGGTCGCCGACGCGATCCCGCACGCGACAAACGCGAGTACTGCCACAGACAGAAGAACCCAGGTCTTGCCCAACGGTAGCACCTCCGAGGTCTCCGAACCGGCCCTACACTTGCGCCTACGACGCCGGCCGCGTCCACCGCCTATGCGGTCGCAGTCCACCGGTCTACCGTAATGCACACATCCGGTTCCACGCTGAATTCTGTCGGGTGGGTCGTACTCCTTCCGCTCCGGAAAGGAAACGGCTCGCCCTTCCTGCACGTTCAGCGCACCAGTTCGCCGTTCGCGACGGTGCGGTCGATCGTGACCAGACCGGTGGGCGCGGCCTCGCCGCAGGCGAGGAGCATTCCCTGGCTCTCGACGCCGCGGATCTTGGCCGGAGCGAGATTCGCGACCACCACGATCTGCTTGCCCACTACCTCTGACGCAGGGAACTGCTGCGCGATCCCCGCGACGATCTGCCTTCTTTCCGAGCCGAGGTCGACTTGCAGCCGGAGCAGCTTGTCGGCGCCCTCC
>CAZRDB010000022.1:0-7836 GCA_964598695.1 uncultured Armatimonadia bacterium
CCCACCGTCCCCATAGTGCGTAGTGGGCGAGGTGCCACCAGACCATCTCCATGTGGAACTGGCTCGCCCAGGGGTCGATCCCGAGCAACCCGGTCTCGGCCGATGGCCAGCTCCCCGCCGACTGCACGGCCATCTCGTACTGCGAGAGGACCACCCGGCGCTCCAGCTCCTCCCAGCGGGGGTCCCGGCTGCCCGAGAGGTCGATCGCGCCGCCCGTGCCCCAGAACGCAGCCCAGTGCTCCGATGCGGCCGCGACGGTCTCGGCGAACGAGGGCAGTCCCGCGGGCGCCTCGGGCGCGAAGCAGCAGACCAGCTCAGTCGGGCCCTCCGGAGCGCCAGTCAACCGGAAGGCGTGGCGCTCGCCGGCCTCGGGGCCCAGGGTGCATCCTGCCGACCAAGCGAGCGAGGCCGTGTAGGCGAGCGCATCGGCCGTTCGCCGCAGGTCGGCACGTCCGGGCTCCTCGCGCGCGATCGCGGTCGCGTGGGCCTCCGGGAGCTGCCAGTGGCCGGCCCACGGGAGAACCCCGTCGGCGTTCGGGTAGGGGAAGTCGATCCGCACCGCCAGCCGGCCATCGCGCAGGAGCGGCGACTCGGCCCGGATCGCGACCAGGTCGAGCGTCGGGTGTACGAGCGTCCGCACTTCGACCGCCTCGCCGTAGAGCGTGAAGCGAGTCGTCTGGCAGCCGCTCCACAGGTCGAGCGTTCGCTCGACGACCTGCACGGCGTCCTCGGGCGGCGGGACCCCGTCGCCCCGGATGAACCGCAGTCGCGCGAGGTTGGCGGGGTGGGGGTTGTGGAAGATCCAGGAATCGAGGTCGGCGTGACCCGATGCCTCTCGCATAGGCCCCGTGATCCGGCCCTGCTCGGTCGTCCCGGTGGCGGGCACGTCATCGGGGCTGTAGCCCGTGGGCAGGGGGAGCGAGTGCCACGCCCAGTGGCTCATGCAGTTGCCGCCGAAGGTCTGGAGCCCGGTGGCGTCGGCGGTCAGGCAGAACTCGCCGTTGCCGAGGGGGATCAGTCCGACAAGATCATCCCAGCGGATGTTGTGGCGTGTCACGAGCGCGTACCGGTCGATGGGCGCCGGGTCGTCCTCCCGTGCCGGCGCCGCGCCCGCTCCCATGGCCAGCAGAGCGAGTCCGGCCCATCGGAGCGTGCGGCCGGGGACCGGAGAGATCCGACGTGCGTGCTCCATGCGATGCATCCTGTCCCGCGCCGTGCCGCGCCTCCCCGGCCTTCTCCCGTAGGACAACCGGGGGCGGAGGTCGTTCGGATCAAGTCGGGCTTGGCATTCGCCCTCCGCGGCCCTACCCTGAGCGTCACGACCGAGCGCTCGTTGGGCGCCGCGAACCCGGAGGTGTCTGGCCCATGCTTCTCTCCGTGACCACCGACTACGCGACCGACAAGGGCTGCCCCGAGCCTGCCCTGCGACGGATCGCCGATGCCGGCTTCACCCACATCCACTGGTGCCACCAGTGGGCGTCTGACTTCGTGTACAGCCCGGCCGAGGTCGACCAGATCCGCCGCTGGATGGCCGAGTACGGCCTCGAGATGACCGATCTCCATGCCTCGATGGGCCCGGAGAAGAACTGGGGCTCGCCGCGGGAGTACGAGCGACTCGCGGGCGTCGAGCTGGTGCGCAACCGCATCGAGATGACCGCGCGCCTCGGCGCCGACGTGATCGTGATGCACATGCCGGCGGGATGCCAGGAGGGCGACGAGGCGGCCTGGGCCCGCTTCCGGCGCTCGATGGACTCGCTCGAGCCCTACGCCGCGGTCCACGGCGTGCGGATCGCGATCGAGAACGGTGGCTCCGACGCGAGCTTCGACACGATCGAGCGCGTGCTGGCAATGTACGGTCCCGAGTTCGCCGGCGTCTGCTACGACGCGGGCCACGGCAACCTCTTCCCGTGTGGGCTGGAGCGGCTCGAGCGCGTCGCCGACCGGCTCCTCGCGCTCCACCTCCACGACAACCAGGGCGATGGCGACGATCACAACATCCCCTATTCCGGCACCGTCGACTGGAGCCGTCTGATGGCGATCATCGCGAAGTCCTCGTACGCGAAGTGGGTGAGCGAGGAGGTCTCGATGCGCAAGGCGGGCATCGACGACGAGCCGACCTTCCTCGCCCGCGCGCACGAGACGGCCGTGAAGCTCCAGGGGCTCCTCGACGCCGGCCGAGCGGGTTAGGGGTCCGTCGTGCTCGCGGCGTAATCCGGGCCGGCCCGCACGTCCTCGGCGCGGAAGACGACCGACAGCGCCGCCGGCGTCTGGCCGAACCACTCGTTGCCGGCGGCGAGCTGGAGGTGGACCGGCATGCGGAACTCGTCGGTCCACTGGCCGAGCGGCTGCCAGCCGTCGTCCTTCCAGTAGTAGCTCGAGACGACGCCTTCGTGGCGGGCGAGCCGCAGCCGTCCGCTCGCCTCGAGTCCGTTGGCCCATTGGTAGCGTCCCCAGAGGCCGTTGAGCCGGAGGTCGCTGTGGTAGCGCGGGACACCCGTCTCGGCGTTCACCGCGCCGCCGATGTAGGCCTGGTTCTTCCCGTCCGTGGTGCGGACCCCGAGCGAGAAGTACCGGGACCGTCCAGGCTCGAGTCCCCACGGATGGTCGAGCGCGAACGCGACGGCGATCTCGAAATCGCCCGGCAGGAGAGCGCTCGTCATGCACTGCGCCAGCCCGAGCCCGCTCCCGTCGAGCGCCAGCCGGGCCTGGGCCTCCCCTGCCTCGACAGTCCCACAGTGGGTGTAGGTGTGCCAGTCCGGCTCCTCCCCCAGCCCCAGTGGCTGCGAGACGAGTCGGACGTCGCGCAAGGTGAACTCGCCAAGGGGGTCGGCCGTCGCCGCCCGTCGGAAGGCCCACCCCGCCCAGACCGTCGCGGGTAGGTCGGCCGTGCCGTAGGCGTAGGTGTGCCAGGTGGCGCCTTGGTCGACGCTGCGCGCTGCGTACCAGGTCGATCCCCGTCGCGAGAGCCGCACCCGCAGGGCCTCGCGCGGGGCAGGCGGCCAGCTCGGCGTGCCATGCTCATCGTCCCATAGCGTCATGCGGAACCCGCCGGCGGGCGGCCAGAGCCAGCAGCTCCCGAGAAGCCAGTAGTCCTGCGCGGAGCCGTGGTAGAGCTGGCCCGAGGCGAGCCCCTGGCAGCTCCCGGGCGACTTGACGCAGAAGTCGAGGCTCGTCCAGTCGCTGGCGGCGGGAGGGAGCGGCGCTTCGGCCTCCAGATCGAAGTCGCCGGTCACGGCGCGCAGCAGGCAGGGCGCGCCGTAGCGGAGATCCCACAGGTCGTTGTCGGTCGGGACGGTCGCATGGAACGTACCGGGCTCGGGCGCGCTGTAGGTGGCGTCCTGGCGCGGGTCCTCCCACCGCCAGCCCTCGGGGAGAACGCCGTCGCGCACCTCGAGCGTCGTGACCCCGAACGGCTGCGCCACGAGTCGGGCGGGTGGGCCGCTCCGGATGAGCTGGCCGTCGCTCTCCTCCGCCAGCGTCTGATCGAGCTGCATGCCCCAGGTCTCGACGGAGATCCCGTCCGTCACCCAGGCCTGGTGGCCCGCGCCGATGGTGGCGCGCTGGCCCTCCGCGATCTCGATCTCCACCTCGCCATCGAAGACGTGAAGGACGGCGTTGTCGCCGGTGTCCGACACGGCGAAGTCGGTGCCGTGGGGCCGCAGCACCTTGCCGCGGGCGATGACCTCGACGGTCGAGCCCTCGTTCCACCCCCAGCCCGTGACGCGGAACGAGCCCTTCTGCAGTTCGATCCGCGTGAGGCCCGGCTCGGGCTCGGACAGCTTGATGCTCGACCAGGGACGCAGATGCACGTAGGTGCCGTCGCGAAGCTGGAGTGCGGTCGGCACGGCGCCGGAGGTGATGACGTCGCCGTTGCGGACCTCGCTGCCGCCGTAGGCCCGGCGGTCGGCGCGCAGCTTGACCACCTCGACAGAACTCGTGAAGCTCTGCGCGAAGTCTCCGCCCCCGAGAGGCGCGCTGCCGAACGGCGGGTGGATCATCACCGAGATCCGGCCGGGGCAGGGCAGCTCGACCTCCCCCGTCAGCTCGTTGTTCTCCGTCTGGCCGCCGAGGGTCAGCACCTCGTCGGTGCGCCCCCACCCGCGGCCGAGGGCCGGAGCGAAGTACAGATGCAGCCCGGTGTTCCAGTTCGAGAGCGACCACACCTGCGGTACCGGGGGCGTTCCCTTCACGTAGCACCGCAGCGTACACGCGGACCCGACGGTCACCGGCCCGACGTTGATAGGCGCGTTCCTGCCCTCTCCGGGGAACGAGCCATCCTTCGCGAGGAGACGTTGCCCTCCGCTCACGCCGCCCGCCAGGACCTCCGGCGCGGCCGCGGTGATCTGTCCGTCGCCCGCCCAGAAGACCGTCGCGAGCTGCGGATGGAGTCCGTCGGTCCGGCGCTGGCGCTCCGTCTCCTCAAGGAAGTACCGGATCCGGAAGTCGATCGCGTCGGTCCTCCGGGTCTCCATCTGTCCGGTCTCCGGGTTGTACGAGCGGTCCTCCACGGCTTGCTCGATGTCGGTCAGGGGCCCGAGGCTGAAGGGGAACCGCAGCCACTGGTCCCACTCCCGCTCCATCGCGACGGCCTGCGACTCCAACTCGATGATCCGGGCGTCGAGGGTCGTCTTGCGGACCAGGCTGTCGGCCTCCTCGCGCCCGATGAACTGGCCCGCCTGCAGCTTCCCCACCCCGCTGATCTCGCGGAACCCGGCGCGGAGCCCATCGCGCTCGAGGCGGGCCTGCAGGATCCGCTCGCGAAGCTGCTTGTAGCGCGCGTAGGCGTCGCGCACGTAGACCTCGGGGTGGCCTTCGTAGGGCCCCGGCTCCGCCCAGGGTTGTGCGGCGACGGCCGAGCACACGGCGAGGAGACAGGGGAACAGGGCTGCGGTGCGGAGGATGTGCCGCGAGCGACCGGGCGCCATGGTGACCTCCCTGAGCCGAGCAGGCGAACCGCATGGGGGCACCTTCGCCACGGTCTTGGCAGGCCCTGCGCCGCCTGGGCGGAAGCAGGATTCCGTCAGCGCGAGGGGCGATTGGGAGCCCTGGGGACGCGGACGGCCCGGGAGAGGTGACACGATGCTCGGTTTCGTGGTCGATGAGGCGCTCTGCGATCTGTGTGACCTGTGCGTGCGCGACTGTCCGATGCGGATCATCGAGCGCAAGGACGGCGGCATCCCGAGCATCATCGAGGAGGAGGCCGGCGACTGCATGGGCTGCCAGCACTGCCTCGCCGTCTGCCCCCCGGGCGCGCTCTCGATCCATGGCCGCAGCCCGGCGAACAGCCTTCCGCTCACCCCGGAGGCGCTCCCGTCGCTCGAGGCGATGGAGCGGCTCGTCCGTGGGCGCCGGAGCTGCCGCAGCTACCGCCGGGAGAACGTCGATCCGGCGCTTCTCGCGGGCCTGCTCGCCGGGACGGCCAACGCCCCCACCGGCGTCAACCGCCAGGAGCTGACCTTCCGCGTGATCGACGATCTCGCGACGATGGACCGGTTCCGCGAGACGGGGATGGCGGAGCTGCGGGCGATGGTCGCCGCCGATGAGGTCCCGGAGGCGCAGGCCGGCGCCGTCCGGCGGTTCGTCCAGGCCTACTACGAGGAGAGCCGCGACCTCGTCTTCCGCGGCGCGCCGCACGTGCTGGTCGTCTCGGCTCCGCCCGACGCTCCCTGCCCGCGCGAGGATGTCGCGCTCGCGCTCGCCTACTTCGAGCTGCTGGCGCAGTCGGCGGGCATCGGCACGACCTGGTGCGGCCTGATCTCGGTGATCCTCGCGGCCCGGCCGCAGCTCAAGACCTACCTCGGCCTGCCGGAGGACCACATCCACTACCAGATGCTGTTCGGCAACCCGGCGTTCCGCTACGCCCGGACCGTCCAGCGCGACGACGGCGCGCAGGTCTGCCGGATCACCATGTAGGCCGCCCCGACGACCTCGCCTCGGCTACGGCTCCCTCGCCCCGCCGGGGGGCTCGAGGAGGAACCAGAGCGTCTGGGCCGCGGTCGGAAGCGCGATGCGGTAGCGGCCGTTCTCCGGCGTGAGCGCAACCGGGGTCCCGCGCGTGCCGTCCGGGCCGAGCGGGATCAGCACGAGCGCCTGCTCGTCGGAGGCCAGCTCGACCGTGCCCGCGACCAGCTCCGAGCGCACCGGATTGGCAGCGACATCCACCCGGCCGCAGGTCGAGAGCAGGATCCGCGTGCTCTGCCGCAGCGGGCGGTCGTCGAGGCTCGAGAGCGCGACGCCGGCCTTCGGCGTCTCCAGCGCGAACCGCGCGTCGGCGGTAGCGACCTCCTCGCCGCCGAGCCAGCCGAGCGCCATCTGCGTCCGTGGGGTGTCGATCGTGTAGATCCCGCGCACCCAGTCGCGGCTCAGCTCGCCGGTGTCCGAGGTGACCGCGTTGCCGGGCGGGATCAGGTCCTCGTCGAGGTCGGTCACGACCCGGGCGCCGGCCGGCGCCGCCGTCGGCTCGAGCCACGGCAGCTCGGGCGTGGCGGGCATCCCGACCACGAGCCGGTGGCGCTCCATGCCGGTGCGGATCGTCCGCGAGGTCGTCTCGTCGGTCTGCGTGAGGAAGAGCTGCTCGGGTGTGAGGTCGAGGTAGAGCGTCTCCTTCGCTCCGGCGACGTGGCCCTGCCGGTAGAGCAACGCGGCCGCGGGCATCAGGGCCATTGCCGAAGGATGCGAGTAACTGCTCCACAGGCTTTGACCCCAGCCCCCGAAGCCGTCCTGCGAGTAGCCGTAGAGCATCGGCGCGTCCCATCCCTGGAAGGCGCCGAGCGCGGCGATGTACGGCGCGACGGTGAAGGCGTCGCGATGGACCCCGAGCGAGTCCTCCATGTTGAACTCCGAGATGAAGGAGGGCCGGCCGGCCTGCTGCGAGCGGGCGATCACGCCGGCGAAGTTCGGCGTGTAGTGGGGGTTGGTCGAGAGGAAGTCGGAGGCCGAGTAGGTGTGGGAATCGGTCACGTCGCCGGCCGCGAGCGAGGGCAGCGCATAGAGGCCGCCTCCACCCCAGACGTGGCCGACGCAGATCAGTGACTCCACGCCGAGGCCGCGGAGGAACTCGACGGCGCCCCGGTACCACTCGTACTCCAGCTCCGCGAGCAACGCCTTCGAGGGCCCCGGCAGCCAGGTCCGGTCCAGCTCGCCACGGTCGAGCCCGGTCCGCTCGGCGAAGGCCTCGAGCCGCTCCAGGAAGGCGGCCCGGTGCTGGGGCGTGTCCTTGTCGCCGAGGAACAGGTTGCCGAAGTGCTGGGTGAGGTCGTTCTCGTTCCAGAGCATGATCCCCATCATGGCCGGGTCGTCTTTGAGCGCGAGGCCGCTGTAGGGGTTGGTGCGCGTGAGCAGTTCTCGGCTGGTCGTCCGCCACAGCTCGGTGACCCGCGGGTTGAGGTAGTTGAAGCCCTGGCCGAGCGCGCTGCCGTTCTGCTTGCCGTTGTGCCGCACCAGCTCGTCGAAGGCCGGGATCCCATCGGCCGGCTTGAACGGGCGATAGGTGATCATGTCGAGCAGGATGTAGATCCCCTGCGCACGGAGCGCTTCGATCCAAGTGAACAGCCCGTCGAGGCTGGCGTCGTCGAGGCGGTCGGTCGTCTCCCCGGGGGCGATCAGGTTCGGCTCGACCCAGTCGCTGTCGATGTGGGTGAGCCGGACGAGGTTGACGCCCAGCTCCGCGAGCCGGCGGGCCTGGCGCTCGATCAAAGCGCGGTCGGGCTTACCGTCCTGTGTGCGGACGTAGAGCGAGTAGGCCTGGAGGTTCACGCCCCAGAAGCGGGCGGGCGAGCCGTCGCCGTAGACGAGCTGGTCTCCCTCGGCACGGACCCGGCCGAGCTTCCCGGCCGG
>CAZRDB010000022.1:7936-39597 GCA_964598695.1 uncultured Armatimonadia bacterium
AGCGGCTCGTCGAACGAGACCGTGACGGTCTGTCCGGGTGCGACCTCCCATGACCAGCCCCGTCGATCGTCGCGGAGGACGGGCTCGGCGGTGCAGCCGCGGCGGGCCGGCGCGGTCAGGTCGAGGTTGAAGGCGAGGCCGCCGTGGGCCATGGGGCCGAGGTCGTCGGCGCTCCCGCCCCCGAGCACGTCGCGCTCGGCCGTGAGCGCCCACTCCCAGCGGAGCGCGTTGGGCCGCGGCTCGGTGAGGGCGCCCTCGCCGGCGATCCCGAGGTCGGGCACGTGGAACGAGCTGGGCACGGCGCCGTGGGCGTTCCTCGCGCCGGTCGTGAGTTCGGTGCCGACCCAGCCCCAGTTCTCGCCCCAGAACACGGCGGTGGCGGTGACCACGGGTGCGGTGTCGACGCGCACGGTGAGAACACGCTCGGCGCTCCCCCCGGCCTCGATCTCGATCTCGGGCGCCTCCGCCTGCTGTGCCGCCCCGGGCACGGCGAGTGCGAGCCCGAGGAGGTAGCCGGCCAGCGCGAGCCTGCTGCGCATCGTGTGCTCCGTTTCATCCCATCGTCGAGCCCGGCCCGGCGCCGGTCCCAAGGTGGGTTGTACGATCGCGGCCCGGTTTCTCCTCCAGCGCCTGCGCCGCGCCACGGAGCGTCGTGCTATCGTTCCCTCCGGAGGGCGATGCCCGTCGGTGCGGGCGGCCTCTCGTCCCTCCACGCGCCGGACGTCGCAAGCGGCCTCCGCGGGAAGGAGCGACAACGCGATGCTCGCACCGGTACGGCCCACGCGAACGCTGTCACTCACCCTCGCTCTCGCGGCGCTGGCCGCCGGGGCCGGAGCCTGCCGCGGCGAGGGGCTCGGCGTGGCCGGTGGCTGGCTCACCCACGATGGACGAGCGCTGTGGGGATGGGTTCAGCACAATGGCTGGTGGCGGGCCGGGCAACGGCCGAACCTCGCCCGCCGCTCGCTCGGCGACCCACAGGGCGACGTTCGCCCCAACCGCACGGAGGATCTCGACCAGCTCACCGACTCCATGCTGCGGTACGGGTACCCCGGCTTCGAGCACAACCACGGCCTGTGGTACGACCGCCGGCGCGACGCCCACGACACCGCGCCGCGGGCCGACGGCGCCGTCGTGCCGCCCTTCCTCGAGCAGCCCTGGGCGCGGAGCGATCAGGGGACAGCCAGCGACGGGCTTCCGCTGTACGACCTGACCCGCTACAACCCGTGGTACTTCGACCGGTTGCGCGCGTTCGCCGATCTCTGCGACCGCAAGGGGACGGTCCTGCTCCACAAGCACCACATGCAGCACGCGCTCCTGGAGATCGACCCGCACTACGTCGATTTCCCGTGGCGGCCGGCGAACTGCATGCAGCCGACGGCGATGCCCGACGGCGTCCCGGCCGCAAACGCCTACTACGACGTTTCGCATCCTGTCCGGCGCGGGCTGCACCGGGCCTACACGCGCCGCTGCCTCGAGGCGACGGCCGCCAACACCAACGTGATCCACCTGATCGGTCAGGAGTTCACCGGCCCGCGCGCGTTCGTGGAGTTCTGGCTCGACACGATCCGTGAGTGGGAGGCGGAATCGGGTCGCCGCGTGTGGGTGGGCCTGAGCGGCGCCAAGGATGTCGTCGATGCCGTGCTGGCCGACCCCGAGCGGGCAGCGCGCATTGACCTGATCGACCTGCGCGGTTGGTACATCCGGGCCGACGGGGCCCTGGTCGCGCCTCCCGGTGGCGCCGAGATCCCGGGGCGCGCGACCGAGTGCGGAAGCGAGCAGTCCGAGCAGAGCAGCCCGGAGCGGCTCTACGAGAAGATCCGGACGTACCGCGACGCCCACCCCGACAAGGTGCTGATCGACGCCATCGGCCAGGACCGGCGCCAGACTTGGGCGGCGTTCATGGCCGGGGCGAGCCTCCTGGTGGCCGGGCAGATCGAGTACCCCGACCACGCCGACCCGCCGGGGTACATCATGCCGGCCGGCGTCCAGGAGGTGCTGCCGCTCTACACGTTCCTCCGCGAGCACCTCGCCGAGATGCTGCCGCGGATGGCGCCCGACGACCGCGCGACGGGGGGCGCCGCGGGAACCTGGTGTCTCCGTGCGCCCGGGGAGACCTACCTGTTCTACGCGCTGGCGGGCGGCACGCTGCGGCTCGATCTCCGCGGCGACCAGGGCTCGTACGAGGCGCGGTGGCTCGACCCGCGGACGGGGCTGCTCTCTCCGGCCGGCGAGGAGAGGCTGGAGGCCGGTGGCGACGTCTCGCTCGTGGCCCCCGACGGCCAGGACTGGGCCCTGTGGCTCCATCGTCCGTGACCCCTGCCCGAGAGGAGAGAGCACCGCGTGCTGCCCCGCGAGCGAGTTTGCGCCGCCCTCGAGTTCCGCCGGCCCGACCGGATCCCGCTTCGGATCCACCCCGCTCCCGCCGGGCTCCACGAGCACGGCGAGAAGCTGCTCGAGCTGATCCGGGCCTGCGGCCACGATTTCGGCGATCTGAGCGGCCTCGCGCTGCCCGCCCCGCCCCCGCCGGAGGACTTCGACGCCGACGGCCGCTACCACGCGATCCGCACCGATGAGTGGGGCGTCACCTGGGAGCACCGCATCTTCGGGATCTGGGGCCACCCACTCGAGCGCCCACTCGATGACTGGCAGCGGCTCGAGACCTACGAGGCCCCACCCCCGCCCGCCGTCGCCGGCCCCGAGATCGAGGCCGGACGGGCGCACGTGGCCGCCCAGCGCGCGCGCTACTACACCGTCGGCGGCTTCGGCCAGCTCTTCGAGCTACTGCGCGCGGTGCGACGGTACGAGGATGTCCTGATGGACCTCGCGGAGGACGGGCCGGAGATCCACCGTCTCGCCGACCTGATCACCGACCACTACCTCGCCCATGTGCGGCGTTCCCTCGCGCTGGGGGTCGACGGAGTGGCATTCGGCGACGACCACGGCACGCAGCAGGCCCTGCTGGCCTCGCCCGCGGTGTTTCGCTCCTTCTTCGCCCCGCGCTACGCGCGCTGGTTCGAGCCGGTCCGCGCGGCGGGGAAGACGATCTTCTTCCATGTCTGCGGGCAGGTCGGGCCGATCCTCGAGGACTTCGCCCGTCTCGGCGTGAACGCCATCTGGCCTCAGCTCACCGCGTTCGATCTCCCCGAGCTGGCGCGCACCTGCCGCGATCTCGGCATGGCCGTCGAGCTGCACCCCGATCGGGGCGACTTGATGCAGCGCGGCAGCCCCGGCGAGGTTCGCGACCACGTCCTGCGTCTGGTCGAGACCTTCGGCAGCCACGAGGGAGGCTCGTGGCTCTACCTGGAGGTCGATCCCGGCTTCCCGTGGGCCAACGTCGAGGCGCTGTTCCGTGTCGCGAGCGAGCTGCGGGGGTCGTGAGCCCGGATCGGACGCGCGCCTCGTTCTACCGCGCCGGCACTCGCAGCACGGTGAGCGACCGCGCCGGGAAGCGCCACTCCAGCTCATCGCCCTCGAGCCGCACGCGCTGCGTCTGTGGCGCAACCTTGAGCGGCTCATCGAGCGAGTTGTTGTCGTCGAGGCTCGCCGCGCGCAGCACCGTCACGGCGCCCATGCCGGTCACGCGGACGCCCTCGAGCCGGAGCGAGGCGGCGACCGGCTTCTCCGCCACGTTGATGACCTTCAGCACCAGCTCCCCCGTCGTGTCGTCGCGGCCCGCGAGCGCGAACAGGCTCCGCGCGGATGTCGGTTGCTCGTCGTGGACGAGCACGCCATCGAGGAAGCAGCGGATCCGGCGGCCGGTCAGCTCGATCCGGATGTCGTACCATCGGTTGGTCTCGATGCGGCCGGGGACCCTGCGTCCGACGGGCGAGCGGTTCAGCTCGATCCCGTGCTCGCGGTTGCCCCATCCACCGAGGTTCCACCAATACGTGTCGCCGCCCCTGCGGCCGAAGGCGATCAGGAAGCCCTCGGCCCCGGAGAGCTTGCGGGCCTCGAGGCGCAGCGTGTAATCGGACCAGTCCTCCTCGCCCGCGTAGCTGAGCCCGGTCGCCGGCTCGCGCTGCCCCCACGCGCCCCCCTCGGCGGTCCAGCGCCCGCCCTCGGTCGTCCAGCCGGGGGCGCCGTCCGCGAAGCTCGCGGCGTAGAGCGTCTCGCCGCCGCGCTCGACGCGGACGTTGCGGTACTCGGCCGCGGTGTCCCAGGTGCCGAGGCCGATGGCCCCCGCGATCCCCGGCAGCGCCGTCTCGGGCTCGGCCACCTCGGTGGGGAAGACCCGGCTGGGCAGGTTGTTGCCGAACAGCTTCCACAGGTGGTACGAGGCGGTGCCGTAGGCACGCAGGCTGTCGAAGTAGATCATGCCGTGCCAGCCGCTTCGCCCGCTCACGTGTCCGAGCAGCGGGGCGTAGCTCACCATCCGCACGGCATCGGCGTTGCGCTCGAGTCCGAGCAGGAAGGCGCCCTCGGCGAGCGCGGCGCGCAGGTTGCCCTTGTCGGGACCGCCCTCGTCCGAGGTCACGGCGACCTCGCCCACGTAGACGGGAGGGAGCGAGCGGTCGCGTCCGTCGTACAGATCGGCGTGGTCGAGGAACCAGCGCGGGCTGTTGTAGTAGTGCTCATCGACCATCTCGGTCGGGGCCGACGGCTGGAGCACGCACGAGACGGTCCCGATCTCCGGGTGCTTCGCCTTGAGCGCCTCGTAGATCACGGCATAGCGGGCCTCGTACTCCGGCCCGACGTTCTCGTTGCCGATCTCGAGCATCCGCACCCCGAAGGGCGCCGGGTGGCCGGCTGCCGCGCGCAACCGACCCCAGCGCGAATCCGCGGGACCGTCGGTGTACTCGAGCAGGTCGAGGTAGCCATCGACCACGGGACCCATCGCGTCCATCGGGACATGCTCCGCATGGCGGTAGATGCAGGTCTGGCCCGCGAAGAGCACGGGCAGCGGCTCGGCCCCGAGGTCCTCGCAGTACTGCAGGTACTCGAAGTAGCCCATGCCGTGGGTCCGCCGCGCCCCCCAGACGCCCCAGGTCTCGGGACGGTCGCGCAGGGGCCCGAGGCTGTCCTTCCAGTCGTAGGCCGTCTCGACGGTCCCTCCCTCGACGATGCAGCCGCCCGGGAAGCGGACGAAGCCCGGCTTCAAGTCGGCGATCATCTGGGCCAGGTCGGGCCGGAGACCGTTCGGGCGGCCGCGGTAGGTCCGGGCCGGGAACAGCGAGACCTGGTCGAGCCACAACGTGCCCGGGGAGAAGGCACGCACGACGAGGCGGGCGTCGCCCCGCGTCCGCGTCGCGCGCAGGTTCGCGCGGAACTCCGTCCACCGCGTCGGGACCATGGCGATCTCGACCGTCTGCGCGCAGGCCGCGCCGGTGGCATCCTCGAGCGTGATGCGGACGGGGCCGGCGAAGCGGCGCGCGGCACGCACCCACAGGGAGAGGCGGTACTCGGCCTGCTCCCGCACGCCGATCCCCCAGTAGCCGGCGTTGGCGACACCGGCGCCGGCCGCTCCGACCGCTCCGACCTCGAGCCGGAGCGACCGCGGACTCGCGGCGCTCAACGGAGCGTCCAGGCACAGGCTCACCGTGGCGCGGGAATCGAGGGACTCGACGAGCGACCATCCCGGCAGGGCGTCCGGCGCGTGGGTGTAGCCCGAGTCGTAGCCGCGCTCCCGGTCGAGCCACCGCCCGCCGATCTGCCGGTAACCCTCGGGCGGCTCGGACTCCTCGAAGCCCCGGTTCCGGATCAGCTCGGCGTAGAGGCCGCCGTCGACACCGTGGTTGATCTCCTCGATGAGCACGCCATACATGTGCGGGTTGGTCGCGATGCCCGGGCCGGTCGCGTCGATCGAGATCGCTGCGGCTTCGGGCTCGGCGGCGCTCGCATAGGCCGTGAGCACAGCCATCACCGTCACCGCCGCGGCGAGGAGTACCGGTCTCCTTCGCACGGCTCGCGCTCGCCTCGCCTCACGGGTCTCTCTCATCTCCCGCTCCTTCCGAACACGGCGTCGCCCTCACCCGCACCGGAGGCTTCGCCCGCTGCCGCCGGCCCTCCTGCGGAGGGGAGGTCGCGACCGCCCGCGGCAGAAGATGCGGCGACGGGCGATGGGTTCCTCAGCCGGAGACCCCCTGCTCGCCGCGCGTCCGTCGTCAGAGCGCCAGGTGCACCCCTTCGGAGGTCGAGATGCTCCAGACCCTCTTATGCGCAACCGATCTGCTCTGCTGCGCTTCGCTGGTCCTCGCATCGGGCGACAGCCCGATCCCCACCCCGTCGGAGATGGCCGCGAAGTCGTCGTGGGTCGCCACGACGCTCGACAGCGGAACGACACCGCCGTTCTCGTTCACCTACGGGGACCGCTCCTCCCGAGACCTGCTCCCCGCCTGGACCGTCTCCCGCGCGACCGACGAGACCACGGACGCGCGCCACGGCAGGAGGACGGCCCACACGCTCTCCTTCACCGATCCCGCCACCGGCCTCGTCGTGCGGTGCGAGGCGACCGAGTACAGCGACTTCCCCACCGTCGAGTGGACCCTGCACTTCCGCAACGACGGCACGGTCGACACACCGATCCTCTCCGGCATCCGGGCGGTGGACCTCCATCTCGACCGGCCCGCTGAGGGCGAGTTCGTGCTCCACACCATCCGTGGCGACAACTGCTCGCCGGCTTCCTACGAGCCCCTCGCATGGCCGCTCGGTCCGGGGGTCTCGCTGCACCAGGCATGCACCGGGGGCCGTCCGACGCAGGAGGCTTGCCCGTACTTCCACATCGAGCGACCCGGCGGCGGCGTGCTGCTCGGCCTCGGCTGGCCCGGGCAGTGGGAGATGGACTTCACGCGCGATGGCGCGACGGGGCTGGACGTCCGCGGTGGGCAGGAGGCCACGCACTTCCTCCTCCATCCCGGCGAGGAGGTCCGCTCCCCGCTGGTGGTCGTGCAGTTCTACGAGGGTGACTGGATGCGCGCCCAGAACGTCTGGCGCCGGTGGATGCTCGCGCACAACCTCCCCATGCCGGGCGGGAAGCCGCTCGAGCCGCATCGCTCGCTGTGCTCGGGCAACTACTTCCCCGGGCTGATGACCGTCGGCGAGACCGAGATGTGGTTCCTCCAGCGGCACATCGAGGAGCGCGTCCCGTTCGACCTGTGGTGGCAGGACGCCGGCTGGTACCCGTGCGACTCGGTGGGATGGCCGAAGACGGGCACCTGGGAGCCCGACCCCGTCCGCTTCCCGAACGGCCTCCGTGCGGTCTCCGATCTCGTCCACGCGAGCGGCAAGAGATCGATGGTCTGGTTCGAGCCGGAGCGCGTGGCCGCGGGAACGTGGATCGCGGACAACCACCCCGAGTGGGTCCACGGCGGACGCGACGGCGGCCTGCTCGACCTCGGCAACCCCGAGTGCCGCGCCTGGCTCACCGACCACATCGACCGCCTGCTCACCGAGCAGGGAATCGACGACTACCGCCAGGACTTCAACATCGACCCGCTCGGCTACTGGCGCGCGGCCGATGGCCCCGACCGGCAGGGGATCGCCGAGATCCGCCACGTCGAAGGCTACCTCGCGTACTGGGACGCGCTCCGGGAGCGCCACCCGGACATGCTGATCGACTCGTGCGCGAGCGGCGGCCGACGCAACGACCTGGAGACCCTGCGCCGGGCGGTGCCCCTGCTCCGGAGCGACTGGTACCACGGCCCGGAGGGCCAGCAGTGCCTCACCTACGGCCTCTCGCTGTTGATCCCCTACCAGGGCACGGGCGTCATGTACCAGCCGTCGGCGGACACCAACTGGTTCCGCAGCTCGATGGTGGCCGAGATGAGCTTCGGTCCGTCGCCCGAGGGGCTCAGGGACCTCGACTGGGACTTCGTGCGGCGAATCGTCGGCGAGCATGAGCGGGTGGCGCCCTACTTCCTGGGCGACTTCCACCCCCTGAGACCCTACACGCAGGCGCCGGATGCCTGGATGGTCTACCAGTTCGACCGTCCCGCGATCGGCGGGGGAGTCGTCCAGGCCTTCCGGAGGTCGCGCAGCGCCTACGAGGCCGGGCGCTTCCCACTTCAAGGGCTCGATCCCGCTGCCGAGTACCGGCTCACCGATCTCGACACGGGCGTCTCCACCACGGAGTCGGGCCGCAGCTTGCTCGAGCAGGGCCTCCGCATCGCCATCGACGCGCCGGGGCAGAGCGCGGTTGTCGAGTACCGCAAGCAGTAGCCCAGACCCCGGCGATCTCCCGGCCGCAACGCGCCCGGCCCCTCTTGACAGCCCACCCGCCTCTCGCCGAGTCTTCTGGATGGATGCGGCGGGGCGACGGCACGCCGAGAGGAGCCGCCAAATGGCGCACCGCGGCGCAGCCGCAGGCACGGTGCTATTGCTGGTGCTGACGGTGGGGTGTGGGCGGGCGCAGGAGCCCCCGCAGGGCGAGGCCGAGGGAGGCCGGCTTCGGGGCGTCGAGGTCTCCACCGAGACGCCCGGGTACTCGGGCACGGGGTACGTCACCGGGTTTGACCGTGACGACGACGAGGTGCTGGTCGACCTGGAGGTGGCGCGGGACGGCGTGTACGACCTGTGCATTCGCTACGCTGCCCCGCACGGGCCCAAGGGCTACGAGCTGCGGCTCGACACGCGGCCGATGGGCGGCATGTTCACCCAGACTGAGGCCGGAGCGTGGGCCGAGGCGCGCGCGGGAAAGGCATGGCTCCGGACCGGCCGCCACGCGGTGCGGATCGGCAAGGGATGGGGCTGGTTCCTGATCGACCGCGTCGAGCTGCGTCCGGCGTCCGTTGCTCCCCCGCCGGTCCCTGAGGGCGGCCTGTGCGACCCCGAGGCCACGCCCGAGGCTCGCGCCCTGTTCGCGTGGCTCAAGAGCCTCTACGGCAAGCGGACGATCGCGGGGCAGCAGCTCGGGGGCGAAGCCGAGCTGGGCCGGATCCGCGCGGTGACCGGCGAGGAGCCGGCGCTCCGGGGCTACGACCTCATGGACTACTCGCCCTCGCGGCGCGAGCACGGCGCGGACCCGGGCGCCACGACCGAGCAGGCCATCGCGTGGGGCCGTCAGGGTGGCATCGTTGCGGTCTCCTGGCACTGGAACGCGCCGACCGACCTGATCGACCAGCCCGGCAAGGAGTGGTACCGCGGCTTCTACGCCGACTCCACGACCTTCGAGCTCGAGGCGGCTCTGAGCGATCCGTCCTCCGACGCCCACGCGCTGCTGGTTCGCGACATCGACGCGATCGCGGTCGAACTCCGCAAGCTGGCCGATGCGGACGTGCCCGTCCTCTGGCGCCCCCTGCATGAGGCCGCCGGCCGTTGGTTCTGGTGGGGCGCCAAGGGGCCCGAGCCGCTGAAGGGCCTGTGGCGTCTGCTCTACGACCGAATCACCGTCCACCACGGACTCCACAACCTCGTGTGGGTGCTCAGCAACGGTCCCGGCGCGACGGAGTGGTACCCGGGGGACGATGTGGTCGACATCGTCGGCTACGACCAGTACGCCAAGGGCGGCCCGGAGGCGGCGGTCTGCTCGGGCGAGTGGGATGCGCTCCTCGCCGAGACCGGCGGACGCAAGATGATCGCCATGACGGAGAACGGCTCGATCCCCGATGCGGGGCTGATGGCTCAGCTCGAAGCGCGCTGGCTGTGGTTCTGCACATGGCCCGGCGCGTTCATCGAAGACGAGTGGAACCCGGCGGAGTCGCTCAGGGCCACGTACACGCACCCGGACATCGTCACGCTCGCGCGACTCCGGTAGACCGGAGACGAGTCGTGTGGAACGACCCGCGGAGAAGACAGGCGTCTGAGGACGAGCCGTCCGCGGTGCGCGGGAAGGCCCGGCGCTCGCGGCGGGCCGCATCTGCTACGCTTTCCCTTGGAGGAGGCGCCCATGTCGCGTGCACGAGCGAGTGTAGTCCCGCAACGCCCCGCTGCCCCCCCTTGGCACGCCCTGGAGGCCGCGGAGGCAGCCGCCCACTGGAAGGTGGCCCCCGAGACGGGCCTCACGTCCGAGGAGGCCGCATCCCGTCTCGAGGAGCACGGCCCCAACGAGTTGGAGCAGGGCGACCGGCGCTCAGCGCTTTCGATGCTGCTCGAGCAGTTCACCAGTCCCCTCGTGCTGGTGCTGATGGCGGCAGCGGCGACGTCGGCCGTCGTGCACGACCCCAAGGACGCTATCGTCATCGGCGTCATCCTGCTGCTCAACGCCGTCATCGGGTTCATCCAGGAGTACCGCGCCGACCAGTCGATGCGAGCTCTGCAGCAGCTCACCGTACCGCAGGTGCGGGCGCGGCGGGGCGGGGGGGAGACCATCGTCTCGGCGACAGCCGTCGTGCCCGGCGACGTGCTGCTCCTGCAGGCCGGCGACCTGGCCCCGGCCGATGCCCGCCTGCTCAGCGCCGCCAACCTGCGGGTGGACGAGTCGGCTCTCACCGGGGAATCGGAGCCGGTCGACAAGTCGACGGGCGCGCTGAACGACCCGGAGCTGCCGCTCGCCGAGCGCACCTGCATGGTCTACCGCGGCACGGCCGTGGTCTACGGGCGGGCCGAGGCGCTGGTGGTCGCGACGGGCATGGAGACCCAGCTCGGGGCGATCGCGGCGGCCCTGCAGTCCACCGAGGACACACAGACGCCCTTGCAGCGGCGGCTGGCCGGCCTCGGGAAGTCGCTCGCGATCTGGGCTCTCGTCGTCTGCGCCGTGATCATGGGCCTCGGCATCCTGCGGGGCGAGCCGGCGCAGGAGATGCTGATGACGGCCATCGCGCTGGCCGTCGCGGCGATCCCGGAGGGGCTGCCGGCCGTGGTCACGATTGCCCTGGCGCTGGGGGCGCGCAGCATGGCGCGCCGCAACGCCCTGGTGCGCTCGCTGCCGGCGGTCGAGGGCTTGGGCTCGGTCACGGTCATCTGCACCGACAAGACGGGCACGCTCACCCGCAACGAGATGACGGTCACCGACATCATCGTCGATGGCCGCCGGTTGGGCGTCACCGGCGTGGGCTGCCAGCCGGTGGGCGTGGTGACCGACGAGGCCGGCCAACCGGCCGAGAGGACCGCGCCCCTGGAGCGCCTGCTCACGGCGGGCGTCCTGTGCAACGACGCCGTCCTCCGCTGGGACCCCGCCAAGCCTGACGAGTGCGACATGCTCGGCGACCCGACCGAGGGCGCGCTGCTCACCGCGGCGGCCAAGGCCGGCCTCGACGTGGAGGCGCTCCGACGCGAGCGGAACCGTCTCGACGAGGTCCCGTTCGATTCCGACCGCAAGCGGATGGCGACGCTCCACGCCGGGGGTGAGGAGCCGCTCGTGGCCGCCAAGGGCTCGCCCGAGACGCTCCTCGACGTCTGCACTCGGGCCTGGTGGGGCGGCTCGGAGCGGCCGCTCGATGCCGATCTCCGCGAGGAGATCGCCGAGCACGTGCGCGGGCTCGCCTCGCGCGGCCGTCGGGTGCTCGCTCTCGCCGACCGGCGGGGCGTCGCGGAGTCGCTCGACAGCGACCTCACCTTCGTCGGTCTGGTGGGGATCATCGACCCGCCGCGGCCCGAGGCCCAGGAGGCCGTCGCCGAGTGCCACAGCGCCGGTATCCGCACGGTGATGATCACCGGCGACCACAAGCTGACGGCCCAGGCGATCGCCCAGGAGCTGGGGATGCTGCGGCCGGGCGACCGCGCGCTCACGGGCCGCGAACTCGACGATCTCACGCCCGAGGAGCTGACCGCCGAGGTCGAGCGCGTCTCCATCTACGCACGGGTGACCCCGGAGCACAAGCTCCGCCTCGTCCAGGCCCTGCAGGAGCGCGGCCAGATCGTCTCGATGACCGGCGACGGCGTGAACGACGCGCCCGCCCTGCGCCAGGCCGACATCGGCGTCTCGATGGGCATCACCGGGACCGACGTCGCGCGCGAGGCCTCCCGCCTGGTGCTGGCCGACGACAACTTCGCGACGATCGTCGCCGCGGTCCGCGAGGGCCGCGTGATCTTCGACAACATGCGCAAGTTCCTGCGCTTCCTGCTCAACACCAACCTGGCCGAGATCCTCACGATGCTCATCGCGATCCTCCTCGGTTGGCCGGTGCCGCTCTTGGCGCTGCAGGTACTGTGGATCAACCTCGTGACCGACGGGCTTCCGGCCCTGGCGCTGGGCTTCGAGCCGGCCGATCCCGACGTGATGAAGCGCCGGCCGCGCGACCCGAAGCAGAGCCTGCTGACGCGCGACATGACCCGCAGTATCTTCATCCACGGGATGGTGATGGCCGCCGGCGTGCTGATCGCGCTGCGGATGGGCATCGACCTGCAGCACCAGCGCACGGTCGCGTTCATGTCGCTTGCGCTGGCCCAGATGGCCAACTGCCTCGCCTGCCGGTCGGAGCGCAAGCTGATCGCGGAGATCGGGTTCTTCTCGAACCCGCACATGGTGGTCGCGATCGCGCTGACCGTGGTCGCGCAGCTCGCCGTGCTCCACGTGCCGGCGCTGCAGAAGGTCTTCCAGACCGTGCCGCTCACGCCGATCGAGATCGCGGCGTGCGCCGGCGTCAGCGTCGCCGTCTTTGTCTCCGTCGAGCTGGAGAAGCTGATCGTGCGCGCCGTGGAGCGTCGCCGCGCCTCCGCCCGGGCGGAGCAGGGGTAGGCCGGAGCGCCGGCTAGGGCGCCTTGAGATCGGCGAGCCACTCCGGCGTGATCCGCTTGCCGAGCAGGAAGAACTTGCGGTCGGGGTGCCACAGCACGAGCTGGCCGTGGCGATCGGTCATGCTCGGGTAGACGCCGCAGTCGGTGCGCCCGAGCGGACCGATCCCGCTGCCGTCGTTGTCCATGAGCTGCTTCGACGGGGAGAACCAGATCGGCTGTTCGGCGCCCGGGCGGAACTCGCCGAGCGCGAGGAAGGCCGGCCGCCGGTTGCGCCCCGTGTCCTCGGGCGCGCAGCCCTCGAAGCGGCCATCGTTGTTGTGGTGCAGGAGGATGTACCGGCCGTCGCCCAGCTCGTAGAGGGGGCAGCAGCACAGCGGCTCGAGGATCGGCAGGCCGTGATCGCGGCGGAGAAGGGGCCGGGGGGACGACCACGTCCGGCCGTCGTCGGCCGAGAGACTCCACCAGACACACCCGGCCATCGTCCGCGTCGTGCAGAACAGCCGGTCGTCCGGCAGCCGCACGAGGCTCGGCTCCTGCGCGACGCTCAACAGCGGGTTGGCGTAGTGCGGGACACGGAGCGCCTGACCGCCCCAGGCGGAGTAGGAGATCCGGATCTCCTCCGGCGCCGGGTCGTCGTCGAGGTTGTCGAAGCGCATGAACTCCACCACGGTTTCCCACGCGGTCCAGGAGTTGTTGTGCGGTGGGGTCCGCACCGCCTTGCTCACCCACCGTGAGAAGCCGGTGAACCACCTGCCCTCGAGGTCGCGGATCGGCTTCTGCCAGACGATCCAGTTCGACGGCACGGTCGGATCGGGATCGTCGTACGGGCTGCGGGCCATGGGGATGCCTGCCGGGGCCGACCAGGTCGCGCCGCAGTCGTCGCTGTAGGCGCAGGCCATCGTGCCCGTGTGCTGGTGGATGACGTCGTCGATCCCCTGGTACTGATTCCAGACCACGTAGATGCGACCGGAGCGGGAGACCATCGGGAAGCCCCAGCTCGCCATGGGACCGGCGCCGGGCCGGTCGGGCCCCGCGATGCGCAGGGGCTTGGACCAGGTGGCGCCTTCATCCTCGGACCGGGCGAACACGATCCGGTGGTCGCCCGCGCCCTCGTAGCTGCTCTGGGTCCAGACCGCCATCAGCGAGCCGTCTGGGCCGTCGAACACGAGGAAGTGCTCGTTGCCCGTGTCGAATGTCGAGCCGTCGAGGCTGCCGGGCCGGTAGACGATGTAGTCGGGCGCGGTCCGCCGGATCTCGCGGTCGAGAACCGCCTGCACGTCATCGGCCTCGCCCGCGATCGCGCACGCGAGCGTGAGCGTCACGCATACCATGGCGCGGTGGCCCCTCTCTCCGGTGCTGCGCACGCCGCTCAGTTGCCCTGGAGAGAGGGCGATCCCTCCCCTGCGGCGGAATCGGCGACGGTCACGAGGCCGGTGCCGTCCGTGTTGCAGAGCAGGATCCGGCCGACCGCGCCAACCCGCCTCGTCCACGCGACCTTCGTGCCGTCCGCGCTGATCGAGGGCGCCGAATCGTCGTCGCCGCTGTTCGAGAGGTTGCGGAGGCCGGCGCCGTCCGTGCGGGCCACGTAGATCTCGTTGTTGCTCCCGACGCGGCGACACCAGGCGACGGTCAAGCCGTCCCCACTGAGCGAGGGCGTGATATCCCTGGCGGCGTCGGCGCTCACGTTCACCAGGCCCGAGCCATCGCTGTTGGCGACGTAGATCTCCTGGTTCCCGTCACGATCGCTGCTCCAGGCGATCCTTCCGCCATCGGTGCTGAGCGACGGTCGCGCGGCACGGCCCACCGTGCCCGAGACGAGGAGTCGTCCCGCGCCGCCGAAGCTCTCGGTGACGATCCCCATGTAGGTGCCGCCGGAGGCGGACCATGCCACCCGGCTCCCGTCGCCGCTCAGGGTGATCTGGCCGCCACCCCCATGTGGGCCGGTGAGGGAGCGGACGCCGGTTCCGTCGGCCCGGGCGACCAGCAGCTCGGACCAGCCGATGTCGAACCACCGCTGCCAGCCGATTCGCGACCCGTCCCCGCTCAGCGAGGGATCGGAGTCCTGGTCGCCGTCCCGCGAGACGTTGACCACGCCCGAGCCGTCGGTGTTGGCGATGTAGATCTCGAAGTTGCCGTCACGCCGGGAGGACCAGGCGACCTTGGTCCCGTCGGCGCTGATGGCGGGCTCCTGGTCGAGACCGGCGTCGTGCGAGATCCGGACCGGGTGGGTGCCGTCCAGCCGCGCCACATAGACCTCCGGGTCACCGTCGCGGTAGCTCACCCACGCGATCCTCGGGCCCGCCGCGCCGGGGTCGAGATCCACCGTCGTCCGGAAGACCCGCCCGCCGGCGTGGACCTCGAGCGTGCCCGCCGCCGCGGCGCCGAGGTCGGCCCCCGACAGCGTCACGGGTTGCATCGTGCCGTCCACGAACCGCGTGTCGTGTGCGCGGCCGCCGACGGTGAGGGTCCCCGGTCCCGTGTATCGGACCTCCATCCCGAGCCGCTGCCACTCCGGGTCGAGAGCCGTCTCGTGGTGCAGGCGGGCGGAGACGGCGACACCGTCCGAGGCCGCGGTCGCCTCGCCGCTCAGCACGAGCGTCGGGAAGAACAGGCCGGCGAGGCGGGCGTTCGCGCGAACCGCGATCGGCAGCTCGACCCGGGCCATCTCACCCACCAACCACCACGGCACCGTGTAGCGCGGCACGGCTCCCGTGGCTCCGAGCAGCTCGCCGCCGAGCGTCCGTGCCACGACGGGGATCCGCGTCTCGCCGGACCGGGGATCTCGCGAGTAGCCGACCATCCGAGGGCGGGCGCCATCCCCGGTCGGGGAGTACTCCTCCCACACGAGGCAGTCGTCGGTGACCGAGGGCGCCTCGTAGGCCGGCTGGCCGTTGAGGGTGACGGCCGAGTTCGGCAGCGGCACGGTGTCGGTGGTGAAGAAGCAGCGCTGGGTGAAGGTTGCCACGGTCTCGAAGAGCGCCTCGGCGGTGATCGGGCCGGAGAACTCGCTCTCGGGCAGGAGCGAGGGTGTGCTCGGGTCGAGGTAGGGCGAGAGCGAGAGCCCCTCGACCAGGTCCTCCAGGCAGTCGCCGCCCTCGTCCCAGTGGTTGTCATTGCGCACATGCCAGGGCGCCGTCACGTCGGCGAGGCCGTGCATCGTCTCGCCGAGGCATCGGAGGGCCCTGCACAGCAACTCGTCGTGGCGCTCCGGCGTCGCCAGTGCGTCGCGGTAGGCCTCGAGACCCACGAGCCAGTTGTGGGGGTTCGCGGCGTTGTCGAGCGTCCAGCCCCGCGCGTCGTCCCGATCGCTCAGGAGCGGACCGAGCCAGTCAAGTCCCCGGAGGTCGGTGAGGTACGACGCGCCGCCAAGGCCGGTGGGGTCGTAGAAGTGACGCAGCTCCATGTAGGCGAGCGGTCGGCCGGCCGAGACGCCGCCGTGCTCGATCCACACGCCCGCAGCGGCGGTGTGGCGCTCGGTCGGCGCGGCCTCCGGGCCGCTCCCGAGTGGGTTGACGCGCGCGGCGCACCAGTCGAGGCCGGTGAGCGAGAGCGAGCCCTCGAACGGCGCCCTCCCCGCGACCGAGTCGGCCCAGAGCTGCCAGGCGGCGCAGTTGATCGCGGGGTGGGTGGTCTCGTCGCTCCACGCGTGGGCGCTCACGGGGAGCAACGCCAGGAGACACAGGGCAGCCGGAAGTGGGGAACGGCGACCGTGCGGGGCGGGGCGTCTCATAGCAGCGACACCACCCACGCGTCGTCCTCCTTGCGCATTCGGATGTCGTAGGTGATCCCCTCGTGCTCCGCCTCCACCCAGGCGGAGAGCAACTCCCCGGAGGGAGCGAGCGGGGTCCGGAGCACCACGCTCGGCCGTGCCGAGGCGAGGGCGTCGGCGAGCGCGGTCAGGTGCGCGGCATCCTCGGCCGCGACGGCCGCCAGGTAGGTCGCTCGCACATCGCCCGCGAAGCACGCGCCCGCCGCCGCGGGATCGCGCCCGCGGAGCGCCGTTGCCAGGCTCGCGAGCGAGGCGCGGATCGCCGGGCTCTCCCGGCTGAGCAGGGCCGCCGGGGTCAGCGTCGGGCGCGCCGGAGGGGCGACTCCGCCCCCAGCACCGCCTCCCCCGTCTCCCCCCTCGCCCCCCCCGCCTCCGCACGCCACGGGGGAGCACGCCAGGAGCACCGCGAGCACTGCGCCGAGCACCGCGCTGCACGTCGTGCGGCTCATCCCAAGCCCCGCTTCCGTCGCCGTCCTCGCGGCGTCCCCATCCTTATGGACGCGGCAGGGGGTGAGACGTCTCGCCGCCCGGGCCGGGGCGAGGAAGGCCGGGGCGGGCGGTCTCAGAACTGGGCGTAGACGAAGGGGACTTCGCCCTCGTAGGCGATGACCGCCAGCAGGATCAGCGCCAGGTACCACAGGACGCGTAGCACCACGGAGTCGGATGCCCGTCCCCAGACCGTCGCAAGTCGCGCGCGCACACCGCACCTCCTCCCGGAGCGCTACTCGAGCCCGAACAGCCTGCGTGTGAGGCCGATCGTCTGCGGCACCGTATGGACGAACAGCAAGAAGCTGTAGCTCACGAAGCAGTAGTTCATCGCCAGGCTGAGAGCGCCTGCGCCGCGCCACTCGGCGATCGCCTTGGCCCAGGCCTGTCTCTTGCGGATCTCGCCCCACAGGTGGTTCACGCAGACTCCGAGTCCGTGGTACAGCCCCCACAGGACGAAGTTCCAGCCCGCGCCGTGCCAGATCCCGCAGAGCACGAAGGTGGTGAGGTACCCGATCCAGGCCGTCAGCTCCTTGTGGCGGCGCAGGCGCGACTTGAGCGCGCGCTTGGAGACCGGCAGGAAGACGTAGAACTGCAGCCACTCGGAGAGCGAGATGTGCCACCGCTTCCAGAACTCGATCGGCCCGCGGGCGAGGAAGGGTGAGCGGAAGTTCTCCATGATCGGGTAGCCGAAGAGCCGGGCCAGCCCGATGGCGATGTCGGAGTAAGCGGCGAAGTCGAAGTAGATGCGCCAGCCGTAGGCGAAGACGAGCAACCAGGCGATCCCCTGGGAGGGCAGCTCCGGGCCCACGCCCAGCTCCATGACCTTCGTACCGAGCTGGTCGGCGAGGACGATCTTCTTCACCGCGCCGTACAGGATCCGCTCGAGCGCCTGTGCGACCGTCGCGAGGTCGGGGGGCTCGGGCGCACCTCGAGCGAACAGCTTCCACGGATGCAGCGGCCCGGCGATGTAGGTCGGGAAGAAGAGCACGAACAGCGCGAAGCCGGAGGGCGTGAGGCGTTCGGCCTTGGGCTGCTGCTGGTCGAGGAAGTACGCGATCAGGCGGAAGACGAGAAACGAGATGCCGAGGGGCGCCCAGACGGAGGCCTTCGGGGCGGGCAGCCCGAGGGTGGTGAGAAGGAACGCCCAGTACTTGTAGTAGGCGAGCGCGCCGGCGAGGACGAGGACCCCGCCGACGGTCCCGAGTCGGCGGCCGACGGCGGAGCCGATCCGGCGGGTTGCGGCCGCGCCAAGGTAGGTGAACGCGCCCAGCCCGGCCACCACGGCCAGGGCCGCCAGGTCGAGATACGCGACAAACCCGGCGCTGGCCGCAATGAGCAGCCACACCCGCCATGCGGCCGGCACGACGTACCGGTGCAGCGCGAAGGTGAGCACCACGAGGCCTGCCACCAACAGATCGAAGAGGGGCACGTCCGCTACCTCTCGCTCCAGCTCGGCCGCGCCAGCTCCGGGCACAGCGCAAGCAGGCGTTCCATCATCAGCGCCGTCGTGCGGCGCTTGCCGTCACGGTTCGCGTGGACGGTGTCGACGAACCCGGAGGCCGGCACGCGGCCCCGCAGGTCGACGAAGGGGATCCCGTAGTGGCTGCAGGCCACCCGGACGGTCTCCCACTGCGGCGGGAGCGGCTCCTCGGCATCGCGCGCCTGAGGCAGCCAGACCACGGCAAGCTGGCAGCCGGCGGCGCCGAGGGTGTCGTCCAGGGCATAGAGGGTGCCCTCGATCAGCCGGTTGCACAGGGCCTCGTCCTCGGGTGAGAGGCCGGTGTCCTGGGCGGCCCGGGCCCGCAGGGCTGCCTCCAGCCGTTGCGGGTCCGGTGCGAACGAGGGCGAATGGTAGGTCCCGTACACCGCCTCCGGGCCGTGGCGGACTGCGCCGGGGAGGGCCATCCCGCACTGCCGCAGGTAGAGCCGGTAGGCGTAGAGATTCCATCGCTCCCGCAGGGCGTCCTGACAGGTCGCCCGCAGCCGCCCCGGCAGGTCGGGCATGTAGCCGTAGAGGGCCGACGAGCCCAGCTCCCGGGTGATCGGTCGGTCCCACACGCGCGGGTACTCGTCGCGCACGGCTCCGCGCAGCGCCGCCTCGTTGATCCCCCAGACCACCAGATCCGGCTTGAGGGTCTTCACGTACGCGGCGAGGGGGACCATCGTCAGGCAGTAAGAGCCGTCGACGCCCACGTTGCTCACGCGGGCCGACCGTGGGGCGAGGCCGTCGCGCACGACATCCTCATCGAGGTTGTCGCGCACCACCGATGCTCCGATCAGGTAGACGCGCAGCTCCCCCGCGTCGCCCAGTGCCTCGGGGTGGAGCCCCATGTAGCGCAGGTTGTACAGCGCGGAGCCGCGGACGTTCGGGAGGCTCTCGGCGACGCGGGGCACGAAGGGGTCGGCCGCCGCGACAAGCACGCAGGCGACGGCCAGGCACCACAGCCGCCGACGCCAGCGACCGCCCGCTTCTCCGTTCTCGCCCTGTGGCGCGACCGCCATGGCCACCTCGTCCTACGAGATCAGGTACCCGCCGTCGAGCACGATGTTGCTGCCGGTCATCCAGCGGCCCGTCGGGCCCACGACGGCGGCCACCGCCAGGGCGATGTCCTCCGGCTTGCCATAGCCGAGCGGGTGCTTCGCCGCGAGCCGCTCGAGGGCCGGCGCCGGCAGCTCGGACTCCAGCCGCGTCAGCATCTCGCCCTCGGTGTAGGCCGGGCTGATGTTGACCACGCGGATCCCGGCCCGGGCCCACTCGCCGGCGACGGACTTCCCAAAGGCGATCAGCCCGGCCTTCGCCGCGCTGTAGGCAGCGGCGCCCGGCGCCCCTGTGAGCCCGACGACCGAGGCGATGTTGACCAGGCAGCCCGGGGTGCGCGCGCGACGCAGCGCCTTCGCGAACGCGTGGGCGAGCCGCATCGGCGCCAGGAGGTTGAGCTGGATGTCGGCCTCCCAACTCCCGGCCGCCGCGGTGAGAAACGGCATCGTCGTGGTGACCCCGGCGTTGTTGACGAGGACTGACGGCGGGGTCTCCGCCTCGCCGAACAGCGCCGACGCCCGCG
This sequence comes from uncultured Armatimonadia bacterium, assembly GCA_964598695.1. GTDB lineage: Bacteria > Armatimonadota > Zipacnadia > UBA1398 > UBA1398 > CAZRDB01. Next base: position 27,806 of record CAZRDB010000022.1, read on the forward strand.
CCAACCCCTCCTCCGTCGAGAGGTCGACGGCCAGCGCACATGCCGCGCCGCCGGCCGCGCGGATCTCCTCGGCGACCGCCTCCAGCGCGGCCACGCCACGGGCGAGGAGGTGAACCCGGTAGCCCTCGGCGCTCAGCCGGAGCGCGATCGCGCGCCCGATGCCGCGCGAGGCGCCCGTCACGACGGCGGTGCTGGGCTCGTGGCTCACAGCGTCCCTCCCGGAACCGCGCGGAGACCGTCGTGCCCGACGCGCAGCAGGCAGGCGGCCCAGGAGTAGCCGACCCCGAAGCCGACGAACAGCAGTAGCGATCCGGGCTTCACGGCATCGGCCAGAACGAGGTCGGTCAGCGCGAGCGGGATGCTCGATGAGACCGTGTTGCCGCAGTCGCGCATCGCGATCACGAACTTCTCCGGGGGGATCCCGATCCGGTCGCGCAGATGCTCGAGCATGAAGACGTTCGCCTGGTGGAAGACGTACAGATCGACGTCGTCGACCGCGAGGCCCGCCTCTGCCAGGCAGGCGTTCACGGCGGCCGGCACGGCGTCGAGGGTGAACGTGAAGATCTCGGGGCCGTTCATCCGCAGAGTGGGCCGCGTGTCGTCGGCCGCCGGTCCCGAGGCCGGCCGGAAGCCGCCGTAGCCGATGATCAGGTTCTCCGCGCCCCTGCCGTCGCTGCCGAAGACGAAGCTGCCGACGCCCTCACCGGTGGGGCAGCTCTCGACGAGGGTCGCCGTTCCGCCGTCGCCGAACAGAGTGCGGGTGCCGGAGTCATCGGAGGCAATGGTGCGAGTGTAGGTGTCGCCCGTGAGAACCAGGCCGTAGCTGCCGAAGCCGGCGCCGATCCACGCCTGCGCGAGGCCCAGGGCGTAGACGTAGCCCGAGCAGCCCTGGTTCACGTCGAAGGCGGCCACGTGGGTCCCGAGCCCGAGACGGCCGTGGACGACGCACGCCGTCGCGGGCAGGAAGTGGTCGGGCGTCTGGGTCACGAGGAACAGGAAGTCGATCTTCTCCCGATCGACGAGCCCGGCCTCGATCAGCCGGAGCGCGGCCGCGGTCGCGAAGTCGGAGCCGCACTGGTCGCCGCTCGCCACGTGCCGCCGCTCGATCCCGGTCTTCTTGAGGATCTGCTCGGGCGTCCACTTCGGGATCGCCTCGGCGATCGCGTCGTTGGTCAGCTCCGCGGCCGGGACCGTGTAGCTGAGTGCCGATACCTTGCAGCCGGGTCTGTCGGTACTCATGGGGGCGCCTCCGAGATGGCGGCTCCAGCGCGCCGCCGCAACAGCGTTCAGGATACCCTGCCCGGGCCCGTGCGCCGAGGGCTAGTTCGCGTCCTGGACCGCCAACGTCCCCGTCCAGTCATCGTACCGCCGGCCGCCCGCGGTGAAGTCGCGCAGACCGCCGAAGACGCTGCCGCGCACGAAGCTGGGGTGGGGCGATTCGTTGCGGACCGCCGTGCCCTGCAGGTTGAACTGGTTGCCCTCGAGCATGATGTAGCCCGATTCGGGGCCGATCCGCACCGCGATCCGCTTGGGGTTGGACGGCTCCGTGAACTGCACGCCGCCGATGACGACATCGGAGGCGTACCGCAGGTCGATGTCGATCGGCTCGAAGTCGCGCACGGTCGGGTCCTCCGAGAGGATGGCGCCGCCCCGGTCGCCGCAGTAGAGGAGGCAGTCGCGGATGTGCGCCTGGCGCACGCCCTGGAGAGCGATCCCCGTGTCGAAGTAGGCGATGTGGCATGCCACGATCTGGAACGCCGGCTCCTCCCACCGGGCCGTGTCGCGCACAACGTCAACCGTCACGCCCCGGCGGCAGCCGACGAAGTAGGAGTCGCGGACGATCCCGTCCTCGGGCTGCGTCGCGAGGGCTCTCTGGACCAGCCCGTCCTCCGCGTCCCAGACGTAGCAGCCGGTGACCAAGGGGGAGTAGCAGTCCTCGAGCAGGAAGGCCTCCCGCATTGGGTTGCGCTCCCTCCCGGGTCCGTACATGCCCGTGACCTTCACGTTGGCCAGCCGCGGGTACCACGCGTTGCGCACCTCGAGCCCGCGTGCGAAGCCGCCCCGGTCGAAACGCTCGCCCCGGATCAGCAGGTTCTCCGCGTTGAACTGCCGCCCGTGCTGGTCGCCGGGGTTGGCGGTGTCGAACGCGAGCGCGGTCCCGGCCGGCTCCGCGAGCGCCACCAGGGAGAGATCGGAGACCGTCACCGTCAGCCGTGAGAGGCTCACCCCGAGGAAGGCGAGGCCGCCCTCCGGGTTGTCGACCACGATCTCCGTGGCGTCCTCGCCGGCGCCCCGCAACCGGAGGCCGTAGTTCGTCTCATTGCCCTCGGCCCGCAGCACCACGCGACGGCCCAGTCGGTAGCGACCGGCCGGAACGATCACCTCCACGTGGCGGGCGGCGTGGGCGGCGGCCCACAGCGCCTCGAAGGCCGGCGCGCTGTCGGCCACGCCCGTGGGGTCGGCGCCGTACTCGAGCACCGATCCGGTGAAGGGTGCGGCCGGCTGTCCGGCGGCGTGGGAACAGGCCCCGCCGTGGAGCAGTAGCGCCGCGGCCGCTCCGATCGCGATCCCAGGTAGGCCTCTCATCCTGCCTCGCCTCCGTCCTCTCCGTACAGTGGGCCGAGTGGCGCCCGACAAGGACCTCCCCGGCGGCGGCGCGAATCCAGCCCCGATGTCCCGCCGACGGCGGGAGCGAGAGAGGCGAACATGCCCCCGAGCGGCCAGGAGCAGAGAGAGCGCGGCCTCAACCCCTGCCGGCTGCTCGTGCCCGTCATCCCGCTCGCGGTCGCCGCGGCGCTCTCGTATGCCGCGCTGGGCGTCGGCCCCGGTTCGTTCGTCATGGTCGACGATGACTATGTCTACAACTGGCACCAGGTCGCGACCTTCCGCGCCGCCGGGCTCGAGGGCGGCTACTACACCATCGACGAGCGCCCGGCGCCCTGCGCGCGGTTCCGGTTCGGCCCCCACGGACCCGCCTTCCCGGCCCTCCTCGGGGCCCTCACGCGCCCGACCGGCTGGCCGCTGGGGGCTGGCGCGCTCGTCAACCTCGCGCTCCTGTCGGCCGGCCTGCTCGCGTTCGTGTTGCTCGTGCGGCCGGCGCGGGGGCCGTCGCTGTGGATCGCGGGCGTCGTCGCGACCGCCTTCCCTCTCTGGGTCCGCCCGCCGATGTGCGATCAAGAGTGCCTCCACTACGCGTTCGCGATGGTCGCGGCGGGCCTCCTGGCCGTGCGCCTCGATCGCGGCCCGCGCGCGTGGGGTGCGACCGCGGCGCTCGGCGCCGTCATCGTCGCCGCCTCCCTCTTCCGGTTCACCTGGTCACCCCTCTTGCTCCCGTGGGCGTTCCTCGCGACCGAGGGCCGTTCGCGGCCGTTCCGGGCGTTCGTGCTCGGGTTGGCGGCCCTCGCGGCGGCTGGCTCGGTGGCCCTGTTTCGTTGGTGGGGCGCGCCGACCTGGGACTACCTCTCCTACTCGCTGCTCGAGCACATGGCCCGCAACGCGCGCATCCTCGGCTCGATGGTGCTGACGGAGCGCGTGGGCCAGTGGACGACCCACCTGCACCTCTGGCAGCTCCTCCAGGTGGCCGGGCTGCTGGCCCTCACCGGGGCCGTGGCGCTCCGGCGCCCCCCAAGCGGGGCCGACGCGGAGGGAGCGCCGACGCGACTCGAGGCCGCAGTCCACCTCGCGAACGTGGGCGCGGTGCTCCTGGCGACGTGGACCTACTACGAGACCGGCGGCCCGAAGGGCTACCGGATCCTCGCGCCCCACCTGCTGCTCTCCCTGCTCTGCCTCGCCCGACTGCCGTGGCGCCGTCCGCTGCGGGCGCTGCTCGTGGGGGCTCTGCTGCTCATCCCCTCGGCAATCGGTCACTACCGCGCGGCGGGGCGGGAACTCGCCGCGCCCGAGACGAGGGCGCGCGTGGAGGCGTTCGGCCGGGCGATCGAGGGTCGGGTCGTCTACCGCCCCGGCGCCGATCCGTGGGAGAACACGCTCCTGGTCGACTCCGCCCTCTATCGGGGCGAGCTGCAGGCGGTCCCGCCGGGCACGGGGCTCTCGACGACGCGCGACTGGTCGAAGGTCACGCCCCGGTCGCGGTACCTGCTCCTCGCGCGCGAGGACTTGCCGGTCGTCGAGCGCGTGCGGATGGTGCGCGTGCTCGCGGAGACCGACCTCGGCCTCGTCTGCGAGAACCTCGGGCCGGCTACGCCTCGATGACGGCCTCGATCACGCGCGCCTGGTCCTCGCCGGCGAGCCCCGCGTAGAAGGGCAGCCGGAGCAGCCGCGCGCTCACGTCCTCGGTCACCGGGCACTCGCCCGGCTTGCCGCCCATGCGGAGCCCCATGCCCGAGAGGTGGAGCGGGAGGTAGTGGAAGACCGCGTGGATCTTCCGCTCGCGGAGAGCGGCCATCAGGCGATCGCGCTCCTCGGGGCTTGGCAGCAGGAGGTAGAACATGTGGTACGGTTGCTCACAGTGGGGAGGGACGATGGGTAGGCGCACGCCGCGCGCGCGGGCCCACCCGTCGAGTCCCTCGCGGTAGGTCTCCCAGATCCTCCGGCGGGTCGCCTGGATCCGCTCGGCCTGCTCGAGCTGCGCGCAGAGCAGGGCCGCCAGGAGATCCGAGAGGACGTAGCTCGAGCCGATGTCGACCCAGGTGTACTTGTCGACCTCGCCCCGAAAGAACTGGCTGCGGTTCGTGCCCTTCTCCCGGATGATCTCGGCCCGCGCGGCGAGCGTGGGGTCGTTGAGCACGAGCGCTCCGCCCTCGCCGCACGTGACGTTCTTCGTCTCATGGAAGCTCTGCGTGGCCAGGGCCCCGAACGAGCCGAGCGGGCGTCCGCGGTAGGCGCCGAAGAGCCCGTGGGCGTTGTCCTCGACCACGGCGATCCCGCGCTCCCCCGCGATCCGGCAGATCGCGTCCATCTCGCAGCCGACGCCGGCGTAGTGGACGGGGACGATCGCCTTGGTCCGCTCGGTCACCAGGCTCGGGAGCTGCTCCTCACACAGGTTGAGCGTGTCGGGCCGGATGTCGGCGAACACGGGCCGGGCGCCCCGGAGCACGAAGGCGTTGACGGTCGAGACGAACGTGAACGAGGGGACGATCACCTCGTCGCCGGGTCCGATCTCGAGCAGCAGGGCCGCCATCTCGAGCGCGTGCGTGCATGAGGTGGTGAGCAGTACCCGCGGGGCGCCGAGCCGCTCGGCGAGCAGCGACTCGCACCGCCGCGTGAAGGGGCCGTCGCCGGCGGTGTGCATGCCGTCGATCGCGCTCCGGATGTACTCGAACTCGGCGCCCGCGAGGGTCAGTCGATTGAAGGGGATGTTGCCGGCCACGGACGACCCACCACCGCTCTCAAGGTTCAGCCTCGGCTCCCGACCACCACGCCGGCCATGATCAAGACCAGGCCGGCGACCCGCGGGAGCGTGATGCTCTCGCGGAACAGGACCGCGCTCGCGACCAGCACGAGCGCGAACGAGAGGCTCATGAACGGGTACGCGTACGAGAGATCGAACTTGCTGAGCGCCATCGTCCAGCAGACGAAGGCGAGGAAGCCGGCGAGCAGGCCGCTCAGGACCCACGGGTTGGTGAGCAGGTGGGCCATCCAGCCCACCTTCTCGCGCAGACCCTCGGGCATCGCTTGCGCGCCGCGGACCTGCCACTTGAGCACACACTGGCCGTACACGGTGAAGGCGAGCGTACCGAGGATGAACAGGTACCCGAGCCAGGCATCCCTCTGCGCCGCCATCTCCGCTACCCCCGCTCCTCGAGCACCGCAAGGCCGATGCCGGTCGCGCCGTACCCGTTGCCGTTGTACAGCAGGTACCGCTGTTCCCGCCAGTCGAAGACGCAGGGGTAGTCGATCATCTCGTGGTCCCAGCCGTCGGGCGAGACGTCGATCCCGACCTCGGCATCGCGTCGGGTCCAGGCCAGACCGTCGGGCGACTCCGCGTAGCCGATCCGGTACGAGGCCCCGCGGTAGGCGTACCACATTCGGTACCGGTCGGGATCGCGCAGGACACAGGGCTTGGAGATCGCGTACTCCCCCGGCCTCTCGTGGCCCACGACCACCCGCCCGTCGCGCCGCCAGTGGATCCCGTCGCCGGACTCCGCGTACTTCAGGGCATGGCGCCACTGGTCGGGGGCCTCGCCCCAGGTGAGGTGCGAGCCGTACCACATCCGCCACCGCCCATCCTCCCGGAGCACCCACGGGTACGAGAGGGTGTAGGGATCGACGGTGTCGCGGTCGAGGATCGGGCCGGGCGAGACGCGGGTGAACGGCGCGCCGGGTTCGGGCGAGACCGCCAGCCCGATCGCGTTGCGCCACGGCACGGTCGGCGTGAGGTTCCAGCCGAGGTAGTACAGGTGGCGGGCCGGACCCACCTCGACCACGCAGGCGAGCGAGACCCCGCTCTCGTCGAAGGCGCCGTAGGAGCCGGGGCTGAGCAGCGGCGCGTCGTCGAGGCGAACCGGCGCGTCCGGGGCGTCGGGCCGGAAGCGGAACCGCGCGATGCTCGACCGGTTGGCGGCGTCCCGGCAGTTGAACCAGACCTCGACCTCGTCGCCCCCGCCGACCACCGCCACGGGGTTGGCCGCGTGCGAGCGCATCCAGCCGCCGCGGTCGACGGGCTCGAAGACCCGGCCCAGCTTCCGCCATCTCATCGCCGCTGCCCCCTCACAGGTCGACCTCGTCGCTGTGCATCGGCGCGCGCTGGGCCCGGGGCGCGAGGTAGACCGAGCCCGGCTCCGTGCCGCGCGCGAGGACGGCGCCGGCCCCGGCGACCGTGCCCTCGCCGAGCGTGATCCCGTTGAACAGCGTCGCGTTGACCCCCAGGAAGCAGCGGCGGCCGACCGTGACGTGGCCGGAGATGACGACGTGCGAGCTGATGAAGCAATCGTCCTCGATCACGGAGTCGTGGCCGACGTGGTTGCCGCTCCACAGGGTGACATTGGCGCCGATCCGGACGAACGGCTGGATCGTGTTGTCCTCCAGGATGAAGCCGTTGTCGCCCGGCGGCTCGGCGCTGAGGTAGGTGCATCGGCTGCTGACGTACGAGACCAGCTCATAGCCGAGCGCCCGGGCTTGGGCGCATCGCTCGGCCCGCAGGCGGTTGACCTTGGCGTAGCTGAGCGCGATGAACATCGCGTACCGCGCGGCCGGGTAGCGCGCGGCGACCTCGTCGAACGGCACCAGCGGCAGCCCCTCGAAGGTCTCGGTCGTGCGGTACTCCCGATCGACCGTGGCGGCGACGACACGGTGGACGGAATCGGTGGTGAAGTAGTGGAGCGCCAGACGCGCGATGTCGCCCGCACCGAACAGCACGATGTCAGCCATCGCGATCGCTCCTCACCAGCAGCGTCCACTCCCAGAGCGGGGTGTCGTGCAGCAGCGCCACCCGCTTGGAGTAGCGCCGCTTGCAGCGGTCGAACCAGAACAGCGGATCGGCATAGTAGAGGTCGGGCCGCCGCTTCTCGACATCGGAGTACAGTGTCAGGGCGTTGAACGCGAAGCCCCGCCTGCTGAGCCCCGCCATCTGCTCGACGGTCTCGAGCATGTAGGCGTGCCACGCCTCGTCGGTGGTCGCGCCCTTCACGTTGAAGATCCCGCTGGCGACGGTGAAGTCGACCGGGGCCACATCCTCGGCCCGGGCGTGGAAGGCCGCCCGCGGGTCATGGCCGTGGATCCGCCGCGCGGCCTCGAGCATCGCGGGCGAGATGTCCAGGCCGTGGTAGTCCATCCCGATCCCCTCGCGCCGCGCATAGCCGAGCAGCGCGCCGTAGCCGCAGCCGTAGTCGAGCAGCGAGAAGGCCGGCGCCCCCTCGCAAATCCGCAGGAGCTGCGCGAAGCGCAGAAGCTGCGACTCCTCCGAGTTCCAGTCGACCCCGGCCGGCGTGGGGCCGGCGGCGTCGAGCTTGGCCGTGTAGTACTCAGCGACCGAGCGCAGGATCATCGGGTCCATCGGCCGCCTCCCTCTCCCGCGAGAAGACCTCGCGCACGATGGTGTACGGACGGTCCTTGGTCTCGCTGAAGATCCGAGAGATGTACAGTCCGACCACCCCCAGGCTGAGCATCAACATGCCGCCCACGAGCCAGATCGAGACCATCAGCGACGCCCAGCCGATGACATCCGAGCCCAGCACCATGCGCCGCACCGCGACGACCAGAGCGCCGACGAAGGCCAGGAGGCTGATCGCCATGCCCATCTGGAAGACCCAGATCAGCGGCCGGTAGCTGAACGCGGTGATCGCGTTGAGCATCAGCTCGACCCGGCGGCCGAAGTTGTAGGTCGTCGAGCCCTTCGACCCCTTCCGGATGGAGACCGGCACCTGCTTGTAGCCGGTGATCGCCCAGAGGCCGAGGAGGAAGGTCTCGCGGTCCCTGTGGCGGATGAGGCTGCGGACGTACCGCCGCGTCATCAGCCGCATGGTGACCACGTTGACCGGCACCGGCTGGGCCGCGAGCCGGTTGTAGATCCAGTAGAAGCACGCCCCCGTGACCCGCTCGACCGGCCCGCCGCGCCGTGCGGCCTGGACCCCGTAGGCGACGTCGGCCTTCTCCGCCCGCAGGGCCTCGTGGAGCGCGGCCAGGTCCTCCGGCGCCTCCTCCAGGTCGCAGTCGAGAAGGAAGACCAGGTCGCCCCGGGCGTGGGCGCAACCTGTCATCATGGCCTTGTGGTGGCCGAAGTTGCGCGAGAGATCGACGACCCGCACGCGCGGATCGCGCTCCATCAGCGCGAGCGCCACCTCGAGCGAGTCGTCGGGGGAGCCGTCGTTGACCAGGACGAACTCGTAGTCCTCGGTGAGCTGCAGCGCGGCGGCTCGCGCCCGCTCGTAGAACTCCTCCAGATAGGCGCGCGAGCGGTACATCGTCGCCACGATGGAAAGCTGCAGGGGAGCCACCGTCCTCTCAGAGAGCCTTCAGGTAGCGCGGGGCGTCGGGGCCGGTGTGGAAGAGCAGGTCGAGCACCGTGACGCCGTGTTCGAAGGGCGGGTGGGACTGAGGATACTCGGGATACCCGGCGTAGTCCACGAAGGTGAGCGCGATCCCCGCCTCCTCGAACTGCCGCGCGTCGATATAGGCCCGCGCCGCCGGGCCCGAGACGTACTCGGTCGCCCCGGCCTGGCGACACAGCGAGACCAGGCGTTCGGTCTTGCCGTCGCACACCTCGTACTCCCACGACCACCGGAGCGGCGTCTCGATGCCGAGCAGGCCCATGACGCACTCGAGGAAGCGCCGGTTGACCGCGCTCAGGCGCTCCTCCCGGCAGCCGTGGTAGGCCTCCTCGAGCGCCGCCCGGTAGGCGCCGAAATGGGGCGCGTCGCCGTAGTGGTGGAGCAGGGTCTTCCAGTGCGTCTCCCGCCAGGCGTCGCCGTCGACGAGCGTGTCGCGGATCCGCTGCTCGTAGTGGCCCTTCACCTGGACGGGGATCGTCAGCCACTTGAGGCCGTGGGCGGTCTTGATCCGGTTGCGGTTGCGCCAGTCGCGGCGGGTGTACTGCACGTCGTCGAAGAGGATGAACTCGTCGACGGCGCGGAGGATGTCGAAGTAGCCCTTCCAGGGGATGTAGTTCGATTGGATGATTGCGACGCGACGAGCCACGAGGCCCCTCCAACGGTGTTCCCCCCACCGGCGGGCGGTTCCCCCCGACCCCTCTGCCGCGTTCCGGCGGGGTGGCCACTCCGTCAGGTTCGGCCGGCGACCAGGAGTCCCTTGTTGGCCCCGCGAACATGATCGCGCTCCTGGATGGATAGGTGGCTTCGAGGATGATCCGGCCTGGCCCACCCGACCGACGGCGGGCAGGGCGATCGTGGCGCGTCGCCGCCGCGTCGGCTCTGCTCCTGCTGACCCTCGGCCACCTCTACGCCAGCTACACCCGCCCGCTCAACGACGAGTGCGACCTCGCGCTCTCGGCCGGGCAGGCGCTGCGGGTGCTCCAGGGCCAGGCGCCCTTCCGCGACTACGTCCCCGGCTACGGCCCGACCCAGCAGTACGCGACGGCCGCCGTCATGGCCCTGTGGGGCCGCGACGTACACGGCGCGCGCGGCGCGGCGCTCGTCTTCGTCCTGCTCGGCTCCCTCTGCGTCTACGCGCTGATCCGCGCCCTCCCCCCGCGTCTTCGGCCGGGCCGCGCCGTGGCGCTCGCGGCCGCGGCCCTCGTCACCATCCAACAGGCGCCGGAGCTGACGCCGCAGGGCACCTACATGATGCTGCCGGCGATCTGCCTGTGCGGGATCCTCGTGCTCCGCACGGCCGCGGCGGCCTGTCCCGTCGGCCGCGGGGTGGTCCTGCTGGCCGCGGCCGCCGGCCTGGCCACCGCCTTCTGCATCGGCGCCAAGCCCCACATCGGCCTGGTGCTGGTCCTGGGAACGGCGCTCGGCCTGCTGTGGCCCGGGCAGGGGCGCTGGGGCCGTCTCGCCGGCGCGCTGCTGCTGCTGGCCGGCTTGGTGCTCATCAGCGTCCCGCGCAATGCGGGCTGCTGCGGCCCCTACGTGGTCGCTCCGCTCCTCCTGTGCGTGCTGGCGCTCCGCTCCCCGGCCGGGCCGTGCTGCCCGCTCCGCGCGCGGTCGATGCCGCTGATCCCGTACGTCGGCCTCGCGCTGGTCGGCGGCGCGCTCAGCTACGTCCTGCCGGCCGGCGAGTCGGGGGTGGCGAACTTCCTCGAGTGGACCTCTCGGCTCTCCCGCGCCAGCCAGGTGCTGATGGTCGCGCCGATGGACCGCCCGCTCCGCTTCAACGCCTGGACCCTCTCGATCGTCGCCGTCACGGTCGCCCTCTACGTCGCGGCCACCCGCCTGTCGCGCGTCTCCGGCTACGCTCGGGTCCTGCTCGTCGCCGCCCTGCTCGCTCCCTTCGCCGTCGCCGCCCACGGGATCGACCGCACGGCGCTGTGGAGCCTCTCGCTGGCCGTCAACTGGCTGCCCTCGCTGGCGCTGATCGCCGTGCTCCTGGCCCGGCGCGCCGGCGACGACCCTGCCGGCCCGCCGCTGGGCGAGCCGGCCGTCGGCGAGACCCTCGCACTGCTGCCGCTCAGCACCGCGCTGCTCACCGCAGCCTACCCGGCCTCCTCGGTCTTCGATGCCTACGCCCTCACGCTGGTCCTGTGCCTGGGCTGGGTGAACGCGACCGCGGCGGGGCCGGCCGGCGAGGACGCCGACCTCGGCCGGCGCCTGGGGGTGCCTGCCGGCGCGTGCCTCTCGCTGGCGGTCCTGCGGTTCGCGGTCGTGAGCCTCGGCTGGAGCCTGATCCTGCTCGCCCAGATGCTACTGGGCGGCCGGGCCGACGTCGCCGCCGGCCTCTTCCGCGCGCGCTACCCGAACGCCGAGCAAAGCGCCGTCGACGGCTTCGCGCGGTATCTGCGGCCGGGGGGGCTGCTGAGCGCCCTGCCCATCGACCGCCAGGAGGCGCTCGGCACGCTACGGGCCGAGGGCGCCCGGGGGATCTTCTGCTTCCCGAGCCCACTGCCCACGCTGCTCGTGCCGGGGAGCCACAATGTGAGCGGGATCGACTACTGGTTCCGCCCGTACCTCTCCGACGCCGAGGTGGCTGCGGAGGCCGCCCGGCTCGATCGCCCCGACTGTGCGTGGTTCTACGCCGAGCAGTGGGCCGTGGTGCAGCTCGACTGGCGGGAGAAGGCCCGGCTGAGCCCGGAGGAACAGCGGCGGCTTGCCCAGCGCAGCCCGCGCGAGGTCCTCGAGACCTCGTTCCCGGAGCTGATCGGCCGCTTGCGGGAGTCGCCGGAGTGGACCTGTGTCCGTTCGGACCCCTGTGTCGAGCTGTGGCGCAAGCGGCCGGGTGGC
>CAZRDB010000023.1:0-12255 GCA_964598695.1 uncultured Armatimonadia bacterium
CGTCCGGATCGAGGTGCGCAACGACTCCGCCGAGCCGGTCTCCGTGGCTCCTCCGTGGCCGTGGCGTGGTCTGGCGTTCGGCCTATGGCGGGAGGACGGAGAGCGGCTCACGAACCCAAGGCCCTGCGAGGGCCTCGCCGGCTCCGACCCCTACGGCCTGGGTTGGTTCGCCCCGACCGCGTGTGGGCCGTCCACACGGGGCCGTGTGCCGAACGCGCTTCTCGTGCTGGGGCCCGGGGAGTCGATGTCGGCATGGATGGACCTGCTGCAGTGGTACCCCGTCGGTCAGACTGGGCCGTATCACTTGGTGTTCGAGTGGGAGGCGGGGGAGGAGCGCACTCGACCGGCACCCGGCAAGCCGGACTTGCCCCCGTGGACCGGCCACCTGACCGCCGACGCCGGCTGGATCACCGTCTGCGAGCCGGACAGTGCGGACGCGGACGCGGCGCAGCTCCTCGAGGAGCAGTTCGCGACTGACGGCGTCGCCCTGTCCAGCTGCCACATGACGAGTGCATGGAACTGCGACGTCCTCGTGCGGCGGTGGCCCGACAGCGTATACGCTCGCTACGCTCGGTACGCCCGTCTCCTGGCGGGGTGCGACCCGCTCTGGGTGCCCAGGGAACTCTCCCGCTCCGAGCCACCAAGGACCACCCCCGCCGACGCAGCCGCTTTTGGGGCACTGTACCCCGACTACCCGCAGGAACTCTTCCCGGACTTGGCGGGGCCCTACCTGTCGTGGGTCGGCGGCCTCGGTCCCGTCGATGCGGCCCGAGCGCGGGTGAGGCGAGCGCGCGCCGAGGGTCGGACTGCCGACCTTCCCGCTCTCGAGGCCGAGTACCAGCGGCAGCGGACGGCCGACCCCGAGGCACCAGCGCGCCGGCAGGCGCTCCTGGACGCGGCCTGGGCGACGCGGGACTTCCTCGTCTACGAGTGGTTCGCAGCGCGCGTGTGCGACACGGAGCCGTGGGCCTACCCCGAGGTCTTCCCCAACGGGGCCAACCCGCGGTAGGCCAACCCTCTGAGGCATTCGCCCCCCTCGCGCCCAGCCGGTCGCGAGGGGCGAACCCGTCTCCGTCGCGCCCGAGCCGGTGGCGGCCTCAGGGTCGGCCGCGGTGTGTTCGGTCGCTCTCCTCTCGAGCGCAGCGACGGAGGGAGCGGGTGGCGCGAAGCGCCGGGTGAGGGCGCACTTCGGCAGCCGCGGCACTCCTGCCGCGGATCACCCGCACCGCCGGAAGCGCCACACGCGCGGCGCGTGTGCCACCCAGGGCGCCCGGCCCCCCCGTCGCCCCTTCCCCTTCCCCCGCCGGCGGGCTTGACGTATAACAGGAGCCTGGGGGACGGACGGGAGGAAACCCCATGAGCGTGGATCGATCCACCTGGACCAACAAGGTCGGGCTTGCCCGCCAGCTCGAGGGGGGCGTCATCATGGACGTCACCAACGTCGAGCAGGCCAAGATCGCCGAGGACGCCGGCGCCTGCGCCGTCATGGCGCTGGAGCGCGTCCCCTCCGACATCCGAGCCCAGGGCGGCGTGGCCCGCATGTCCGATCCGGCGATGATCACGGCCATCCAGGAGGCCGTCTCGATCCCCGTGATGGCGAAGTGCCGCATCGGCCACATCACCGAGGCCCGCATCCTCGAGTCGCTCAAGGTCGACTTCATCGACGAGAGCGAGGTGCTCACGCCGGCCGACGAGGAGTTCCACATCGCCAAGCACGACTTCGAGGCGCCGTTCGTCTGCGGCTGCCGCAACCTCGCGGAGGCCTGCCGCCGGATCGGCGAGGGCGCCGCGATGATGCGGACCAAGGGGGAGGCCGGCACCGGCAACATCGTCGAAGCCGTCCGCCACATGCGCTCGGTGATGGCCGACATCCGGCGACTGACGACCATGCCGCCCGAGGAGGTCATGGCCTTCGCGAAGGAGATCGGCGCTCCGTACGAGATCCTCATGCAGGTGCGGGCCGAGGGCAAGTTGCCGGTCCCGAACTTCGCCGCCGGCGGCGTCGCGACGCCCGCTGACGCCGCGCTGATGATGACCCTCGGCGCAGAGGCCGTCTTCGTGGGCTCCGGGATCTTCAAGTCGGAGGATCCGGCCGTCCGGGCCAAGTCGATCGTCGATGCCGTGACCTACTGGGACGATCCGGCGAAGCTGGCGGAGATCTCGCGGGGGCTCGGCACCCCGATGTCCGGCATCGATGTCCGCTCGATGGCCGAGGAGGACCGGCTCGCCGTACGGGGCTGGTAGGCGTCCGCGTGTTTCCGGCGGGACCGGCAGACCGGTCCCGCCACTCGTCCGGAGAGGGGCAACCCGGTGCGCGTCGGCATCCTCGCGATGCAGGGCGACTTCACGCCGCACCGCACCGCTGTCGAGCGTCTGGGCCATGAGCCGGTTCGCGTGCGCTACCCGCACCAGTTCGGCGAGATCGACGCCCTGATCCTGCCCGGCGGCGAGTCCACCACCATCGGCATGTTGCTCGAGCGCTGGGGCCTCGTCGCGCCCCTGCTCGAGGCCGCTCGCGGGGGGCTTCCCGTGTGGGGCACCTGCGCGGGGACGATTCTCCTGGCGAGCGAGGTCGAGGGCTCGGACCAGTTCCGTCTCGGCCTGATGGAGATCGCGGTGCGGCGCAATGCCTACGGGCGGCAGGTCGACAGCTTCGAGGCCGACCTGCGGTTCGACGGACTCGACGAGACCGTGCGGGGCGTCTTCATCCGCGCTCCCATCATCACCCGCGTCTGGGGCGACGCGCGCGCGATCGCGACCCACGAGGGAGAGACGATCGGCGTCTGCCAGGGGCGGCTGCTGGCCACCACCTTCCACCCCGAGCTGGCGGGCGACGACCGGATCCTCGCCGGGTTCCTTGCCGGGACGCTCGGCGGAGAGTGCTGAGGACGCGCCGTGACGGACCCCGCCCCGGCCCCCGCGATCGTCGATGTCGCCGGGACGGGCCTGTGTCCGTGGGAGACCACCCTCTTGCTCGGCAGCTCGCCCATGAAGCAGGTGCTCGCCGGGGCCGAGTGGCTCCTCCAGCAGGACCGCCCCGTCACCCAGGAGAACCTCGCCCGGCTCGGTGTGCGGGTGCAGGCGGCCAGCCAGGCGGGCGGCGGCAGTGGGGCCAACGCGATCTGCGCCGCGGCGCGGGCGGGGGCGACCGCCGCGTTCGCGGGAGTCGTCGGCGATGACGCGCACGGAGCCGCCGTCTGTGAGGACTTCGAGCGGCGCGGCGTCGGCTCCCACCTCGTGGTCCGGCTTGCCGAGCGCCGCACCCGGGAGCTGGTGCTGGTCACGTGGCCGGGGCGCGCGGCGCCCCGCCAGCTCAGTTGGACGCGCGAGCCCTCGGCCGAGGCCTCGGAGAGCCTCGAGCGACCCGTCTGTCGACTCCTCCACCTCGGCAACCCGAGCGCCCGGCAGATCCGCTGGGCCGAGGGGCAGCGCTCCGAGGGCGGCGCCGTCTCGGTCGACCTGAGCCCGGGCTGGGAGCGGGGCGGCAGCGCGCGCGAGCGGGTGGGGGATCTCCTGCAGCTCGCCAACCTTGTCTTCCTCTCCGGCCGCGTCGCTCACCGTCTGGCCGAGATCCTGGGCGTCGATCGCCATCTCGGCCACGACCGCCTCGCGCTGGGGCTTGCCGCGCGTCTGCCGGGTTGTGAGATACTGGGTCTGACGCTCGGCGCCGATGGCGCCGTCGCGGTGGAGGGTGGGCGCGCGCGGTTCGCGTGGCCCCTCGACGTGGAGGAGCTGGATCCGACCGGCGCGGGCGACTGCCTCGCCGGCCACCTGATCGCGGCGTACGTGCGCGAGGGCGGTCTCGAGGGAGCCTGCCTCGAGCAGGCCGTGCGGGAGGCCGTGGCGGCGGCGGGGCTCAGCGTCACGGGCCTCTCGGCGCGCGGCCGGCTCCCGAGCCGTTCCGACGCGGCGGCGTACGCGCCGGGGGTGGAGATCGGCCTGGTTCGCACGATCGGGCCGCGCGCGGCGTACGAAGAAGGGGAGTTCGCATGAGACGGTTCCGTCCTCGCGGCCGGGCACTGGGGATCCTGGTCCTCCTGCTGGCCCTCACGGGCTGTGGAGGGGGGATCGAGCTGTTCTTCATCCCCACCTCGCTGCGCATCTCGCCGGGCCTCACGACGGCGGCGCCGGGCGAGGTCATCAACTACTCCATGCGGCTCTACAGCCTGTTCGGGACCCGGATCCCCTCGGTCGATGAGGCCTGCTCCTGGACGATCGTCGCCGCGGGATCGCTGCCCAGCGGCGTCGCGCTGCCCGAGGGCGCGTACGACCCCGGCTCGCCGGGGATCATCAGCGACACCGGCCGTTGTGAGGCCTGCACGCCGCTCTCGCCGGGGACCTACCGGATCGGCACGGTGCGTGCCGAGATCTGGGGCACCTTCGGCCGGCTCACCTCCAGCGCCCCGCTGATCATCGACGGCAACATCGCCGAGAACGCCCCCTCCGCCGAGGTCGTGCCGCAGGACCTGAAGCTGCCGCCGGGGGCCTCGGCGCCGTTCGTGATCGTCTCGATCGACCGTGAGAGCGGCCGGGTCGTAAGCACGGAGAGCGCCACGTGGTCGGTCGTCGAGGGCGGGGGAAGCGTCGAATCCGAGACGGGCGTCTACACCGCCCCCGCCGAGCCCGAGGAGGAGGTGCGCGTCTCGACCTCACTCACCACGGGGCGTACGGCGCTCACCTACCTCTCCGTGGTCGACAAGCCTGCCGGCGATGTGCGCAGCGTCGCGATCGCGCCGGCCACGAAGCTCAAGATCGACCGCGGCCGCCGGCAGCGGTTCGTTGCGTACGGCCTCGACGGCGACGGCCGGTACATCCCCGCTATCGACGCTCAGTGGGTGGTCGAGGGCGACGTGGGGACGCTCACCATCGCGGGCGACGGCACGGTGGAGTTCCTCGCTCGCTCGACCGGCTCCGGCGCGATCGCGGTCCAGTTGGGCGGCAAGACGGCCCGACAGGAACTCATCGTGACCGTGCCCGGCGCGTAGCGGGGCGGCACGGGAAGGACACGGCACTCGATGCACTGCCCCCACTGCGGCGCCGCGCTGCCGGACGACGCCCAGAGTTGCCCCTCGTGTGGCGCCGCGATCGCTCACCGCGCGCCGCCGACCGGTCCCGCGCCCCATCCGGCGCCCGGCGCGTACGCGAGCCTCGCGCGCAGGGCCGAGGCCTACAGCGCCGCGACACAGCGCGAGCCGGGCCGCTCGTGGGTCGGTCTTCTCTGGGGTCTCGGCGCCATCGCCGTGGTCCTGTTCCTGTGCGTGGGCCTGGGCATCCTCCCGAGCATCCGTGACACGCGCGAGCTGTACGCTCCGCCGACCGCCGCCGAGTCGGAGGCGATGCGCAGGGTCGAGACGATCCTGCGTCGCGCGGCGAGCGAGAGCGGCGAGTCCCACGCGAGCGAGCCGGCCGCTGCCGCCCCCGGGGCTCCGCGGAGCCCCTCGCCCCGATAGGTGGGTGCCCGATGCTGTCCGTGCTCGGCCCGCTCGTGCTCGCGATCGCGCAGCCGGCGCCGCCCGCCTTCCGCGTCGGCATCGAGATGCCCAACCAGACCCCCGTGAGCCCGGCCGTGCAGGCCGCGCTCCGCGAGATGGGCATCGGCTACCTGAACTACTACGTGAACACGGCGCCCGATGCGGGCGACCTCCCCCCCGAGCAGGTCAGCGACGCGCTGCTCGGGCTCTGCGACGACCTCGGCCTCGACCTCTCGATCGCCTGTCACATGCACGAGCCCCCCGAGGCCCAGGTTCGGGCGGCTGCCGAGCGCGGAGCGCGCTTCCGCGGCGTGGTCTTCGATGAGATCGAGCACGTCGGGGTGCTCCACCACTGGGGCCTTCCGGGGCTGGTCGACACATCGCAGGCCGCGAGCCTTCCGGAGGCCTACGAGCAGGTGGTGGCGGCCTACAGGGGCGTGGCCGAGCGCTACGCCGCGCTGGGCTGCCCCGTCACGGCGACGCACGTCTTCCCTGTGCTGTTGCACGCCGCCGCCGAGGCGGGTTGGACGCCGTGCCCGAAGATCGCGAAGGAGTCCTACTCGCCGGTGAGCCTCGCGATCGGCATGGGCGCAGCGCTCGAGTACGACCGCCCGCTGTGGGCCGACTGCGACCTGTGGTTCTGGGACCTGGTCCCCGGCCACGACCCCGAGGAGTTCCGCGGCAACCTGCTGCTCGCCTACTGGCTGGGCGTCGACCTGGTCTACGTGGAGGGCGCCGGCTACAACCTTCGCCCGGCCGGGCGCGCGGGGATCCCCTTCTCGCTGATGAGCCAGACCTCCGAGTCGACGTTCCAGCTCACGCCGCATGGGGAGGTGCTGCGGTGGTTCTGCCGGGAGTACGTGCCGAGCCACCCGCGGCCGTGGAGCTTCCGCGACGTACAGCCGGAGATGGCGATCGTGCGCTTCGACGACGGCTGCTACGGCCAACGGTACAGCAGCGGCTGGCCCGACCACCTGCTCGGCTCGACGCGGTGCCACAGCAGCCGCGACACCGAGGCGTGGCTCGGGCTCTGGAACGTACTCACGGGCGGCAAGACCGGCCGCGACGGGATCACCTACATGAAGACCTGGGTCGCCCCCACCGGCTACCAGCGCCCGGTGGCCGATGCGGTGACGCAGTCCTACCTGACCCGGCCGTTCCAGGCGGAGTCGCACCCCTTCTTCGCCCCGTTGCGCGGGGCGGTGGTCTTCGACCACAAGGTCGGCTACGAGCGGCTCCGGGGGATCCCTCTGCTCTTCGTGACCGGCACGGAGCTGAGCGAGACGACGTGGGAGGCGGTCCGTCGCCGCGTCGACGAGGGCGCCCTGTGCATCGCCTGGGGACCGCTGCTCCGCGCGCGCGGCTTCGAGGACTGGACCGAGGGTGTGAAGAGCTGCCCGCGCGGCCAGGGGCGGTTCGTCCTGACCGACGACTTCGGCTACTTCGACGTCTACAAGGAGTTCGTCGGAGGGCTCGTGCCGTCCGACGAGATCCGCTACCGCTTTGGCGAGCGCACCGTCACGCTCCGACGCGTGTCCGACAACCGCGTGACGGTGTTGGTCGACGGGCAGTTCATGGGTCCCTGACGGCGGCTCCGCCGGGTCGCGCCGTCTCTCCGAGAGGTGACTGAGGCATGGCTGGTCGGCTCTGGTACGGGCGCGGGCGTCTGCTCGCGCTGCTCTTGCTCTGCCTGGTCGCGACCACCGCCCAAGCGGCCTCCGCCGGGGCCGAGGGGCTCGAGATCCGCCTCGACGACGCGACGGGAGACCTCGCGCTGCTCGCGGCGGAGGAGGGCGCGATCGCGGGCCCGCTCTCGCTCGGGCTGGGCGCGCCGCGCGAGGCCAGCCTCTCGGCCGATGGCGCGACGCTGACGGCCCGGTACGGCCGGGGCGTCAGCCTGCGCGCGACGGTCGGTACGCCCGCAGGCCACGTGCGGCTTGCGCTCAACGTCCCGGCCGGCGTCGAGGGCCTGCGGCTCGAGGGTCCGGCGACGATGGGCGATGACCCGATCCTCGGCTGGGCGCGCGACGACCGCGCGGGCGACCGAAGCGTCCTGACCCTGACCCTCGGCCACGCCGCGGTACCGGGGGCGCGCACCCTGTTCGACCGGAACCGCGACCTTGCCGTGACGGTCACCGGACCCGGTGCGCGTTTCGAGCCGGCGGGCGGCGCTGCGGGGGGCTACCGGCTCGTCGTCGACCTCGAGCCGGGGACGACCGACCTCGACCTCCGGGTCCGGCGCCACTACTACCGCGACACGCTCGGGATCCGCTACTACGCCCCCCTCAGCAAGCGGAGCTACTGGAAGACGGCGCCGTGCGTCGCGATGACCTGGTACGGGATCCGCGCCTACACGGTGCGGCCGGCGCAGACCCTCGACCGGCTCACGCCCGAGCTGGACTGGGCGCGCGACCACCTGTTGCCGTACGACCCCAGCCTCATCTTCCAGCTCGACGACAGCTACGACGAGCGGAGCGACGCGACGATGCGCGGGCTCTCCGAGGCCATCCGTGCCCGCGGGATGATCCCGGGCGTCTGGTTCACCCCGTTCACCGTCGCGCCGAACGAACTCGAATCCGAGCACCCGGAGTGGTTCCTCCACGGCGCCGACGGCGCCGCGCTCAACACATTCGGCGGGATCATCTACCACGGCCGCACGCTGAATGTGACGAACACCGAGGCGGTCCGCGCGTGGTACGGCCGCTGGTGGGAGAAGGTCTGCGAGACCTGGGGCTTCGAGTTCTTCAAGATCGACGGCCAGCCGGAGGTCGTCGCCGCCTACGCCCGGGCGAAGGACGCCGACGGCGTGGAGTCGTACCGCGAGGGCCTGCGCATCGGGCGCGCCGCGGTCGGCGCCGATCGCTTCATCAACGGCTGCTGGGGCACTCCGGTCGAGGGCATCGGGATCCTGGACGGCTCGCGCACCGGCGGCGACACGGGCGACTTCCCGCACGCGATCGACGTCGTGATCCGCTGGAACTACCTCAACAACGTGGCCTGGTGGTGCGACCCGGACGCCGCCGCCAACCTGGCCCACGCGACGGTCGAGCGGGTCCGGCTCAATACCCAGGCCCGCACGCTCACGGGGCAGCAGTTCCTCACCGACGACCTGTGGAGCCAGGTGCCCGCCGAGACCGCCTACGTGTGGCAGCGCGGGATGCCCAACGCCGATATCCGCCCCGCGAACCTGTACCAGATCGAGGACTGGCAGCGCTACGACACATTCGACCTGAAGATCCGCCGGGAGTTCGGCCAGTGGGACGCCGTCGGCCTGTTCAACTACGAGGGCGCCCCGGCCGAGAAGGTCCTCGACCTGGGCCGTCTCGGGCTCGCGCCGGGGCGCTACCACGTCTATGACGCCTGGGCGCGGACGTACGTCGGCTGCCTCCCTGCCGACGGCCTGGTTCCCGTCGCCTTGCAGCCGTATGAGGGACGGCTCTACAGCGTTCGGCGCGCCGAGGGCGACCGCCCGATGCTGCTCTCGACCGCGCGCCACATCACGCAGGGCGGGCTCGACCTCGAGAGCGTGCGCGAGCAGGCCACGGGGGAAGGCTGGACCCTCGCCGGACGCTCCACCCACCTCGTTGCCGGCGATCCGTACTCCCTGGCGTTCCACGCGGGCCGCTGGCGGGTCGCGGGTTGCCGCTCGAGCGCGGGGACGCCGACCGTGACCTACGTGGGGCCGGTCGCCCACGTCACGCTTCCGGCCACCGCGGCGGGAGCCGTGCGGTGGACGGTGGAGTTCGCCCCTCGGACCGGGGCCGCACTCGCGCCGGCCGTGACCGAGATCGACCTCGGTGAGCTGGGTCCGGGCGCCGAGGCGTCCGCCTCGCTGCCACTGCTGAGCCTCGGCCCCGAGTCCGTGGCGTGGCGGGTCGAGGAGTCTCCCGCGTGGTGCGGGCTTGCGCCCGAGGGGAGCCTGGGCCCGGCGCCGTCGGAGGCTGTCGTCGTGCTCCAGGTCTCGACGGAGGGGCTCCCCGCCGCGACGGAGTTCACCGGGGTCCTCCGGCTGCGGGCCGGCTCGGAGGAGCCGGTGGCGGTCACGGTGCGCTTCCGCACCGGGTTCCCCGACGACCTCGCGCGTCGGGCGATCGCTGCGGCCTCCTCGGCCTGGGGGCCCGACTATGGGCCGGAGAATGCCAACGACGGCGATCCCGCTACCCGCTGGAACAGCGGGAAGGGCGAGACCGCGGGTGCATGGCTCGAGCTGGCGTGGCCCGAGCCGACGGCGGTTGACACCGTCGTCGTCGAGGAGGCGATCGTGCAGGGCTACCGTGTCCGCGGGTGGGTCCTGGAGGCCGAGCGGGACGGCCGGTGGCAGGCGGTCGCCGAGGGGACCGGCCTCGGAGCGCGGCGCAGGATCGACCTGGGTGAGCCCGTCACGGCCCGCCGCCTCCGACTGGTTGTCCGGCAGGCGAGCGACGTGCCGACGATCCAGGAGATCTCGGCCTACTGCCGCACGGCGCGGTAGGGGCCTTCCCGTACGTGCGACGGCCCCGCTCCCGTCTCGGGGGCGGGGCCGTTCTGCTTCTCCGAGGGCTCCGCTATGGGGTGGTCGTGGTGGTGCTGGGCGGCGCCGTCGGGCGCGGGGGGCGCTCCCGGCGGCGTGCGGCGTCCGCACCCGGGCTGCGGGGCTCGCCGCGCGCGGGCTGGCTCTCTGCACCCTTGCCGTCACCCTTGCTGCGGGCCGAGGCCGAGGTCGTAAGCAGCGAGGCCGGCTTGGCGGGGCTGATCAGGTTCGGGACCCCTGTCTTCTCGAGCACCGAGGGAGCCAGGACGCACACCAGCACATAGGCGATCGCGATCGCGAGCACCGCGAGCATGATCGCGATGAAGGGGCTGATGCCCTTGCGGACGCGCGCGGGCTGCCCGGCGGCCATGGGGCCTCCGGGGCCCATCGGGGTACCCGGCAGTCCCGGGTAGGCGATGGGTCCTGCGGTCGGCGGCTGGCCGAAGGGCGCGGGTGCGGTGACCGAGGCCGTCGGCTCGACCGGTTCGGTGGCGCCCAGCCAGGGGGGCGTGCTCGGAAGCCCCTGCGCGGGCGGTGGGGGCGGAACGGGCGCCGGAGGCGCGACGATCGGGGGAGGGGGCGCGACGGGAGCGGGGGCCGAGCCCTCGACCATGGCAGCCGGGATCGGCGGCTGCGGGGTGGGCGGCGCCATCCCCGCGATCTGGAACCACGCGGCGGGGACCTGGTCCCACGCGAACGGCTGGCCGCAGTGGGGACAAGCGGTATGCTCGCGATCGATTGGCTGGTGACAGGCTGGGCAGACGAAGCCGGCCAACAGGCCACCTCCCTTCTCATTGCCCCCTCATTCGGGCGGTCGTCGGTCTCACCTGCCCCAAGCTTGCGCCGCCGCCGGCGTGTCGGGGCAGGATTCCGGCGTCGCGTGCCCAAGTAAGGGGCAGCCGCGTCGCCCCCGATGGGCGCCGGCCCGGTGGTGGCGAGTCGGCCCGGGGCAGCGGCCTTGGCGCCGGCCGATCGGAGCCTGGTGGGAAGCATGAGCACCGAGCTGAACTACGGCCAGCGCGACCGCGACCTCCTCGCCCGGCTGCGCGAGAAGCGCGGCTACGTGCGGGTCGCCGCGCCGGTGGCGGTGGCGTACCGGGCCGTGGCGGAGGACTCCCGGCTCGGCCCCAACCGTGCGGCGCTGATGTCGTGCCTGTCGATGTCCGGGGCGCAGATCTCCACGACGGAGCCGCTCGAGGGGGGCGCGCTGATCGAGGTCGATCTGCCGATCCCCTCCATGCACGAGCCGTCGACGGTGGTGGCCGAGGTGGTCCGCTGCCTCACCGGTCCCGAGGAGGGCCGCTGGGCACTCCCGCTCCGTTTCATCTCGCTCGACGATGCCGCGGTGCGCAGCATCGGCCGCTACGTCGAGGGCCGCGTCGAGGCCGAGCGCACCCAGCAGGAGGGCCTGTCGCTCCGCCTCAACCTGCTGCAGGACCTGGCCCAGGTGCTCCATGCGACGATGGATCTCACGCAGATCCTCGTGGCGGTCGTCGAGGTCGCGATGGACCTCGCGCGCGCGGAGGCCGGCTCGATCCTGCTGCTCGACTCGGCGACCGGCCGCCTGGAGTTCGCCGTCGCCCGCGGCCCGGGCTCGGAGCGGATCCACGCCTTCACCCTCGCGCCCGGCGAGGGGATCGCGGGGTGGGTCGCGCAGACGGGACGTCCGCTCACGGTCGATGATCCCGAGAGCGACCCGCGATGGCTGCGGGAGGTCGCGGAGGCGGCCGCGCTCCCCGCCCGCAACCTGGCTGCGGTCCCCCTGCAACTGGGGGAGCAGGCCATCGGCGTTGTGGAGTTGGTCAACAAGCAGGGCGGCGACGGCTTCACCGCGGGCGACGTCCGTGTGCTCGAGGCGCTCAGCTCGCAGGCCTCGATCGTGATCGAGAACGCGCGGATCTACCGCGACCTGGAGGACTCCGCCGCCGAGGCCCGCGCGCGGGTGCGGCAGGCGGCCGAGAAGCTCAACATCTGGCGTCGGGCCGCCGAGGGCAACATGACGCAGGCCGCGATCTGCGTGCCCGTCGCGACCGGCGAGTTCCTCCTGAACGAGGCCGCGGAGGTCATGCTCGAGAACCTCGGCGACCTGCGCGCGTTCGCTCGGGAGCGGTTGAGCGCGCTGCTCGACGACATCCGCCTGGTCGCGCCGGCCGCCGCTCGGACGAGCGACAGCTACCTGATCCACGGGCCCGATTCCGAGACGGCGCTGCTGATGGCCCACGTGAGCATGTTACTCGACGAGGATGGCGAATGCGGCGCGCTGGTCGCCCACCT